>NZ_JBCPXY010000013.1:0-140528 GCF_039581425.1 Flavobacterium movens
TTGTTGAGAAATAGAATTCGAACTATCATCTTCCCGATTTTTCATCGGGACGCTCTAGCCAAATGAGCTAATCCCCCAAATGCGTTAACAAATAAAGACAATTAATTCTCAAAAAACAAATTTCCAGAAGTTTCGTATCAATTATTTTCAAAAGCGTAACTTTACCTTTAAATGTAATTTTTATGAGTTCAGAAAGTATAAAAGGCAGTTTAGAAACTTCTTTTCAGGATACAATTGCAACTATTGAGTTTGGGCATCCAGCTAGTAATTCTTTCCCGCGTCAGTTGTTAGATCGTCTCACGGCAGAAATTAATTTGCTAAGCAGAGATGAAAATGTTTCGGTTATTATTCTGAAAAGTGAAGGGGTGAGAGCATTTTGTTCTGGCGCTTCTTTTGATGAACTTTTGCAAGTTGAAAATGAAGAACAGGGTACAGAGTTCTTTTCGGGATTTGCTCATTTGCTTAACGCGATGCGTAATTGTAATAAATTAATTATTGGACGTGTCCAGGGAAAAGCAGTTGGTGGTGGCGTTGGCATTATTGCGGCTTGTGATTATGTTTTTGCTACGCCTGAAAGTGATGTGAAATTATCAGAATTAGCAATTGGAATAGGACCTTTTGTTATCGAACCAGCTGTTTCCAGAAAAGTAGGTAAAACTGCGATGACAGAAATGACATTGGCAGCAAATGAATGGAAATCGGCAGAATGGGCAAGTCAAAAAGGACTTTTCTCTGTGGTTTGCGAATCTTTTAGTCTGGATCTTAAAATTGATGATTTTGCAAAAAGATTAAGTTCGTATAACCCAGAAGCATTATTGCAAATGAAAAAAATTATTTGGGAAGGAACTGAACAATGGGAATCACTTTTATTTGAACGTGCTGCCATTACGGGTAAATTGGTTTTATCTGAATTTACTAAAAATGCTTTGCTGCAGTTTAAAAAATAGACATGATATAAGTCATTGATTTTGGGTAAAGTCTAACATAGTTTTGAAAACAATTAATAAATAAATAATTATTTAGCCACAGATTATACGGATTAAAATGATTTTAAAATAATCCAATTAATTGTTTTATCCCGATAGCTATCGGGAGTGGCTAAAGAAAATATCAATAAATATAATTTAAAATGAAACTCATTTCTTTATTCCAAAAAGTTGACATTGCAGAGAAAATTAAAGATGCTCCAGACAGCGGTTATCAAATTGGCGTTGTCATTGGATCTTTCATTCCGTTTCTAGTTTTGGGCGGAATTGCTTTGTGGATGTATACTCGTGCTAAAAAAAGAGCTAAAAACGGCAATTAATTCGTAAATTTGCAAGCTTAAAATTAAAAATCGATGAGTAATATCAGAATTACAAAACAATTTAGTTTCGAAACCGGTCACGCTTTGTACGGTTACGACGGAAAATGCAAGAACGTTCACGGACACAGTTATAAATTATCGGTAACGGTTATTGGTTCGCCAATTACAGACCGATCGAATGTAAAGTTCGGAATGGTGATTGACTTTTCTGATCTAAAGAAAATTGTAAAAGAAGAAATCGTCGATCAGTTTGATCATGCAACTGTTTTCAATCAGACAACTCCGCATATCGAATTGGCAAATGAATTGAAAAACCGCGGACATCACATTATCTTAGTAGATTATCAGCCAACAAGCGAAAATATGGTGGTTGATTTTGCAGATAGAATCGTTGCAAGGCTTCCAGAAGGGATTTCTCTTTTCTCATTAAAACTTCAGGAAACAGAATCATCTTTTGCGGAATGGTACGCATCTGATAATTTGTAAAAAAGTTAAAAGTGAAATGTGAAAAGTAAATTGCTTTTTCATTTCGCATCTTACATCTCACAATTCACATCTCACATTAAATGAAAAAAATATATTTTGCTTCAGATCAGCATTTTGGTGCGCCAACTCCAGAATTGAGTTTACCGCGTGAAAAGAAATTCGTGGCTTGGCTTGATGAGGTTAAGGAAGATGCAGAAGCAATTTTTTTATTGGGAGATTTATTTGATTTTTGGTTTGAATATAAAACGGTGGTTCCGAAAGGTTTTGTTCGAATTTTAGGCAAACTGGCTGAAATTCGCGACAGCGGAATTCCAATCTACTTTTTTGTTGGAAATCATGATTTGTGGATGAATGATTATTTTGAAACCGAATTGAATATTCCGGTTTATCACGATAACAAAGAGTTTACATTTAACGGAAAAACGTTCCTGATTGGTCACGGAGACGGAAAAGGTCCTGGCGATAAAGGATATAAAAGAATGAAAAAGGTATTTACAAATCCGTTTTCAAAATGGCTTTTCCGCTGGCTTCATCCAGATGTTGGCGTAAGTTTGGCTCAATATTTATCTGTAAAAAACAAACTGATTTCTGGTGACGAAGATGTGAAGTTTTTAGGTGAAGAAAACGAATGGCTGGTTTTATATGCTAAACGAAAACTAGAAACCAAACATTATAATTATTTCATCTTCGGGCACCGCCATTTACCAATGATTATTCCGGTTGGAGAAAACTCCGAATATGTCAATCTTGGCGATTGGATCGGCTATTTTACTTACGGTGTTTTTGACGGCGAAAAATTCGAACTTAAAAAATTCGAAAAGTAGTTTAGTCGAAAGTCAAAAGTTGAAAAGGGCAAATCTTATTGTTGAACTTAATTCAAAGTCCCTTGTCAAAAAAATTAAAACAAAATTTTTATTTTGCGCTCGTTGGGTAAATTCCGATTTTATGCGTTCGCAAAATGTATTCTGAAAGCTGTTTACTGTTTGAAAGCTGAAACTTAATTGCTCCAGATGCTTTTTTCGGCATGTGGCATTCTACACAATTGCTCGCCAATAACTTCTCTGGCATTGTTTTTAAAGTGGTTTCTTTGTGCTTTAAACCTTGATGACAACTCATACAGATTTTAGAATATGAAGCCATGTTTTTGGAAGCATTTTCATGCGGATTATGACAGGTAATACAATCCATTTTATCGCTTTTCATAAAACATTTGCTTTGCGCCATTAATCGATATTGATTGCCATGAACATCAAAATTTGTGGTATCATTAATACTTTTAGTCTCACGAAAGAATTCTGATAAATTATCTCCATGTTTAAATTCAAAACGCGATTTTAATTTCATTCCATCATTTCCTGCGTGACATAAAGCGCAAGCATCTAGCTTTTGCTGTCTGTTTAAGGTTTTGAAACTCGTAATACTATTAGCAACTTTTACGTTTGGATTTTTTAAATGAAACTCAACATGTTTTTTTGCAGGACCGTGACAGCGTTCACAGTCAATTCCGTAAACAATTGTTTCTTTTCTGATGATATCTTCAACGTCCATAGACATCATATTTCTTTGTTCAGAATTTTGATTCACGCTTCGGCTGCTGGCATTTGAGGCGTGGCACGAATAGCAATCTTTTACCACCATTCGGTCAAAATAAGGCTTGTCGGCAGGAAAACCTGGACTTGTTGCCCAATTGTTTATAGAGTGATAAAAAGAAACTGGCAATTCGTATGTATTATTGTCTTTCCAGTAAACTGAAGTTTGAGCGTGTTTGGTTCCAAAAACAATTTCAAATTTGTATTTGGCTGTTTCTTTGCCATTTTTGTAAACGACTTGATACAAACTGTCTCCACGTTTTTCCATGACCAATTTGGTCTCTTTGTCATAAATGAAAGTATGATTTTTAGAGTCGAAGTCACCCGAAACATTTCCTAAAATTGCTGGAGCGGTCGCTTTAAAATGCGAACTTTTGAACGCCATATCAGATTGTACTTTATGACATTGTATACAACTTTCTGAACCCGCATAATCAGTTCCACGCGGATCAATGTATTCCTCTGATTTATTATTGCAGCTGGCAAAAAGAAGTGCCAGAACGGTTATGGTAAGTAGAAATGCAGCTTTTTTCATTGCTGTAAATATACTTTTTTTTGAATTGAATCAAAATATATTTCAATAATGAAAAAATGCTGTTAAAATATTTAGAATGTTTCTTAATTCATGCCAACTCCATAAACATATTCATCCAGTTCAATTTTAAATAAAGAACCTTCAACCAAATCTTTAATCGATTTTAATTCGGTCATGTTTACAGCCAGATCTATAGAATTGCAAGGTGTTTTCAATAAAAACTTATGGCAGGAGTATTTCATTTCGCAAGCTTCGCAACAAGCGTTTTCTATCATGCTGTCTTCAATTAAATCGCAAAAATGATTTAATTCCTGAACCGTAAAATAAAAGCCAGTTTCTTTAAAAACCAATTGCACTTTGTCGGAAATCGTAGTATTGTGATCTTTCCAGTAAAAAGCTATTCCAAAGTTGTTATGATATATCTGCTCAATTTCTCTCATCGTAAATCCTTTTATTTCAACAAATATAAATATTATTTATATTAATTCTAAATAAAAAAATCATAAAACTTTGAAAAAAATATTTTTGAGCACGCTTTAGTTCATACCCGAACCGTAGATATATTCATTAAGATTAAGTCGAAATAAAGAACCATCTACCAAGTCTTTTATAGAGTTTAATTCCATTGGTGATATTTCTAAATCTATAGCAACGTATGGTGTTTTCAATAAAAATTTATCGAAGGCGCGTTTTACGCCACGTGTATCGTAGTTGTTATGGTCTGTTACGCAGTCTTCAATTAAATCGTGAAATTCATTTAATTCCTCAACTGAAAAATAAAATCCCATTTGTTTAAAAAGCAACTGGATTTTATCTGATATAATTTCGTTGCCTTCTTTCCAATAAAATGAAATTCCAAAATCGTTTCGGTATATTTGCTCGATGTCTTTCATGGCAATTTTTTTAGGCCACAAAGATACGCACTCTTTGTATTAATACTTGACTAAGAAAAGCATAAAAAAAAGCTAAAAACCAATATGACTGTTTGATTTTTAGCTATTTATAAAGTGCTTGTGTTTTTGTTTTTTTACGAAATTCTATCTCGTAACAAAATTATTTGAGCCAATTTTTTAGCTTAGAAAGAAATGTTGCTTGTTGGTCTACAAATAAATAATGCGAGCAATTGTCAAGAAAAGCGAAATGTTTTTCTCCAGTTATTGTCTTCAGCGAATTGATTTGAGCTAATGAAAAGATACCATCATCTTTTCCGTAAATTCCATAAATAGGAACGCCAGCGGTTTTGATTTTCTTTAAAAAAGGCCTACTATCAATGTTGTTTTGCTTTTCGTTTTGATAGAAGAGAAGTGGAGCATTTTTATTTCTAATATTAGTTTTATAAAATTCACCAGCTTCATAATCGGCATATAATTTTTTAGATGCTGCTGTTGGATTTGGCATTTTAAAAAAGCCGTTTTCGCCAGCAAGTTCATAACATCCTTTTCTGTATTCGGCTGAGTTTTTATTAAGATTTTCAACAATGCTTATTTTTTTTAATTGCTCAGAATCGTTGCTGTACTTTTTCTTCAGCGTATTTAAAATGTGATCGTAAGTTTCCTGTTGAGAAAATAAAGCGCCCGCCAAAACCAATGCACTTACATTTTGCGGATATTTATGGGTATAAAGTGTCGCCACCAAACCTCCAAAACTATGGCCTAAAATAACAGCTTTCTTTAAATGATATTTTGTATAAATTGAATTCAGATCTTGAAAAGCTTCTTCGTAAGTAAATTTTGCATTAGGATCTGTAGATCTTCCTTCGCCTCTTCGGTCGTAAGCGATAACATAAAAGCCTTGATCGGCTAGTTTTTGAGCCGTTGTTCCTTCAAATAAGGTTGCGTTGCCACTTGGTCCCCCGTGAATGAAAATTATGGGCTTGTTCTTTTCATTTCCGTAAGTTTTGATATAGAGATTTTGCCCTTTTGCGAAAAAGGAAAATATTAGAAATAAAGAAAGAAAAAATGACTTCATCTATTCTAATTTATGATGATCGTCCATATCTTTTTTTAAATCTAAATTTCTGAAGGTAGGTGATTTCAATGCAGTGAAAACTACAGTTAAGAGCGTAACACTTCCTCCAAAAACAACAGAAGTCACTGCTCCCATCAATTTGGCAGTAGCACCACTTTCAAAAGCACCTAATTCGTTAGATGATCCAACAAAGATTGAATTTACGGCTCCCACACGTCCACGCATATGATCAGGAGTTTTAAGCTGTAAAATCGTCTGGCGGATAACTACTGAAATTCCATCAGCTAATCCGCTTAAGAATAAAGCGAAAACGGAAAGCCAGAAATAAGTGGAAAGCCCAAATAAGATAATCGACAATCCGAAAACAAATATGGCGATTAGAAGTTTTTTACCTGCATTTTTATATAAAGGTACATAAGCTGAAACAATCATCGTGATAAAAGCACCCACAGCAGGAGCAGCTCTTAAAATTCCGAAACCTTCAGAACCTACTTTCAAAATGTCTTGAGCAAAAACGGGTAATAAAGCTACCGCGCCTCCAAAAAGTACAGCAATCATATCAAGAGACAATGCGCCTAAAACAATTTTGTTTTTAAATACAAATGTTAAGCCTTCTGTAAGGCTGTCTTTTATTGATTCTCCAATCTTCGGATTGATGATTGGTTTTGCACTGATTTGCGATAAGGCAATTAAGGAAAGGATTGAGAATCCGAAAACCAAACACATTGACCAGTGAACGCCAATCCAGTTGATTGAAAATCCTGCTAATGCCGGTCCCATAACGGCTCCAATCTGCCAAACGGAACTACTCCAAGTTGCGGCATTTGGATATACTTTTTTAGGAATAATTAAGGATAAAAGTGAAAAGATAGTTGGTCCCATAAAAGCACGAACCAATCCTCCAAAAAATACTAAAGCGTAAATTGAATACAAGATTACATTTGAAGACCAACCGCCAACAACTTTTGGCCAAGTCAACAAAAATAGGCCAAAACTAATTACTGAAAATCCTAAAATACATATTACTAATAATCCTTTCTTTTCTCTTTGATCGACAATATGTCCAGCAAATAAAGCCATTCCAACAGCTGGGATAACTTCCATTAAACCAATAATTCCTAACGAAAGCGGATTTTTAGTTAAACTATAAACTTCCCATTCGATTACAATAAACTGCATTGACCAGGCAAAAACCATCGCAAAACGCAATAATAAAAATACGTTGAATTCTCTATAACGAAGCGCCTGATACGGATCTGGCTTTTTTGATTTAATCTCTTCCATCTGTTCTAATGTCTTTCAGCATAAGCTGAGTTGAAATTGTACCGTTCCATTCATTTTCGGCAATTGTATACGCCAGCTGAAACGGGTTTTGATTTTTTGCTATGTTTAATTTTTTTCCGAGTCCAAATCCAATTGCGGCGATTCCGTCGGAGTTATATTGTTTGACGAAAAGTCTTAAATGTTCTTCTTCTGCACCAAGAGTTTTGGCATAGCCTGTGTCTTTTAAATCTCTGGTCATAAAAACAGGCGTCATATTTTGTGGGCCAAAAGGTTCAAATTGTTTTAAGATTCGAATTAGTTTTGGTGTAATGTCTGAGAAATTAATTTCGGCATCAACTTCGATTTCTGGAGTTCGCATTTCTGGAAGAATGGTTGTTTCGACTTGTTTTTCGAACGCATCTTTAAAAAGCTGATAATTTTCAGCTTTTAAAGTCATTCCTGCTGCATACATGTGTCCTCCAAATTGTTCCAAATGTTCTGAACACGCATCGAGTGCATTGTAAACATCAAAACCTTTTACAGATCGGGCTGAAGCGGCATATTTATCGCCACTTTTTGTGAAAACCAAAGTCGGACGATAATAGGTTTCTATTAATCTCGAAGCGACGATTCCGATTACGCCTTTGTGCCAGTCTTCCTGAAAAACGACTGTAGAAAAACGATCTTCTTCGTTATTTTGTAAAATTTGCTGAAAAGCTTCTTTGGTAATTTTTTTGTCTAAATCTTTTCGGTCGGCGTTGTATTGTTCAATTTCTGAAGCGAATTGCTGTGCTTGCTCAAAATTAAATTCAGTCAATAATTCGACGGCATGATTTCCGTGTTTGATTCTTCCAGCGGCATTAATTCGAGGAGAAATAATAAATACGACATCGGTAATATCTAAAATTTTCTTTTTTACTTGATGAACTAGAGCTTTAATTCCGGGTCTAGGTTCGCTGTTGATGACTTTCAAACCGAAGTAAGCCAATACACGATTTTCACCTGTTATCGGAACAATATCTGCAGCAATTGCAGTAGCTACCAAATCTAGATACGGAACTAAATCTTCAATCGTTTCATTTCGATTCTGACCTAAAGCTTGTATCAATTTAAAACCAACTCCGCAGCCACACAGTTCATCGTAAGGATAAGAACAGTCTTCTCTTTTAGGATCTAAAACAGCAACCGCATCTGGAAGAAATTCTCCAGGACGGTGGTGATCACAAACAATAAAGTCGATGTTTCTCGCTTTCGCGTAAGCGATATGATCAATAGATTTGATACCGCAGTCGAGAGCAATAATTAAAGAAATTCCGTTATCGTCTGCATAATCGATTCCTTTATATGAAATTCCGTAACCTTCGTCGTAACGGTCGGGAATATATGTAGCAATATGAGGATAATGTGATTTTAAATAAGAAGAAACCAAAGAAACTGCTGTTGTTCCGTCAACATCATAATCGCCAAAAACTAGAATGTTTTCTTCGTTTTGAATGGCTTGTCCGATTCTGGCAACAGCTTTGTCCATATCTTTCATCAAATACGGATCGTGTAAATGCTCTAAAGACGGACGAAAGAAATTTTTGGCATCTTCAAAAGTTTCAATACCACGCTGAATTAAAAGCGTTGCGACAAAATCTTCTACATTTAAGGCTTGCGCCAAATGTTTGACTTTTTCTTCAGAAGGTTTTGGTTTTAAGGTCCAACGCATGGGTTGATTTTAGATTTTAGATTTTAGACTTCAGATTTGTGAAATCGTTTAATCTGATTGGTATTTTTTTTGCCACAGATTAAAAGGATTTAAAAGATTATTTTTTTGCCACGAATTACTCGATTTCCACTAATTTAATTCGTGCTAATTCGAGTAATTGCTTCGCCTATTCGCTATCGCTCGGGTCGTGGCAACTTTCATATTAATCTGTGTTAATCTATTTAATCTGTGGCAGAAATATATTTTGTTTTATTTCGCTTCTAAAGCATTTCCTTCGAACTTAATTCCGTCCCAACCTAAGTTGATGAAATTTCTAATGTTTTGGTGATTTGTTCCGTTTGGATCTCCTAAAACTTCTTTAAAATAAAAAGCTCCAAAACAAGCTAAAGTTTCTTCCTTGCTTAAGTTTTGCAGTTTTGCGAAAGAAAATAATTTGCAAGAACCTGAATTTTCGCCTGCAGCATTATGTTGTGTTCCGTTTTGAAAAGCAGTTGGTGTAAAGTTGTAATTTTCTTCAATTACTGCAATAGTTTCTGGAAATGTGATTTGTGTTGGAGTTTGTTTTACTTTTTCTAAAAAGGCTTGAATGCTCATGATTATGATTTGATTTTTTTGCCACGAATTTCACGAATTTCCACTAATTTAATTCGTGCTAATTTGTGTAATTCGTGGCGAATATTTATTCTTCGTCCTTCGAAAACTTACTTTTCTTAGGTTCTTTTGTTATTGTTTTTCCAGCAACGACAACTACGATTTCGCCTCGCGGTGCTGTTTTTTCGAAATGTGCTAAAACTTCTTTTGCCGTTCCGCGTACATTTTCTTCATGTAATTTTGATAATTCTCTCGAAACGCAAACTTGTCTGTCTTCTCCAAAATATTGCACGAATTCTGCTAAAGTCTTTACGAGTTTATGCGGAGAAACGTATAAAATCATTGTTCGAGTTTCTTCGGCTAAAACTAAAAATCTGGTCTGACGTCCTTTTTTATCAGGTAGAAAACCTTCAAAAACAAATTTATCATTTGGAAGTCCGCTGTTTACAAGCGCTGGAACAAAAGCTGTTGCGCCAGGAAGACATTCTACTTCGATTTTATTTTCTACACAAGCCCGAGTTAATAAAAACCCTGGATCTGAAATTGCGGGAGTTCCAGCATCTGAAATCAAAGCGATAGTTTCGCCAGCTTTCAAACGTGCAATTAAATTTTCGGTGGTTTTGTGCTCGTTATGCATGTGATGGCTGTGCATGTGCGTGCCAATCTCAAAATGCTTTAGGAGTTTTCCGCTTGTGCGCGTGTCTTCCGCCAAAATCAAATCGACTTCTTTCAAAACCCGAATGGCTCTAAAAGTCATGTCTTCAAGATTGCCAATTGGCGTTGGAACGATATATAATTTTGACATAGTTTTTTATTCGTGAAATGTAAAATGTGAGATGTGAAAATGTACTTATGAGAATTTTTTCTCGATAATTCCCATAAAGCGTTCCGCGTAATCGTCTTTTCCTTCCCAATTATTATAGTCTGGTTTTACCATGTCTTCGATAAAATCTTTTGCTTCACTATAAGAATCAAAAGTCATTAATTGGTTTAAAACACGGCTATAATCTTCTGTGCTGTTTCCAAAAAGATTTTTGGTGAAGGCAATTCTGTCGTTTAAATCGATATGAAAACCTCTTGCCAGTTTTTCGTTTAAGCTAACTGCTTTTTGCTGAACCGGAGTATCAAGAACAGCAGTTTCCACTTTTTTCTCTTCCTTTTTTTCTTCCTTAAAATCACTAATAGAAGGAGCTTTTACTGGCGGAACAGCTTCAAAACTTTCTACTTTTACAAATTGCGCATCGGCGTAATTTATTCCAAAATCTTCAAATAAAATTGTTGGTTGTGTAGAACTCGCAGCTTTTGGCTCTTCTTTAATTTCTTCCTTAATTTCCTCCTTGATTTCTTCTTTTATTGGTTCTGTTTCTAATTCGAAAGCAGGTTTGAAATCTGGAATTGGTTTTGATTCATTTATAGTTGTAAAAGAAAGTTCTTCAACAGGGTTTTTTATTTCCTTTTCAGATTCAATTATTTTCTCAGCAACTGGTTCTACAGTTTCTTCAATAATTGGTTCTTCAACTTCAGCAACGATTGGCTCAACAGTTTCTTCGATTACTGATTCTTCAACTTCAGTAATTGGTTCAGCAGTTTCAACAACTTCTGCTGGTTTTTCTTCTGAAATTTCAGGCTCGTAAGATTCTTCAAGCGCAATAACTTTTTCTTCAGCAGGAGCTTCAAGTTCAATTATAGCTGGAATTGCATCTTCTTTTTCAAAAATCGTTTCCAATTCAGAAACAATATCATTTTGTCCAATTGTTGGTTTTGCAGCGTCGAAATTCTCTTCGACAAATTTTAATACCGCTAATTTCTCATATAATTTCTGAGTTTCAAGATACAATTGATTGATATCGGATTTGTTTTTAAGTTTTAAAATTCGATGCGCAATGCTGATTAAATCAGCTTCCAATTTTTTTTTCATAACTGTTGAAATTATAGTGAATATGGTATTTTTGTGTATTTAATGTTTGAATGTCTCTATTCTCAAGGAAATTCAAGAGATAATTTTTAATTTCTGTTAATACGCTTTCGCGAATCTAAGGTTTGGTAAAAATTTTCTACTTTTGAAAAAATGTAAAACAGTACATTTTTACATTAATTTATTGCCAGTACAAAGTAATAAAAACTATTCATTTTTAAAGGTAGAAAAATACAAAATGTTTCTCGAAAATACAGTAAATCACAAAGAACAATTTGGTTGGATTGAAGTTATTTGTGGATCAATGTTTTCGGGTAAAACCGAAGAGTTAATCCGAAGATTAAAACGCGCCCAATTTGCCAAACAAAGAGTCGAAATCTTTAAACCCGCTATTGATACTCGTTATCATGACGAAATGGTCGTGTCTCACGATGCCAACGAAATACGCTCAACTCCAGTGCCTGCTGCTGCCAATATTCTGATTTTGGCGCAAGGCTGTGATGTGATCGGTATTGATGAAGCTCAGTTTTTTGATGATGAAATTATCACAGTTTGCAACGACTTGGCTAATCAGGGAATTCGTGTGATTGTGGCAGGATTAGATATGGATTTTAAAGGAAATCCGTTCGGGCCAATGCCAGGCTTGATGGCAACAGCAGAATATGTTACTAAAGTTCATGCAGTTTGCACCAGAACTGGAAATTTAGCAAATTATAGTTTTAGAAAAACCGATAACGATAAATTGGTGATGCTTGGGGAAACAGAAGAATACGAACCACTTAGCCGTGCAGCGTATTTTAATGCAATGAAGAAAAACGAGGAAAAATAATCTTATTTTTATTTCAATTATTAAAAGCGATGCAAGAAAAACAAAAGACAAAAAAACAGAACATTTTATTATTAGTTATTATTGGAATTGCTTTGGCTGTTGCGGCATATTTTCAGTTTTTCCTTTCGGAAAAAGCGGATGAGGTTAGTACCGAAATAACAGAATTAGTTGAAAAATATAATAAAAGCTGTCCGTTAAATATTCAGGAAGGAATTCGTTTAGATAGTGTCACTTTGCCACAGGAAAGAACTGTTCAGTATAATTTAACCTTGATGAAAGTGGCTAAAGAAACTGCGGAGATTAGTGTAATTCAGGAAGAAATTAGAAAAAGTCTTTTAAGCACAGCAAAGGCAAATCCTGGACTGCAGGTTTTTAGAGAAAACGATTATACACTGAATTATAGTTATAGTGATAAAAAGAAAGTGTATTTATTTACGATAAAAATACTGCCTGATCAGTATAAATAATTAAACTTATATGTTGTAAACCCGACAGGTTTTTGGAGTCTGTCGGGTTTGTTTTTTTATAAGAATTGAAGAAAGAGTTGTCTGAGTATTTTATTCAACAGTTGTTGTTGCATTGTTTTTTAGTAATTTTTCTTCTTCATTTTTATCATAAATCAAATTGAATTTTTTGGATAATGTTCCTGATGCTGTATAAATAATCCAATAGATAATTGGAAGAGGTGTGCATCCTAATAAATAACCGGGCGTAATTTCAATTCTTTTTGTATTTGATGAATATAGGTCAAAAATAATAGTAATGCATAAACAAACTGCAAAGTACATGAACAAGTAGAGTAAATGTAATAGATATGAATTGACTTTTTTTGAAATTTTCATTTTCTGTTTTTTAATTGCAATATAATAAAAATCAGTTTGTTGTTTTTGAAGTAAGTACGAGGATAATCAAAGTTGAAAATTATTTATGTTAATCAGATTACGATTTCGCTGAATCATAAAAAAGATTAGTATCTGAAATTATTGAAATTTTTATAAAACAAAACCCGACAGGTTTTAAAACCTGTCGGGTTTACTATTTAAATGAACTTATATTTTTTCTTATAAGAATTAAAAGAAATCTTAAATCTTCTTTCTCATTCTCGCAACCGGAATATCTAATTGTTCACGATATTTTGCAATAGTTCTTCTTGCGATAGGATATCCTTTCTCTTTTAAGATTTCAGCCAATTGATCGTCTGGAAGCGGCTTTCTCTTATCTTCTTCTTCAATCGTATTTTGAAGAATCTTTTTTATTTCTAAAGTCGAAACGTCTTCTCCCTGATCATTTTTCATGGCTTCAGAGAAGAATTCTTTAATCAATTTAGTTCCGTATGGTGTTTCTACATATTTGCTGTTTGCCACACGTGAAATCGTCGAAATATCCAAACCAACCATATCAGCAATATCTTTTAAGATCATTGGTTTTAGTTTGGTTTCGTCGCCATCTAAGAAATATTCTTCCTGATAATGCATAATTGCATTCATCGTTACAAAAAGTGTTTCCTGACGTTGTCTAATCGCATCAATAAACCATTTAGCAGAATCTAGTTTTTGTTTGATGAACTGAACGGCATCTTTCTGCGCACTCGATTTATCACGAGATTCTTTGTACGTCTGCATCATTTCCTGATAATCCTTAGAAACGTGTAGGGAAGGAGCATTTCTTCCGTTTAAAGTTAGTTCCAGTTCGCCATCAACAATTCTAATGGCAAAATCGGGAACAATGTTTTCTGTAACTTTATTGTTTCCTGCAAAAGAGCCACCCGGTTTTGGGTTTAATCTTTCAATTTCATGAATTGCTTTTTTTAGCTGTTCGTTAGAAACGCTGTATTTCTGCAAGAGCTTATCGTAATGTTTCTTTGTAAAAGCATCAAACTGATTTTCGATAATGTCAATGGCTAAATCAACATATTCAGTTGGTGTTTTATGTTTTAGTTGAAGCAGTAAACATTCTTGTAAATCACGTGCGCCGACTCCCGAAGGTTCCAATTCATGAATTACCGTCAACATTTTTTCAACCATTGCTTCGTCAGTATAAATTCCCTGAGTGAAAGCCATGTCGTCTACAATGTCCGGAATACTTCTTCGGATATAACCCATATCATCAATACTTCCAACAAGGAATTCAGCGATTTCGCGCTCTTCATCGTTCAAAATAAAAGTATTCAGCTGATTGATTAAGTCCTGATGAAAACTTATCGGAGCCGCAAATGGCGTTTCACGTTCCTCGTCGTCGCTGTAATTGTTTACCTGAGTTTTGTAATCAGGCGTATCATCGTCGCTTAGATATTCGTCAATATTAATGTCGTCTGCTTCGATTCTGTCAGATTCTGCATCATCATAATCGTCGTAGTCTTCATTAGCGTATTCATCAGCTTCGTAATCATCTTCTTTTCCAGCTTCAAGAGCCGGATTTTCGTTCATTTCTTCTAATAAACGCTGTTCAAAAGCTTGCGTAGGCAATTGAATTAACTTCATCAGCTGAATTTGCTGTGGAGATAATTTCTGTGATAATTTTAAATTTAAAAATTGCTTTAGCATAAAAAAAGTTGCTAAGATACTAAGCTCCTGAGAGGCTAAGTATCTTATGTTGACGAATTGAATTCGCGTAAAATTATTTTATTTATATTTTAAAAAACTTAGAACCTTAGTGTCTTAGCATCTTAGAAGCTTAGATTAAAACTCAGCGCTTCCAGGAGTTCTTGGGAAAGGAATTACGTCTCTAATGTTTGTCATTCCTGTTACAAACAATACCAAACGCTCAAATCCTAAACCGAAACCTGCGTGAGTTGCTGATCCAAATCTTCTCGTATCTAAATACCAGTATAATTCTTCTTTGTCAATTCCAAGTTTTTCCATTTTCTCAACCAAAACATCGTAACGCTCTTCTCTTTCAGAACCACCAACGATTTCTCCAATTCCAGGGAAAAGGATATCCATTGCACGAACAGTTTCTCTTCCTGGCTCTGTGTTGTCGTTCAAACGCATGTAAAACGCTTTGATGTTTGCTGGGTAATCGTATAAAATTACTGGACATTTAAAGTGTTTTTCAACCAAGAAACGTTCGTGTTCTGACTGTAAATCAGCTCCCCATTCGTTGATTAAATATTGGAATTTCTTCTTTTTATTTGGAGTTGAATCTCTTAAAATATCAATTGCTTCTGTATAAGAAACACGTTTGAAGTTGTTTTCCAATACGAAGTTTAATTTCTCTAACAAAGCCATTTCGCTTCTCTCAGCCTGTGGTTTTGATTTTTCTTCTTCAAGAAGTCTTCCTTCTAAGAATGCTAAATCGTCTTTACAGTTGTCTAAAGCATATTTAATTACGTACTGAATGAAATCTTCAGCCAAATCCATATTGTCGTCAAGGTCGTTGAAAGCAACTTCAGGCTCGATCATCCAGAATTCTGCCAAGTGACGAGAAGTGTTTGAGTTTTCAGCTCTAAACGTTGGTCCAAATGTATAAATCTGACCCAAAGCCATAGCGAAAGTTTCACCTTCTAATTGTCCAGAAACCGTTAAGTTCGTGTGTTTTCCAAAGAAATCTTTTTTGAAATCAATGTTTCCTTCTTCATTTTTTGGAAGATTATCCAATGGTAAAGAAGTAACTTGGAACATTTCTCCAGCACCTTCAGCGTCAGCTCCAGTAATAATTGGCGTGTTTACATATACGAAACCTTTTTGCTGAAAATAGCTGTGAACCGCATAAGATAAAACCGAACGCACACGCATAATCGCACCAAAAGCATTTGTACGTACACGCAAGTGAGCGTTTTCACGTAAAAATTCTAAAGAGTGTTTTTTAGGCTGCATTGGAAATTTCTCTGCATCAGAATCTCCAAGGATTTCAAGTTTGTTTACTTGAATTTCGTATTTCTGACCCGCACCTTTACTTTCAACCAAAGTTCCAATTACAGAAACTGCTGCTCCAGTAGTGATTCTTTTTAAAGTCTCTTCTGGAGTATTTTCAAAGTCAACAACACATTGAATATTATTAATTGTAGAACCGTCATTTAGCGCGATGAACTGATTATTTCTAAAAGTTCTCACCCATCCTTTTGCATTCACTTCCTGTAGCGTCGTCGTACTGTTTAATAAGTCTTTAACCTTTGTGTGTCTCATTTTAATTTTAGATTTATAGATTGCTGATTTTACATCAAAATAAAACCAGTGTTTTTTATATCGAATTGCAAATATAAACGATAATAATTAATTTTTGAAGCTGTTTATCTATCAGTATATCTTTATGTTTTTATGATAACAGTAAAGAAGACTTTTTAGAAAGACAGATAGGATATTACTTTGCAATTGCTTTTTGTAATGCCGGACTCATAATCATCATAATTTGAAATAGGGTCAGCATGATTGGCATGACTACCTTTTGTTGAAATACAACAGATTTGTTAAAGGCATAATGCATTTTAGAATCCTTTAAATCTGGATTTTTTTCAACCATTTTAGTAATCGATTTCATTATATCTTTGTTCATAAAATGCATTATGATTGGAGATAAACTAAAAAAGATTAATAAAAAAAAGCAAAACAGATTCATCATTTCTTTAATGTAAAGATATTTATGGATTAGAATTAAAGGAATAAAGCTTCCTGCAAAGTATAATATTTGCTTTCTGTTACCAATAAAACTTACATTCAAAAACTTATAAATAGTATAATTTAATGAAATAAAATATGTTAAATATAAAATTTTAAGAACGAAGCCCATTTCTTACTTCTCCAAATTCTCTAATTCCTCTTTCCTTGTTTTCTTTTTCTCGAAAGTCAAAACTAGCGAAGGCAAAACAACCAAATTAGCAAACATTGCGAAAACCAAAGTACAAGAAATTAATCCTCCTAAAGCAATTGTTCCGCTGAAACTTGATAAAGTAAAAGTTGCAAAACCTAAGATCAAAACTATAGAAGTGTAGAATGTACTTACTCCAGTTTCTCTTAAAGCGCTGAAAACAGATTTTTTTACTTTTCCTTTGTTTTGAGTCAATTCATCTTTGTATTTCGCCATGAACTGAATGGCATTATCAACCGAGATTCCGAAAGCGATACTGAATACCAAAATCGTCGAAGGTTTTAACGGAATTCCAAAATAACCCATTAATCCCGAAGTGATGCAAAGCGGTAAAATATTCGTAATCAAAGAAGCTGCTACCATTTTGAACGAACGGAATAAATACAGCATTAAGATTGCAATTGTCAAAATCGCGAACAATAATGATTCGATTAAGTTATGTGCCAAATAAGTTGTTCCTTTCTGGAAAACCAATGCTTTTCCTGTAATCGTAACTTCGTAACGGTCTTTCGGGAAAATTTCGTCAATTTTTTTGCGAAGTTTTCCTTCTACTTTTGCCATTTCATCTGTTCCAATATCTTTCATGAAAGTAGTGATTCTTGCGTATTGACCAGTCGAATCAACATATGCTTTCATTAAGTTTTCTTTACTGTTTTTGGTTGCATTTTTAGCATAACCCAAAATAAAAGTCTGTTCCTGAGAAGTTGGCAATTGGTAATATTCCGGGTTTCCGTTGTAGAAAGCCTGTTTTGCATATTTAACCAAGTTTACAACAGAAACTGGTTTTGCCAATTCTGGAATTTCAGAAATGGTATTTTGCAATTCGTCCATTTTACGAATTGTCGATGGCTTCATAACACCTTTTTTCTTTTTGGTGTCAATCATAATTTCAAGTGGCATTACACCGTTGAACTCTTTTTCGTAAAATAAAATATCCTTAAAGAAAGAAGCGCTTTTCGGCATTTCGCCAATCAAACTTCCTGAAACTTTCATTTGTCTAACTCCATTCAAACTCACAAGAAACAGAACAGCGTAAATGCAATAAACAATTGTCTTTTTGCCTTTAACGATAGTTGTAACTGTATTTAAAAGTGTCGAAATGTAAGTTTTGTCTAAGTGATATAAATGTTTTTCTTTTGGCAATGGCATAAAACTGTAAATAATTGGCACGATAAAAAGTGTCAAAGTATAAACAGAAATCACGTTGATAGAAGTTACCAATCCAAACTCAAAAAGCAGTTCGTTTCCTGTAATCATCAAAGTTGCAAAACCAATTGCAGCCGTTAAGTTGGTCATAAAAGTTGAATGCCCAATTTTTGAAATCACACGCTGTAAAGCTTTTGCTTGATTGTTGTGTATTTTTATTTCCTGCTGATATTTGTTGATCAGGAAAATACAGTTTGTAATTCCGATTACGATAATCAGCGGCGGAATAATTGCTGTTAAAATCGTGATTTTATAACCAAATAATCCAAGCGTTCCAAACGACCAAGTTACTCCGACAATTAAAATACAGATTGAAATAAACGTAGCTCTGAACGAACGGAAGAAGAAAAAGAAAATCAAAGAAACGGTCAATAAAGACGCTCCAATAAATAATCCAATTTCGCCTTTCATGTTGTCCGCATTAATCGTTCTGATGTATGGCATTCCAGAAACTTTAAGATCGATTCCGGTTGTTTTTTCAAATTTATCGATTTTAGGCACTAAATCATTTAAGATAAAAGTCTTTCTTTCTGCCGTATTTACCAATGCTTTGTTCATGTAAATTGCAGATCGAACGCTTCCGCTTTCTTTGTTAAACAGCAATCCTTCGTAAAAAGGAAGATTGTGAAACAAATCATATTGGACGCTTTTTAAATAATTGGCGTCAAGTACTTTGCTTTCATCAATAAACGGCGCTAGAACAAACTTTTGGTTTACCGTATCTTTTTCAAGTTTCTTTAAATCATTCAAAGAAATTACCAAATCAACTTCTTTGGCTTTTTTCAAACCGTTCATCAATTCGGTCCAAGCTGCATAATTTTTTGGTGTAAAGAATTTAGGATCTTTAAAACCAATAACAATTAAGTTTCCTTCTTCGCCAAATTTGTCTAAGAATTTTTGATAATCTTTATTTGCAACATGATCTTTCGGAAGCAGGTTTGCTTCGGTATAAGTCATAGAAAGATTCTTCCACTGATAACCAAAAAAAATAGTTAAAGCAGAAAGTATAACCAGAATCGTAATTCGGTTTTTAAGTATGATTCGGGCAAGTTTTTCCCAAAATCCAACTTGGACAGTGTTTTTCATAAAATCTTTAAAAATGGATGCAAATGTAGTGAAAAGTGCTCGAAATCATAAATATTCCATTCTATTTTACTTAACGTTAACACAAATTTGAAAGTATCATTATTGTGATAATCTGTCCGTTTTTACTTCTAAACCATTAGGTTTTCTCATATTTGCATATAATTTCTATTTCGAGAAGATTTGAATCGGATAGTTTTTCTAATGAAAAAGGTCCCACAATGCCTTAACAGATTGGAGCAGATTCAGTAATTTTATTCTTGAATTTGTCATAAATATAAAAGAAGCAAATGCAGCAAAACAATACAACAACTTTTATTTTTCTAGCAATTCTATTGCTTTTGATTGTCATTATTTGTTTTATGGTTTATCAATTGATGCAGGCCAAAAAAGCAAAAGAAGATGCCGAAAAAAGTTTTTATGCATTGGAAGTAAAGGTGAACGATTTACAATTGGAAAATTTAGAATCGAAACTGAATCCGCATTTGTTTAAGAATATCCTGAATTCGATTCAATCGCATGCGTATCAGACTTATTTTGCTCTGGATAAACTGGCCAATGTTTTGGATTATATTTTGTACGAAAGCAAAAAGAAGTTTGTAACGGCCAAAGAGGAAATTGATTTTGCTTTGAATTTAATCGAAATCAATAAAATTAAAATCAGTCCGCTTTTTGAACTTAAGGTTAAAACCAACATTAATGAGGAAGATAAATTGTACGATCAGCCTTTACTGGCGCCTTTAATTTCGATTGATTTAATTGAAAATGCATTTAAACACGCCGATCTTCAAAGTGCAGATGCTTTTATTTCGGTAGTTTTTGAATTTAAAAACAATGCTTTTTTTATGACGGTTTCCAATAAAATCTCCGATAAAAAAGTACTGAAAAAAGAACGAAGCGGTTTTGGCCATGCGACTCTAGAACACCGCCTTCGCATTATTTATAAGAATAATTTCAAACTCGATAAGTTTGTAGAAAATGATGTCTACATTGCTCATCTAAAAATAGATTTACTTGAATACAAAACTGAAATGCTTGCTTCTGGACGATGAGATTCCAGGATTGACTTATTTGAAAATGCTTTGCGAGCAAATTCCAGAATTGGAAATTGTAAAAACATTTAATAATCCGCAAAAACTATTATCTGATATTCCAGAACTGGATTTTGATCTTTTGATTTCTGATATCGAAATGCCAGGAATGGACGGTCTTCATTTGGCTGAACTGCTAGATCATAAATTGGTCATTTTTTGTACCGCGTATAAAGAATATGCAGCCGATGCTTTTAATATTGATGCTGTAGATTATATCACAAAACCTGTGAAATTAGAACGGCTTCAAAAAGCAGTTTCGAAAGCGCTGGAACGTTTCGATAAATCAGATAATTCAAAAAAGTTTATTCAGCTTAATACCGACAAAGGAAAAACGCTGCTGTATTTTAATAAAATTCAATATATAAAAACCGCTTTGAGCGATAGCCGAGACAAAACGGTTCTGCTTGCTGATGGAAGTTTTCTGAATTTGAAAAATGTGAAATTCGATACGCTTTTAAATGAATTGCCAGATGCCGATTTCTGCCGAATCAATAAAAAAGAAATTGTAGCTGTAAAAGCCATCAAATTCTTTAATCATAATGAAATTGTGCTTCATCATTTGGAAGAAAACAATAAAAATACAGCCTTAATTTTAAGCGAAACCTATCGTTCTGATTTTTTGAAAAAAGTAAAATTATAACTTATTACAAAGTTTTTCCGACTTGTTACATACATTGAAAATTAGCAGGAAATTTGCTTTTTCACTTAAAACTCAGTTCTGATATTTGCTGCAATAAATTTAAAGAACGAGTTATGAATAAGATTAAGAACTCTCTATTCTACGTAACAATTATTGGTGGTTTTACCGCCCTAATATATTGGGTAATTTCAAAAGGCGTCTCATTAGAAGCTGGGCGTCATATTGTAAAGAAAAGTGTCGAAAGTAACCATTGGAAAGATTTTCTTCATTCCATGGTCGATAATTTGCAGCATCCTTTGGCCATTTTATTGGCACAGATCATTACGATAATTCTTGTAGCACGTTTATTTGGCTGGTTTTTTAGAAAAATTGGACAACCTTCTGTAATTGGCGAAATGATTGCCGGAATTGTTTTAGGCCCTTCTTTGGTCGGAATGTATTTTCCGGAGTTTTCGGCAGCTTTATTTCCAAAAGAGTCTTTAGGAAATCTACAGTTTTTAAGCCAAATCGGTTTAATTCTTTTCATGTTTGTTATCGGAATGGAATTGGATCTGAAAGTCTTGAAAAATAAAGCACACGATGCTGTTGTTATCAGTCACGCTAGTATTGTTATTCCGTTTGCTTTAGGATTGTCATTGGCCTATTTTATATATGAAACTTTTGCGCCTCAGGGAGTTGAATTTTCATCTTTCGGATTGTTTATGGGTATCGCGATGAGTATTACAGCTTTTCCTGTTTTGGCTAGAATAGTCCAAGAACGTGGCATGCAGAAAACCAAATTAGGAACCATTGCGATCACTTGTGCGGCGGCAGACGATATTACAGCTTGGTGTATTTTGGCAGTTGTTATTGCAATTGTAAAAGCAGGTTCGCTTTCAAGTTCATTATATGTAATCGGAATGGCAATTTTGTATGTGATCATCATGCTAAAAATTGTTCGTCCGTTCTTAAAAAGAGTAGGAGATTTAAATGCAACGCGCGAAAGTTTAAATAAACCAGTTGTTGCCATTTTCTTTATTACACTTTTAATTTCTGCTTATGCTTCAGAATTAATCGGAATCCATGCTTTGTTTGGTGCTTTCTTGGCTGGAGCAATTATGCCAGAAAACAATAAATTCAGAAACATATTTATTGAGAAAGTAGAAGATGTTTCGATTATTGTTTTATTGCCTTTGTTTTTTGTGTTTACAGGTTTGCGTACGCAAATTGGATTATTGAACGATCCTGAATTATGGAAAATTACAGGTTTAATTATTTTGGTTGCTGTAGTTGGTAAATTCTTCGGAAGTGCTTTGGCGGCAAAATTCATGGGACAAAATTGGAAAGACAGTTTAGCAATTGGTGCCTTGATGAATACAAGAGGTTTAATGGAACTGGTAGTTTTAAATATCGGTTACGATCTTGGCGTGTTGTCTGCAGAAATTTTTACCATGATGGTAATTATGGCGTTGCTTACTACTTTTATGACTGGTCCAGCATTAGATCTTATCGAATTTATTTTTAAAGATAAAGTTACTGCCGTTCCAGAAGAAATTGGAACTAAGAGTAAATATAAAATTCTGCTTTCATTTGCTACTCCAGAAAGAGGTAAAAAATTACTTCAGATTGCTAACAGTTTGGTGAAAAAACAAGGAGATAATTCTGTTGTAGCCGCGATGCATGTGTCTTTAAGTACCGAAGTGCATTCTTTTGATGTTAAAGAACACGAACGCAAAATGTTGGTTCCGATTATCGAAGAATCAAATCGTCTGAATCAGAATGTGGTGAGTTTGTTTAAAGTTTCTAATGATATTGATTCAGATATTATTGATACGGCAAATCAAGGCGAATATGATTTATTGCTGGTTGGTTTAGGACAGTCTATTTTTGACGGAACTTTACTTGGGAAGATCCTTGGCTTTACTACTCGAATTGTAAATCCAGATCGTTTGATTGATAAGTTTACAGGAAAAGAAGGATTGTTTGAAAATTCTCCTTTTGATGAAAGAACACGTCATATTATTGCAAAGTCTAAAATGCCAGTCGGAATTTTTATTGACAAAGACCTGGAAGAAGTCAATCAGGTTCTGATGCCTGTTTTTAGTAAAGAAGATGCCTTTTTGATTGAATATGCCAAAAAATTAATCAATAATAATGGCTCTCAAATTACAGTTTTAGATGCTGGTGGAGAAGTGAAAAATACTAGAGAAATTCAAGAAACCATTCGTTCCATTGAACAGATTGCCCCAAATCATATCATGATTATGAATGACAGAACCTTGAAAAAAGAGTTTTTAGAAAGCCAAGATTTGATGATTATCAGTCTTGAAAGCTGGAAAAAACTAATAGAATCTCAAAGTATTTGGTTAAATAATTCTCCATCAGTTTTGATTTTGAAGCCGTAAACTTTTGAAATTTCAAAATTTTAAAATCCCAAATTCCAATTTTACTTATTGGGGTTTGGGATTTTTTTTAGCCACGAATTCACGAATTTTAATGAATTTCTTTACGTGGTACCTGTCGATAAATTGCACAAACTTGAGCAGATTACTAGCGGAAATTCGTGAAATTCATCGGTAAAATTTTCGCAAAGTTTACGTACATAAATTTGTGAATTCGTGGCGAAAAAAAGAATTTAAAAATTAAAGCCCAAGATCAAGAACATAAGAAATCTTAACCGCGATATTGTCTTCAAATCTCATTAACTGATTTGGACCATATCTATAAAATCCGCCTAAACCAAAGCCTTTAAAAATTTTGTTCAATTCGATTCCTGATTCAAAATAACCTTTATCCAAAGTTTTGTAAGCTGGGCCAACATGCTGTTCTGGTTTTTCCATACTTCCCCAAGCCATTCTCGTAACTAAAACTAGAGATGGTCTTACTTTTCTCAAAATTGTAAGTCGGTCAAAACCATGTTTAATTTGAAACATTAGATATTGGCTTGAAAAGAATTCATTAAAATACATGGTTTCAAAAGCATTTCGTCCTGCAAAAGTGATACGCTGAACAACAGTTTCTTTAGTTAAGTTATTCGGAGCAGTGTTGTACAAATGCGTTATAGGAACATCTCCCATTGCCAAACCAGCTTGTAAAAGCAAACCTGTTTTCTGACGGTTTAAGTATTGTTTTTCGTATTCGGCTTTAAAATCTATTTTGCTAAAAGTAAAATCATTTTCAAAAACATTTGGCAAAGATTGAGTATATTGAAAAGTAAACCTCGGAAATTTTTTATCGCTTTCGTTTCTTCCCGTCGGAGTTTGCATATAATTACTAAAAGGTGCCCAGACAATAGAAAGCATTGCTGTGGTCATAATATAATTAGAATACAGTTTTCCGTTTAGGTTATACAGATAGTCAAATTTTGGTTCAATATAATTTCGCGAAAGTTCTAAAACAGCCTCTGTTTTCGGAATAAATTTGGTTTGAACATTTGCGCGCCATCCCACATATTCGTAAAAAGTACTAATGTTGATTGGACGCGGATCGTAAATTTTAAAAACGCGTTTATCAACGCTAAAAACGGTACTTGCTATCTCTCGAACATCGTCAGCATAATAACCATTAAGCCAAGTGTTGGTGTGTTTGTCTAACAAAACGCCACCACCGACGCTGTATTTAAAAACACCATCTTTCGTTCCGTAAGCACCATAGCCTTCAACACGGAAATATTTAGACAAACGGTCATTTGTAATCCCACCTATACCAAGACGAAAACCTTCATAATTGTTGTAGCTTATAATCTTTTTTAAATCTAAATCGACTGGGCCAATTGGGTAAAAACCGTTAATGATTTTTCGTCCAATCCCTAAACGTTTTTCAATTCTATTTCGAACAGAAAGGCTGTCGAGTAATAGGTAGGTTTTCTGGCTTTTTAAGTCGAGATTCTCTTTTCGGTATGCTTCCCAGAAGCTTTCTGGCTTTTTGGCCGCATCGTCTTTTATTTCGATGTAAAGTGAAGGGTTTTTTATTGGAGCGTCGGTATTCACGCGAATATCAAAACTATTACTTTCTGAAAGCAGATAGGTAAAATCGGAAGCCACTTTTTTTCTGCGTTCTAAATTTTCTTCAACATCTCCGTCAAATTGAATCGTACCGCCTAAAATTCGAATATCGTCATCATTTTTTCCTTTTACGATTTTAAAAGTGGTATTGCTCTGAAACCAGATTTTCTCTTTCGGAATATATTCAAATTCATGAATGCCGCTAATGTCTAAAACGCCTTTAACACGCATTACCGCTTTCGCGACAGCGTAATTTTCTTTATCAATATATAAAACCCCTTCTAGTCCTGAAGCTCTGTGTTTTGATTTGTTTTTGAAATAAATCATGTATGTATCGCGGCCGCGAATACTTACAGTGTCTAGCAGTTTGTAGTTGTAACTTGAAGTAGCATTTTTCGAAATCGGATTTTCATATTTGGTCTCAAATAATTCATATTTCGAATCGTAAATTGAAATAGATTGAAGGTTGAAAGCAAGAACTTCATAAATAGGCTGTTTGAAACCAGCAATTTTTGTTCCTAGAACGGTTTCTTTCAATTTGTTATTTCCGAATTGATATTGAGAAACTTTCTCCGTCTGAAACAAATGCTGCTTGCTTACAATTTCTTTAAACTTATAATCGGAAGAATCGATATTGATGATTTTTTTATTTAAATCTTTGTACGCCGCCGAAGTATCAATACGGCCGTCAATAGAATCTGGATTTGCCGTTACAATAAGTTTGTTGTAGGTTTTGTATTCAAAATTATTGAGCTTTTTCTGAGGATCGTTTGTAGCTTTATTGGCAATAACTTTTTTTATTATCGTTAGAGCCGGGTTTTCATTAGAAACAACAACTTCTTTTAAATCATCGGTTTGTTGCAAAAGTGAGATTGAATAAAAAGTTTTGCTGTTGATTAAAGCAATGGTTTTTGACTTAAAACCTATATAAGAAACAGTAAGTGATGTGGCTGAGTTACTAATTTTGAAAATAAACTTACCGTCAACATCTGTAATTGTGTTATTGTTTTCTGAAGTGGTAATGGTGGCAAACGGAAGTGGTTTGTTGTTTGAATCGGTTACGATTCCGTTTATTTGAATTTGCGCCTGAAGGGTAAGCGTAAAAAACAAAGTCAAAAAACAAAATAGCTTCATACAGAATGATATAGTTTCAAAAACGAAAAGAATTGAATTTTCGTATGCAAAAATAGCAATAAAAAAATCCGTCTGGTACAATAAACCAAACGGATTTTTATTTTATAACCAAATCTTACTTATACTTTCATGATTTCGGCTTCTTTTGCAGCCAATAACTCATCAATTTTTTTAATGTAAGCGTTTGTTAAGTTCTGAACTTCTTCTTCTGCTGATTTACAGATGTCTTCTGAAGTTCCTTCTTTTTCTAATTTTTTGATATCAGTATTAGCATCTTTACGAGAATTACGAATACCAATTTTAGCATCTTCAGCTTCAGATTTTGCTTGTTTAGCTAAATCACGACGACGCTCCTCTGTTAATGGTGGTACGCTAATGATTACCATATCTCCATTATTCATTGGGTTGAAACCAATGTTAGCGATTAAGATTGCTTTTTCAATTGCTTGCAGCATATTTTTTTCAAATGGCTGTAATGTAATTGTTCTAGCATCTGGAACACTAATTTTAGATACTTGAGAAAGCGGAGTTGCAGATCCGTAATAATCTACAAAAACACCTCCAAGCATAGCTGGAGAAGCTTTTCCTGCACGAATATTAAGAAATTCTTTCTCTAAGTGTGCAATAGTACCATTCATTGATTCCTCAGTACTTTCTAAAATAAAGTCTATTTCTTCAGTCATTTTTTCTTTAGTTTTCAGTTTTCATTCTCAGTTTTCAGTTAAAGTCTTGCGCGACTGTAAAACTGTTACTGATGACTATATATTTACTACAGTTCCGATATTTTCGCCTTCGCAGATTTTCAAAAGGTTTCCGATTTTATTCATATCAAAAACAACGATTGGCAATTTATTTTCTTGGCTTAAGGTAAATGCAGTAGTGTCCATTACATTTAATCCTTTTTTAAGTACGTCGTCAAATGAGATAAAATCAAATTTTACAGCAGAAGCATTTTTTTCTGGATCAGAGTCATAAACACCATCAACGCGAGTTCCTTTTAAGATAACATCAGCATTAATTTCAATACCTCTTAAAACTGCAGCAGTATCAGTTGTAAAATATGGATTTCCAGTTCCAGCTCCAAAAATTACAATTCTGCCTTTTTCAAGGTGGCGGTCAGCTCTTCTTTTAATGTATGGTTCAGCAATAGATTCCATTTTCAAAGCGGTCTGCAGACGCGTTTTCATTCCTTTATCTTCAAGAGCGCCCTGCAAAGCCATTCCGTTAATTACAGTTGCAAGCATTCCCATATAATCTCCTTGCACTCTGTCCATTCCTGAGCTTGCTCCGGCAACGCCTCTAAAAATATTTCCTCCTCCAATAACAATAGCAATTTCTACTCCTTTGTCGTGAATCTGCTTGATTTCATCTGCATATTCGCCTAATCTTTTCGGGTCAATACCGTATTGTAAATCACCCATTAAGGCCTCGCCGCTAAGTTTAAGAAGAATTCTTTTATATTTCATGTGTGTGTTGCGTTAATTTGTGCAAATATAGACATATTCTGATTTTTAAAAATAATGTTTGCAAAAAATTAATTCACGGTGCAATTTTAAGTATACAAAGGTTTCACAGTTATTTAATTTGAAATGTGACAAATGTCATTTTCTCCGTCTTCCTAAAATTTGTATTTTTATTGTATCCTAAAAATGAAACAAATATGAAAAGCATCGTAGCCAAAGCATTATTCAATAGTCATTCTTATGCTGAATACAGAAAAATAGTTACCGATTTATTGATTGAAGGAAAATCAACAGGAAACGAACAATCTGAAAGTTTGACCAATTACACCAAATTGAACGAAGCCAGAATGAACAGGCTGGAAAAAACGATAACAGTTTCTGATGCTATTTCTGAAAAACTTCAAAACTTAGACAATCACTATATCTGGTTAGTGCTTTCTGAAGGTTGGTGTGGAGATGCAGCTCAAATTCTTCCTATCTTAAATAAAATGGCTTTGGTTTCTCATAAAAAGATCGATCTGAGAATTGCATTTCGTGATGAAAACGATGATTTGATGAGTCACTATCTTACCAATGGCGGAAGGGCAATTCCAAAAGTGATTATTATTTGTAAAGAAGCTGGAATTGTACGAGCCGATTGGGGACCAAGACCAAAAGGAGCAACTGAATTAATGGCAAAGCATAAAAGAGAAGTTGGTGCTATTGACGAAAAAATAAAAACGGATCTGCAATTATGGTATTTGGCAGACAAAGGAATTTCGACACAAGAAGAATTAGTCGAAATTATGGAGAATATTAAATATAATCGTTTGTAGATTTTGCTTAATGTGTTGATAAACAACTGAATTGGTTGATAAAATTATCTTAAAGTATTTTCATACTGCTTTAAATTTTGTAACTTAGTAAAACTAATCCCACATCTATTATAGCTTTCAGATTTACTCTTTTTATTGGTGTTTTATTTAATGTTCAACAATTAAAAAGTACACTATTATGAAAAAGTTATTCGAAAGATTTTATGATTTCTTTTCTAAATTTTTATTTGGAGGGAAGAATGTGCCTCACTATTAAACTGAGATAAGTATGAAATAACTTTACTTATTTTTAGGAGCATGGCACATTACTTTCAAAATATGTAATGTGCTTTTTTTATATCAAATATTTAGTCTGCTTCTGATGATGAGTAGTAAAAGAAATCCTGAAGAGTTATTCCAAAAGAAATCATGCCAATACTTTTTTGATTGTGAAGTGGAAAATCATAATCACAGATTTCTGCAAAAAGAATAAAATCGTCTGAGCCAATTCCGAGTTTTATTTTTTTGTATTCTCCATTCAAATTGCCACGTCCTATGGCAAACCCTTTTCCGTAACCAACCTGTAGCATAATTCGCGTTTCTGGTCCCACTTTTGGACTTAAACCAAGATTTAAAAACACAGGAACAGCAACAAGTTTATCATCCCATTTCCAGTCAATACCACTGTGAATACCGAATGTTAGCCATTTTTTATAATGAACTCCATACCCAAGTTTTGAGCCTAAACCATTTGGGACTAGAAAAGCATTTGAGGATGTTGATTCTGAGTCGTAATAATCGTTTGTGTTATTAGGGTTTCCTGTTATAGAAACAGCAAAATCAAATTGTGCGTATGTGAATTTAGTTGCCTGACTATGTATAAATGAATTAAAAAAGGTAATAAACGCAATAGTCAGTAAAATTCTCTTCATACAAGGTTTTTATTTTTTTAGGAGTTCTTCTTCAAACAAAGTAATATCAATCGCATTTTTCACATCGTAATCACCAATTTTAGTTCGGCGCAAAACAGTTAAATGTGATCCAGAATTCATAGCTTTCCCAAAATCGTAAGCTAAAGAACGAATGTACGTTCCTTTAGAACAAACTACTCTAAAATCAACTTCTGGTAATGCAATTCTTGTAATTTCAAATTCGTGAATAGTAGTTTTTCTGCTTGCAATTTCAATAGATTCTCCTGCACGAGCATGCTCATATAAACGAACACCATCTTTTTTAATTGCAGAAAAAATTGGTGGTTTTTGGTCGATTTCGCCCAAAAATTGTTTTACCGTTTCATGAATCAAAGCTTCGTCAATATGTTCTGTTGAAAAAGTCTGATCGATTTCGGTTTCTAAATCATACGATGGAGTAGTGGCTCCAATATAAAAAGTTCCCGTATATTCTTTTGCCTGACCTTGAAGTTCTGAAATTCTTTTGGTGAATTTTCCTGTGCAGATCAATAAAAGCCCCGTTGCCAAAGGATCTAAAGTTCCTGCGTGGCCAATTTTAAATTTTTTCGGAAGTCCGACTTTGTTAATTAAAAGATACTTTAATTTATTGACAGCTTGAAATGAACTCCATTTTAAAGGTTTGTCTATCAATAAAACCTGTCCTTCTAAATATTCTTCGGGAGTCATTATATGATGGTAAGCGGATGAATAAAAAAGTGAATCAATAATAAAATGATTCCGGCAATGATTCGGTAATAACCAAAAACTTTGAATCCGTTTTTAGTCAAAAATCCGATAAAAGTTTTAATTGCCAATAATGCTACAGCAAAAGCAACAATATTCCCAATAACCAACATGTTTACTTGGTCGTGAGATAATTCAAAACCAGCTTTGTAATAATCATAGCATTTTTTTGCAGTTGCTCCCAACATTGTTGGAACGGCTAAGAAAAATGAAAACTCTGCGGCTGTAGTTCTTGATAATTTTTGAGACATTCCTCCAACGATACTGGCTCCGCTTCGAGAAACTCCAGGAATCATAGCGATACATTGAAATAATCCAATTTTGAACGCTTGCAAATAGCTGATTTCTTGAGAAGTTTCAGAAGTATTTGGATTGTTAAACCATTCGTCTACTTTTAATAAAATAATACCTCCAATTAAAAGCGAAATAGCAACGGTAACTGGATTTTCTAATAAACCATCAATGAAATCGCTTAATAATAAGCCTAAAACTACCGCTGGAATAAAAGCAACAAGAAGTTTAAAGTAAAAATCAAAAGTTTGAAAGAAACGTTTGAAATATAAAATTACAACCGAAAGTATCGCGCCAAGCTGAATTACAATGGTGAAAAGTTTAGTGAAATCGTCATGAGCGATTCCAAAAAAAGAAGAGGCAATAATCATGTGTCCTGTAGAAGAAACAGGCAAAAACTCTGTAATTCCTTCAATAATGGCAAGAACAATAGCTTGTAGTGTATTCATTTAATTTAGATTATTAGATTTTAGACAGCTTAGACTTCTTAGATTTAAAAAGATTAATTTAATAATCTAAAGATCTAAGAAGTCTAAGCTGTCTGAGAAAGTCTATTTAGATTTTTTGAAAATAGAATAAATCGTGATTCCAAAACCGATTAAAACAGTTGTCGGTGCTAAACGAATACGTCTAAAGTTAAAAATTTCTTCGTTAAAAACATTTGGATCTTTACTTCCTCCACCAGACATTAAGATAAATCCGAGTGCAATTACAGCAATACCAATCAATAAAATCTTATAATTGATGCTGTCAAAAAGGAATTCCTGTTTTTGAACTTGTTGTTCTTCTTTATTATTGTTTTTCATATTTGTCTTTTGTTAAACCAGCAAAGCTGAGTTTGTTTATTTGTAGCCTGAGCAAAAGCGAAGGCATTGTAATCTAAAATTTAAAGTCTGCAATCTAAAATCAGAAATTAATAAAGATCGTCAGTTCTTAAATTCAAGAAACGCTGTGTTGCAAAATGTGTGCTTACCCAAGTAATTAGGACTCCTAATCCGAAAACAGCCACTAAAACCAAACCAGTTAAAGCTTTATCTTCTAGAATTCCTAAACCAGGGAAATTAGTGTCTACATATAATAAAAGCGCGATTAAAGCAATAATGGCTAAACCAGCGCCAAGCATTCCAAGTTTTACACTTCGCATTACAAATGGTTTACGGATAAACGCTTTTGTAGCTCCAACCATTTGCATAGTTTTGATTATAAAACGATTTGAATGTATAGATAAACGCAATGAACTATTGATTAATAAAACTGCAATTACTGTCAAGAAACCGCTGATGATCAAAATCCACATACTTACTTTTCTGATGTTGTCATTTACAAGATTTACCAATTGTTTGTCGTAAACAATATCTGAAATCATAGCATTTTTACGAAAGTTGCTTTCAATCTTAACGATGCTGTCTCTTTCTACATAATCTGCTTTTAAGTGAATATCATATGAATTCAATAACGGATTTTCTCCTAAAAAGGTTAAGAAATCTTCTCCGATAATATCAGTATGTTCTTTTGCTGCTTTTTCTTTCGATACATAAACAAAAGATTTAGCAAAAGGCGCTCTTTTAAGTTCGGTGTTAAATGCTTTGATAATACTATCATTCGCTTCATTTTTGAAGAAAACGGTCATGGCGATTTTTTCTTTAAAATCATCTGCCAACTGTTTCGAATTAATAATGAATAATCCTAGTACACCCAAAAGGAATAATACCAAGAATACACTTAAAACTACCGAAAAATAAGAGGAAATTAACCTGCGCTTTTGAAATTTATCAAAGTTAGAACTCATAGTTTGCTTAAATTATGTGGTAAAAATAATAAAGAATTTCTTTATTTAAAGTTAATAACAAACTTTTATACTTAAAAGTACGATTTAAATCTTGAATAAAAGTTTTTATTTAACCGCAAAGTACGCAAAGCTTTTCGCAAGGTTCGCAAATAAAAAGTATAGCCACAGATTAAAAAGATTAAAAAGATTTTTTATAATCTGTGTAAATCCTTTTAATCTGTGGCAAAAAAACTTAGAACCTTAGCATCTTAGTACCTCAGAACCTTTACTTAACCTTATAAACTTCAATACTTTTTAGCCAATAAACATGACGTGGCCCAGTCTTAATATCATTTTTGCAAATCGCGATCATCTCTCCGTTTTTAACTGGTTTTCCATTTTCTTCAAAAAGGATATAGGCATTTTCTCCCGTTGGATTATTGAAAAGCTCTGCCCATGAAAAAGTGGCTTTATAATCGTCTGAAGCTCTAGCTACAATATAGAAGTTTCGGTCCTTATGCCCATTTTGTTTGATTTTGGCTTTTTCTAAAATATCTTTCAAAAGAACACCTTTACACACTTTATTGTCTTTTTTTACTTCACCGCTTTGGCACACTACTTTAAAATCATCAAGCGTAACGACTTTCATCTTTTTTAAGGAATCGACAGTTAAGTTTAAAGGAAATTCGACATCGCCTTTTACTTCTATCGAATGATTAACCATTTTCAAACTGTCTTCTGGAGTTAAGACAGGATGTTTGTCATTGTCTGTTTTTGCGGTTTGTTCTGTAGTAGCGGTTTCTTGTTTATCTTTTTTAGAAGAATTGCACATGGCGCATGAAAATGCAATCAGTAAAACGAGAATATAATTTTGTGTTTTCATATAAAATATAATTTTTGAATTAGTTAAAATTGAAAAAACGAAGGGTCACAAAAAAATTACGTCCTTCTTCTGGGTAACCTTCTACAAGACTATAATTTCTATCAAATATATTGTTAACTCCGGCATCTAGACTAAAGTTTTTAGAGATTTTTCCGGAACCATATAAATTCAAAAGAGTATAATCTGGAACTCTAGCGCCATAACTTGTGCTGAAACGTGGCGAATTGAATTCGGCATTGGCAATGAATCGAAGTATTTTAATCGGGCTATATTCTAAAGTTCCCATTACTTTCGTGTTAGGAACATCTGTAAAATGAATATTTGGGTTCGTTATATTTTTTCTTTCGATATAAGTGTAATTCAAATTCAAAGAAAGGTTTTCTAAGACAGTATAATTCAACTGAGCTTCAACTCCTTTATAATCGGCTTCACCAAAATTCTGCATTTGAGATTTTCCTGGTTCAACATTATTGACACTCAATATTGCGTCTGAAAGCGAACTATAGAAAAGTGCTGTTTGAAAAGTGATTTTTTCGAAAAGATTGGCCGTATAATTCAATTCGTAATTGATTGCTTTTTCAGGTTTTAAATCTGGATTCGGAATCGCTGTTCCCATTCTATAAGAATATCGATCCTTGATAGTGGCAAATCTGGTTTTTTGTGAAACGGTTGCTCCTAGTTTTTGCTGATTGTTTAATTGATAGAAAAATCCAACTTGTGCATTAAAAGCATCACTTGCTCCCGCATCTGGAAAATCTGAAATTACTTTTGTAGTGCTATTATAATCTTCGGCTTCATTGTTTTTTCGAATGTTGTAACTAATACCTGGAATTACGGTAAATTTTGAACTGACTTTATAAATATCTTCAATTCCAATTAAAATCGTGTTGTCTATAAAATGACGAACGGGTTCGCCAAGATTGTTCTCACGGTGAACATCTTCTTTAAAATGAAAAGCAATTTTTAAATCATTTTTAGGAATTATTTTGGTGTTGTATTCTAAGTTTCCTCCGAAGGTATAATCGTTGTAAATACTTTCAAAAGCATAAGGTTTTGTTTGAGTCGAATAAGTGGCATCGTCGTAACTATCTAACGTATTTTTAAATCGGTCAAAATACAATCTAGTTTTGAAACTATTTTTATCATCAAAAGCAGAATTAGAAATAAAATAAAAACTTTCTTTATCCCAATTGGGCCATTGCCAGTAACGAGGTTTTAGCAAAAGCGAATTTTGTGTGTCGTAACCCGTATAAACAGGATTTCCTTTTTCGCCCTGCTGATTGATGTACCCAATTGCATATTCGCTTTTGTCAGTTGGAGTCCATCCAACTTTAAAACTAATTTTTTGATCTGTTCGATATGAATTGTCTCTTTGTCCACCATTTTCATTGGCGGTTGGAATAAAATTAGAAGACATTCTGTAGGAGTTTCTATCCAAATAAGAGAAACCTCCTTGAATATAGAATTTTCCTAAGTTCGAACCAATATTTACATTTCCTCTGTAGCCGTTCTCGTTAATCATTCCTAAAGAACCATCGTATTCCAATTTTTTAGAAGGCTTTCTCGAAATCAGATTTATTGCGCCTCCAAGCGAATTTGGCCCATAAAGTACAGATGAAAATCCTTTTGAAACATCAACAGCTGCTAAATCGAAAGTGGTAAATCTAGCCAAATCAACATAACCATCATACGGAACATAAACTGGAATTCCGTCCATATAAACAGGAACTTGCCTCAAATCAAAGCCACGAACAGAAACCATAGATTCGTTTCTTGGTCCAGAAGCAGTTAAACTAACTCCAGGCAGCATATTTAAAGCTTTTGAAACCTCCATTTTATTTTGAGATTCCATTGCTTTTGAAGTTATTCGATTTAAAGTGTCTTTGTTTTGATGATTGGTAATGGTAACTTCTCCAAGATTAAAGACGTTTGAAATTTTGAGAGAATCCGTGGTTTTCGAATTGTTTTGCTGTGAAAATCCGATGAACGGAAATAGCAGAAAGACTAATAATTTTGGTTTCATAAAAATAGTTTTTTCAGTATGTTTTAAAATGAATACTGCTGGTTGAAAATAGATTTTTTGGTTAATTGCTTTTTTAAATTTTATTGGTTTCCCAAACTAATGACAAATAATATAATCCGCCAATTGATGGTCCGCCGAGAATTGAAGTATAAGGTTTGTTCAGAATATTTGTTCCTCCTAATTTTGCCGAAATACCTTTTTTGAAAGCATAATTTACTTGTGCATCCATTGTCCAATATGCAGGAACGTTTCCGCTGACCAAAAAAGAAACATAATCAAAGTTGTTTTGATAGCGTGCCGTAACGCTTGCGCCAAGACTTTTCCAGATATTTTGAGCAATCAATGTTCCGTTTACGTTAAATTCTGGAGTGTTAAAACCGTCTTCCAAGCCATCTTTATCATCAGTCCTGTCCAATTTTGTATAAGTAAGATTTGTTAAAGCGCTGAAAGTATTGTCAAAACGATATTTCAAACCTAAACTTCCTCCATAATTGTAAATTTTACTTTTAGAATTGGTCCAAAGCCTGTAGCGATTTTGAGTGTTTTTAGAATATAAAGCAGTCGGAATCATATTTGAATCTGTCGTGTTGGGAATACTCGCTTCAACTTGCGCTATGAAGTTTTTATAAGAGTTGTAATAGAAATCGGCATCTATAAAAAGATTTCTGTTTAAAGCGATTCCTCTAAAACCAACTTCAAAGGATTTTACAAATTCAGGTTCTAAATAGGTATACGGATTTTTCTGAATCGTATTTTTATTTTTTTCGATGGCTTGCGCTTGAGTTAAACCATTTGTATTGACATCGGTATTGACCTGCGCTTGAAATTTATCAATTGAAGCTTTGGTATACGAATTTTCGAAAATTCCGTCAGACATAATACGCAATCCGCCAACACGTTTTACACCACCTGAATTTACATTCGAAAATCCTTCAAAAATACTCGGAAAACGATAACCGTTTTGGTAAGAAGCTCTAAAATTGATGGTTTCTTTTGGAGAATAAACTGCTGTGAACTGAGGCGTAAATTTCGCATCAAAATAATCTGCTTTATCCATTCTGACAGTTGCACCCAATCTTAATTTATCTGAGAAAAAATCTTTTGTCACTTGTGTGAAAGCGCCAGTTTTTTGATACGTCAGATTTTCGTCAGCATGAACTGGATTGATGAAATAATTTCCATCGGGAACAATAATATAATTTCTGTAATCGACACCGCTTAAAAGTTTCGCATCAATTTTTTCGAAAAAAGAAACAAAAGCTTTGTCCCAATTAATCAATCCTTCGCCATGAACCAAAGTTGATTTTACACGCAAAGCGGCACCAATATCCCAATTGTTGATATCAATTAATTCTTTTTTCTTTTGCTCGTAAGCTTCTGTTCCTGGTAAAAAACGACCTGCATCAGATTGTGTTCGGGCAATTCTGTGTGCGTCGGCAACGCTTGCTCCGCCAGCGACAGCATTTTTATAAGCAGTGCTGTAATCGGCAAACCATTTATCATCCGATTTATAAGCGCGATCCATATTTTCTGCCAACGAACGCATGTTGTATGAGTCGCCAGTATTTTCGGTTGTAGCATAAGCTTTTACCTGAAAAATAGGAGTATGATAATCGGCAGAAAATTGATTTAAAGTATAATTATCTAATCGAAATCTATTTGAACGTTGATAAATCGTATTGATTAAGGCTGTTTTGTAAGTCACAGAAAGTTCGTGATTTTTCTTAGGTCGGAAATACAATCCAAAATCGGCTTTGTAATTTTTGATTTCGTAGTCAGAAATATCTGTTTCGCGATAACCTGTTCTGGCAACAACATAATTTTTGCCATTTAAATTTAAAGTTTTTCGATTTGCCGATTCGTTTCCGTAACCGTTTACTTCGTCATAAGCGGGATTATCTGCGCCAAACAAACCTGTTGAAGCATTTGCATTTGGAGCCAAATCGGTTCTGTCATCTGCAACCCAGTCTGTTCCGCCTGTAGTTGATGCATTGATTTTAAACGCCCATTTTTCATTGAAAGCTTTAGCTAATCTCAAATTAAACTGCGAATATACTTTCGGTGAAAATCGATCTATATTCCCGACATGATTTACTCCGGTTAATTGCTGTATAGAGATTCCCTGATATTCAAAAGGATTTTTGGTCTGAATATTAGCTAAACCGTTAATGGCATTCATTCCGTACAAAGCGGCGGCTGTTCCTGGAATAATTTCGATTTTATCAATATCGAGATCATTTGCACCCAAGGCGTTTGCAATTGGAGCGCCCAAATGTGGCGCCTGATTATCAATTCCGTCTACCAATTGCGCAAATCTTACATTGGTAGAGTTGGCAAAACCTCTCGTATTTATAACTTTAAAACCCAAACTTGGCGTAATAATCTGAACGCCTTTTACATTTTCTAGTGCTTCATAAATACTCGGCGATCCCATAACTTTGGCTTCCGCCGATTTTAACTGTTCAATACTTATAGGTGAATGCATTAATTTTTCAGAACGACGAGAAGCTGTAATGACAATCTCATTCAGTTCTTCTTTTTTTATGCTATCTCGGGTTTTCGAATTTTGTATTTGAGAAAAACTTTTCAGGCTTATAAAAACAAAGAATAAATATAGTTTTTGGTTCATGGTTTTTTGGCTGTTAAATTCAGTATGTTTTAAAATGAATACTGATGATTAAAAAAATATGGTTTTGGTTTTTTTAAACACATAGAGACATAGATTTTATTTTTCTAATTAAAGATTGTAAAAAGAAACCAGTTTCTAAAACATAGATTTGCTATGTGTATTGAAATTAAGTGAAACGCCTTTTTTTAAATTGCTAAAAGCTATGTTTCTATGTGTTTAAATATTTATTCTTAAAATTTTAGATTTTGAGTTTCTTTTTGAGCAAACTCTTTAATACGTTTTTCAACTTCATAAAAAACAGCAATAGCTCTTTCTCCTGCTTCGGTCAATCGTGCTCCGCCGCCGCCTTTTCCTCCAAGAAGTTTTTCAACTAACGGACTTTCGGTGCGCTGATTCATTTCTTCAACCAGTTGCCAAGCCTGACGATACGCCATTTTCATTTCTTTTGCGGCATTGGTAATCGAGCCTGTTTTTCGGATGTTTTCTAATAACCAGATTTTCCCTATTCCAAGAAAAGCGCCTTCAGCTTCTTCAATCCAAACACGAACTTCGACGCTATATTTTTTACTGTCAGCCATTTTGATTTTTTAAATGCTATTCAAAAATAATTCTTTTCTGATAAAAGTATTGTGTCTCCGCAATATATTTTCTAAGTATTAAAATGCAAACATAAGTATTTTTACGTAATTAAAAATAAGTATTTTGTTATTTTATTTGTTTGTCAGTGAAATAGCTTTGCTACAATCCGCAATAAATGTAAATTTGCGGCTTAATTAATTTAGTGAAAAGCTTAGAACCTTAGTAACTTAGAATCTTAGTCACTTAGAAATGAAGTACAATCCAAACGAAATTGAAGCCAAATGGCAAAAATATTGGGCAGAAAATCAAACTTTTGCAGCAAAGAACAACTCTGAAAAACCGAAACATTATGTTCTCGATATGTTTCCTTATCCGTCTGGAGCAGGACTACACGTTGGGCACCCGCTGGGTTATATAGCTTCAGATGTGTATTCTCGTTTCAAGAGACATCAAGGTTTCAATGTTTTGCATCCAATGGGGTACGATAGTTTCGGATTGCCGGCAGAACAATATGCAATTCAGACAGGACAGCGTCCTGAAGATACAACGCGTGTAAATATTGACGGTGGAGTAGACAAAGAAGGAAAACAAATTGCGGGTTACAGAAAACAATTAGACAAAATCGGATTCTCATTTGACTGGGCGCGTGAAGTGCGTACATCAAATCCTGATTATTACAAACATACACAATGGATTTTTATCCAATTGTTTAATTCTTGGTATTGCCGAAAACAAGGAAAAGCATTTGATATTTCAGAGCTTGTAACTGTTTTTGAAGAAAGCGGAAATGCATTGGTTGAAGCAGTTTGCGACGATAATGTTGCGATTTTTACTGCTGATGAATGGAACTCTTATTCTGAAGAGCAAAAAGAGAAAATCTTGTTGCAATACAGAATGACGTATTTGGCAGAAACCGAAGTAAACTGGTGTCCAGGCTTAGGAACTGTTTTGGCAAATGACGAAATTGTAAACGGAGTTTCAGAACGTGGAGGCTTTCCTGTTATAAGAAAAAAAATGACACAATGGAGTATGCGAATTTCTGCTTATGCCGAACGCTTGCTTCAAGGTTTAAATGATATCGATTGGAGTGAGTCTATAAAAGAATCTCAAAGAAACTGGATTGGGAAATCGGTTGGGGCTTTGGTGACTTTTAATGTGAAAAATCATGATGAGGTAATCGAAGTTTTTACTACACGTCCTGATACAATTTTTGGAGTTACTTTTATGACTTTGGCACCAGAACATGATTTGGTTGCTAAAATTACAACTCCAGAACAAAAAGAAGCAGTTGAAGCGTATATCGAAAAAACAGCAAAACGTTCAGAGCGTGAGCGTATGGCCGATGTAAAAACCATTTCTGGAGTATTTACAGGAGCTTATGCAGAACATCCTTTTACAAAAGAAGCTATTCCGGTTTGGATTGGCGATTATGTTTTGGCTGGTTATGGAACAGGCGCTGTAATGGCAGTTCCTTGCGGAGACGAAAGAGATTATGCTTTTGCTAATTTCTTTAAAGGTCAGAATGGAATGCAGGAAATCAAAAATATCTTCGCTAATGTTGATATTTCTGAAGCAGCTTTCGGATCAAAAGACAATGTTGAAATTACAGCTTCTGATTTCTTAAATGGATTAAATTATAAAGATGCGACAGCAAAAGCAATTTATAAATTAGAAGAAATAGGACAAGGAAAAGGTAAAACCAATTACCGTTTGCGTGATGCTGTTTTCTCTCGTCAGCGTTATTGGGGAGAACCATTCCCAGTTTATTATGTGAACGGATTGCCTAAAATGATTGACGCACAACATTTGCCAATTATTTTGCCAGAAGTAGAAAAATATTTGCCAACAGAAGACGGTTTGCCTCCATTAGGAAATGCAGCTGTTTGGGCTTGGGATACAAAACAAAATAAAGTTGTTGCAACTGATTTAGTTGATAATGTTTCGATTTTTCCTTTAGAATTAAATACAATGCCAGGATGGGCGGGAAGTTCATGGTATTGGATGCGTTATATGGATGCGCACAATGAAAATGAATTTGCAAGCAAGGAAGCTTTGGCTTACTGGGAGAATGTAGATTTATACATTGGAGGAAGCGAACACGCAACAGGTCACTTATTGTATTCTCGTTTTTGGAACAAATTCTTAAAAGACAAAGGCTTTGCTCCAACCGAGGAACCATTCAAAAAACTGATTAATCAGGGAATGATTTTGGGTACGACGGCTTATGTTTACAGATTAGAAGGAACAAATACTTTTGTATCTAAAAATAAAATCGAAGGTCAAAATGTACAGCCAATTCGTGTTGATGTTCATTTTGTAAATTCTTCGGATGAATTAAATATCGAAAAGTTCAAAGCTTGGAGAGAAGATTTCAATACGGCAGAATTTATTTTTGATGAAAACGGAAAATACATTGTTGGTCGTGAAGTTGAAAAAATGTCGAAATCATACTATAATGTGGTAACGCCAGATGATATTTGTGCTGAGTATGGAGCTGATACATTACGTTTATACGAAATGTTCTTAGGTCCATTAGAACAGGCAAAACCTTGGAATACTGCTGGTATTTCTGGAGTTTTTGGTTTCTTGAAAAAATTATGGAGATTGTATTTTGATGATAATGGTTTAATCGTAAACAACGACGAACCAACAAAAGACAACTTAAAATCATTGCATAAAACCATTAAAAAAGTAGCAGAAGATATCGAGAATTTCTCTTTCAATACTTCAGTTTCTCAGTTTATGATTTGTGTAAACGAATTGTCTTCTCAAAACTGTCATTCAAGAGCGATCTTAGAGCCGTTAGTGATTTTGGTTTCACCTTATGCGCCACATATCGCAGAAGAATTATGGGCACAGTTAGGAAATACAACTTCAATTTCAGAAGTTGCTTTCCCAGTTTTTGATGCAAAACATTTAGTGGAGACTAACAAAGAATATCCAGTTTCTTTCAACGGAAAAATGCGTTTTACAATCGAATTGCCTTTGGATTTAACCGCAGCACAAATCGAAGAAATCGTAATGAAAGACGAAAGAACTCAAAAACACTTAGACGGAAGAACACCAAATAAAGTGATTATTGTTCCTGGAAAAATCATCAACCTTGTAGGTTAATTATTTTAAAATTTTAATATAAAAATTCCAAATTCCAATTTTACGATTGGGGTTTGGGATTTTTTTTTGTGAGCCTTGTTTTGTCAGTCTGAGCGAAGTCGAAGACCAAGCAAGTAACTCTACAAAGATTGGCGATTTAGATTGCGGAGCTTCTCACGCGGTCTTCGACTTCGCTCAGACTAACAATGCGTACAGTTTGTCATTTCGACGAAGGAGAAATCTCCATAAGTAACTCTACAAAGATTGGTGATTTTGAATGCGGAGCTTCTCGCGAAGATTTGCTTCGCCTGTTCGCTATCGCTCGAGTCTCCTTCGTCGAAATGACAAGATTGCGGAAAACTTTGCGTCTTAGCGCCTTTGCGAGCAAAAAACCTTTGCGCACTTTGCGGTTAAAAACCCGCACCAACATTGGAATTTGAAATTTTTTTATTGAAATTTTCATTCCCGTTGTAACATTTTAATAGTTGTCGTATCAAAAGCATGGATCCGATTTAATTAACAACTTAAAACTATTAAAAATGAAAAAGTATATCATCTTAATTATCGCATTCTTATTCTCAGCATTATGTCTAAATGTTTTCGGACAAACAAAACAATTTCCGTTTGAGGTTTTAAAAACTGGAAATGGAGATCAATCTATTATATTTATTCCGGGCTTTGCATCTTCTGGAGATGTTTGGAATGAAACCAAAGCCGCATTCGAAAATAATTTTACCTGCTATACACTTACAATGGCTGGTTTTGCAGGAAGAAAAGCACAGCCAAATGCTTCATTTGAAAATTGGAAAAACGGAATTGCCAATTATATCAAAGAAAATAATATTGAAAAACCAATCTTAATTGGCCATAGTATGGGAGGCGGACTTGCGCTTGCCATTGCGGCTGATTATCCAGATTTGGTTGGTAAAATTGTAGTGGTAGATGCGCTTCCTTGTTTAGCTGCTTTAAATGATCCTGCTTTTAAATCAAAAATAAATAACGACTGCTCTTCAACAGTAAATCAAATGACGGGTATGAGCAATGATCAGTTTTATGATATGCAAAAAAAGACCATGCCAAGACTTTTGGCAGATGCCTCTAAGCTGGATATGGTGGTAGATTGGAGTGTAAAATCAGACAGAACAACTTTTGGGCAAATGTATTGTGACTTTTTCAATGTCGATTTAAGAGAAAAAATCGCACAGATTAAATGTCCGGCTTTAATTCTATTAGAATCTTATTTTATAAATTTAAAACCAGCAATTGAAGATCAGTATAAAAATTTAAAAACTGCAAATTTTCAGTATGCGACAAATGGCTTGCATTTTATTATGTACGATGATACCGCTTGGTACATGGAGCAGTTAAACAATTTTATTAAAGTTTAAAATGGAATTCGAAAAAATCTACAAAACGTATTGGGACAGAATTTTTAGGCTTTGCATGGGATTTGTAAATGATTACGACGCCGCTCAAGATTTGGCTCAAGAAACTTTTATAATTGTCTGGCAGAAGTTGGAAACTTTTAGAAATGAATCTTCTATTGGAACTTGGATTTTTAGAATTGCTTCCAATAATTGTCTGAGGCAGATCGAGAAGCAAAAACGTTTTCCAAAATCAGAACTGCCGATTCATCTTTCAGAAGAAAAACAAACCTCATTAGAACCTCAGATTCAATTCTTATATAAATGTATTGCTGAGCTTCCAGAAACTGATCGTATTATTATCTCGTTAGAATTAGAAGATATCAAACAAGCCGAAATCGCTAAAATCGTCGGACTTTCTGAAGCCAATGTTAGAGTAAAAATTCATAGAATTAAAGAAAAACTGACTCAAAAATTTAAAGAAAATGGACAACGATAACAATATAGATTTTAAAGATTTATGGAAAAAGCAATCCGTAAGTCAGCCAGACATGACCGATTTGCTGGCGCGAATAAATAAGTTTAAGAAAACAAGTTTGCGTTGTTTATGGCTTACCAATATTCTGCTTTTAGCAACCAGTGCTTTCATTGCCTTTATTTGGTTTTATTATCAGCCACAATTTATTTCGACTAAAATCGGAATTGTCTTGACGATTTTGGCAATGTTGATTTATTTACTGGTTTACAACAAACTATTAGGGGATTATAAAAATATTGAAGCAAATCAGACTAATCAAGAATATTTGCAAAATCTGATTTTAATTAAAAAGAAACAAAACTTCATGCAGACGAAACTGATGACTTTGTATTTTGTTCTGTTAACCGTTGGAATTTGCCTTTATATGTATGAGTATGCGAGTAAAATGACTCCTTCAATGGCAATTTTAATATATGGAATCACATTATTCTGGATGTTGTTTAATTGGTTTTACATTCATCCAAAACAAACCAAAAAACAGCAGGAAAAAATAAATAGTCTAATTGAAAAATTTGAAGAAGTCAATCATCAATTAGAATCATAAAAAAAAGAAGCTTCGCAATTGCGAAGCTTTCTTTTACCAAAAACAAAAATCTAAAATTTTAAATTTCTATAAACTATTGCGGGAACACGAAAGTGCCAGGAACTGCAACGATTGTGCCATCAGCTTTTGCTTTAGCGGTCGTTTCTTGTTCTACTTTTCCTCCAACGTAAATTTTTATAGTTAAAGTTTGATCGACAACACCTCCATGGCCTGAAACTTGGATTCCAACGGCGCTAGTACTTGCAGAAGCAGTAAATTCTTTAGTCCAAGGTAATTTGGTGATATCTACACTTTGTGCAGCATTTCCTGATTCCATATAAACAGCATCCATCTGTCCAGAAAAGTTTCCTGTTACTTCATATTTAACGTCTCTTGAGTTATTTCCGCCTTTATCATCATCACTGCTGCAAGAAACTGCTGTAAAAGCAAGAGTCATTACAATTGCTAAGGTTTTCAAAATTGATTTCATAGTATATATTTAATTAATAGTAAGATCTACAACAAAATTAGACCCTTACTTACGGGACGGCAATACCTGATAAAATGTATTTTTTATTACCTGATATCAGGTAAAAGCAAGCGGTTTCTTTTCGAAAGTCATTAAGCTTTAATAACTTTGAGTAAATGCCACATTTATGAAGAAAATCTACGCCTTTTTATTTTTTTTATTTTTCACTGCAATTTCCAATTCACAAGTAATTCTTTCATTAGATGATGATACTGTTTACATTGACAGTATTGTTAAGATCACAAAAAATACAAAATCAGATAGTGTCAAATGCTTAAATAGTTTCAGGTTGTCAAAACTATTTTTGATGGCGCAGGATGCAAAAAAATCTAAAGAATATCTTCAGGAAGCGAACAAGCTTAAAGCCAAATTTCCTTTTCTAAAAGATGCTTCTGTTTTTTATAATGCCTACAATTTTATAGAAAAAGGCGATTTAGATGGTTTTGAAAAAGCCTTGCTCGAAGCCAATTCTAAACTCAAAAAATACCGAAATAAAGAAGCTTATAAACTTCGTGCCGTGATACTCCAGAATTATGGTCTTATGCAGCAACGCAAGAACAACGAAAATGCTTATATGAGATTGTTGATAAACGAAGCCATTCCTATTGCTAAAAAAAGTGGTGATTATGAATTAATCAGCGCTTTAAATAAAGCAGTAGCCATTATTTTTATGAATAATGATGAACGCGAAAAAGCAGCTGAATATCTCGATCAGGCGCAGAAATATATAGAAAGCGCGACTAAAAAATCTGCAACTTTAGCAGAGTCTAAAATGGAAACCTATATTATAAATGCAGAGAATTTAGTCGAGCTGAAACATTTTTATGATGCTAAAGAAATTTTAGATAAAGCTTATGAGACTTTAGAAAAATTTCCGGAATCCAATTTGAATGATTCTTATTTTTATTCGGAAGGACTTTATTATGCCAAACAAAATAAACATGACGAAGCATTGGTAAGTTTTGAAAAAGGAATTAAATCTGCAGAAAATCATAATAATGCTATTGCGGTAAACAGATTGAAATTTGCAGAATATGAAGTGCTTTTTAAACTGAAAAATTACGGCAAAGCCAAGAGTAATTTGGAATATTTGATCGAAAAAACGCCTTTTATTGTAGATAAAAAGAATTATTACAAAGAGCTGTCTAAAGTTTATAATGCTACGAAAGAATATCCGAAAGCGTATTATTATTCGAACAAATACAATGTTATAAACGATAGTTTAAACGATGCTAAACTGAAAAGTGAAATTGTAGAGCTTGAAGCAAAATATAAAAAAGCAGAAAGTGAAAAGAAAATTGGTCTGTTGCAGTCAGAGAATGAGAAAGCAGTTCTTCAGGTTAATAATAATCGTTTGAATATGATGCTTTTTGCCGTGCTTTCATTTGTTCTGTTTCTGACGGTTTTGTTTTTGTGGAGCTGGAATAATTATCAGAAAAAAATAAGTTTTCAGAAAGAAGTAAATCATAAACAGGAACTCGAGGCATTAGAAAATCAGCAGAAATTATCGATTTCAAATGCTTTGATTGAAGGAGAAGAGATAGAGCGTAAAAGGATTGCAAGAGATCTCCACGACGGACTCGGAAGTATGCTTTCTGGTCTTAAAATGCATTTGAATCTGCCCGATCGTGAGAAGAATGAAAATGCGTCTAATATAAATGGCATGCTGAATGACTCCATTAAAGAACTTCGTAATATTTCTCAAAATTTAATGCCCGAAAGCTTGATGAAATTGGGTCTCGAGCATGCACTTAGAGATTTATGTGCTTCACATTCGACTGCCGAAACAACAATTGAATTTCAGTATTTGATTAAAAAAACAACCTTGCCACAACATTTTAAAATCATGATTTTCAGAATCATTCAAGAGCTTTTAAATAATGCCTTAAAATATGCCAAAGCATCGCAGATTCTGGTTTCCTGCTCGCAGAACAAAGATGTCTTTTTTATTACTGTAGAAGATAACGGAATTGGCTTTAATTTGGAATATGCAGAAAAAAGGGACGGAATGGGCTTGCGAAACATTAAGAACCGTGTGGCTTTTTTGAATGGAAAAATAGAAATTGATTCCGTTTTGGATAAAGGAACTTCGACTTATATTGAACTAAAATATAACCCAAATCATGATTATGAAGTATAAAACGGTAATAGTAGACGATCATCCGATTGTGATTTCTGGAATTTCAGGTTTGCTGTCGGATTTAGATAATATAGAAATTGTAGAAAAATTCGAATCTGGAATTGCACTTTTAGATTATATCGAAGACAATAAAGTTGATTTGATTTTAATGGATATTTTTCTTCCCGTCATAAATGGAGTTGATTTGTGTAAAACAATTAAGCAAAAGCATCCTAAAATTGTAATTATAGGTATGAGCAGCCAGTCTGAAAGAAGTTTGGTAATGCAGTTTATTCAGAATGGAGGAAACGGATATATTCTTAAAAATGCTTCTTTTGATGAGTTTAAAGAATGTATTTACAAAGCTATTGATGGCGAAATTGTTTTTAGCGAAGAAGTTAAAACCATAATTAGTCAGCCTTTGTCTGAAGATTTGGAAAGGATTCCAGGTTTGAGCCGGAGAGAACGTGATATTGCTTTATTGCTATCGCAAGGAAAATCGACTCAGGAAATAGCCGACGATTTGTTTTTGAGTTTTTTAACCGTTCAAACACACCGACGCAATATTCTTCAGAAATATAAAATGAAGAATGTGGCAGAATTAATTGCTTTTTTGCTTAAAAACAATATGCTGAATTAGGTCAAAAATGGTAAAATGATGTCAAAATGGCATTTTGTTAAAATGGTTCGCAATTTGCGGTTTGTTTTGTAAATTTAAAAATCAATCTAAAAACACAAAAAAATGGGATCAGGATATTTAATTATTGCTGGAGCTATCATGTTGTTCAGCTGGCTGGTAAGCTCGCAGCTGAAAAGTAAATTTGAATTGTATTCGAAATTGCAATTACGAAACGGAATGAGCGGAAGAGAAATTGCTGAAAAAATGCTTGCCGATAACGGAATTACAGATGTTCGTGTTATTTCAACGCCAGGTCAGTTAACAGATCATTATAATCCTTCAGATAAAACAGTCAATTTAAGTGAAGCAGTTTATAACCATCGTAATGCCGCGGCAGCCGCTGTTGCAGCGCACGAATGCGGTCACGCCGTACAGCATGCAATTGGTTACGAATGGCTTACAATGCGTTCTAAGTTAGTGCCGATTGTAAGTGTTGCTTCAAATTATGTACAATGGATTTTAATTGCAGGAATCTTAATGATTAAAGTTTTTCCTGGGTTATTATTAATCGGAATTATCATTTTTGCAGCAACAACTTTGTTCTCAGTTATTACGCTTCCGGTCGAATATGATGCTAGTAACCGTGCTTTGGCTTGGTTAGAAAACAAACATATGCTTACTCAAGAAGAACAAGCTGGAGCAAAAGATGCTTTAAAATGGGCAGCAAGAACTTATGTCGTGGCTGCGATTGGTTCAATAGCAACGTTGTTGTACTATATATCAATTTATTCTGGAAGCAGAAGGAATTAATTAGTTAATTGAGATAATTAGTCAATTAGATAATTTATAGCAAACCCGACAGGTTTTAAAAACCTGTCGGGTTTTGTTTTTTTAAGTTTGTCCGGCTGAGGGAAGTCGAAGCATTTAATTTTAGAATTATCTAATTTTCAAATTGACACATTATCTAATTCTAAAGCTGTATCTGCCTATCAATCTGCTGATCTAGCGAGATAAAAGTTTCAGTTCTAGAAACTCCTTCAATTGCTTGGATTTTGTTATTTAAAAGTTGCATTAAATGTTCGTTGTCACGACAGATAATTTTAATCAAAACAGACCAGTTTCCTGTTGTATAATGGCATTCTAAAACTTCTGGAATTTTGCGAAGTTCTTTTACCGCTTCGGAGTTTCTAGAGGCTTTGTCCAAATAAACTCCCACAAATGCCATTGTATTGTACCCTAAAACTTTTGGGTTTACAGTAAACTTAGAGCCGGAGATTACGCCAGATTGCTCTAGCTTTTTTAATCTTTGGTGAATTGCGGCTCCAGAAATTCCGATTTTATTAGCGATTTGCAAAATTGGTTTTCGGGCATCTTCCATTAGGTATCGAAGGATTTCCTTGTCGATTCCGTCGATTTCAATTAAGAGGGAGTTGATTTTCATAACTTACAATTTGAAACTATTTTTGTGATTTGGGTTTTGAATAGAAATCAAATGTAATTAAAATGCGTTAGAAAAGGAAATCCCAATTTTTGAAATCCCAAATCCCAAATCCCAAATTCAAATTGAAATATAAACCGTAGTTTCAACTACAGGAAAACGAGCGAAAAAATCCTAAAAACAAAAATTCCAAATTTCAAGCAGTTACTTGGAATTTGGAATTTTAAAAAATTGAATATTTTAAAAAGGATTATTTCCCTTTGTTTGCTTCTGCAACGTATTTCTCTAAAGCCATTGTCATAGAAGGTGTTTCAGGAGTTGGAGCAAGAATATCAATTCTTAAACCATGGTCAAGAGCCTCTTTTTGAGTTGTGCTTCCGAATACGGCTATTCTGGTATTGTTTTGTTTAAAATCTGGGAAATTTTTAAACAATGACTTAATTCCTGTCGGACTGAAAAAAGCTAAGACATCATAATAAACATCTGCTAAATCAGATAAATCACTCATTACAGTTCTGTAGAAAATTGCTTGTGCCCAATCTACTTTTAGACTGTTTAATGTAACAGGAGCATCTGCATTTAATTGGTCAGATGCAGGAAGTAAAAACTTCTCGTCTTTGTACTTCTTAATTAGCGGGGATAAATCTGCAAAATCTTTTGCTCCAACGTAAATCTTACGTTTTCTGTACACAACATACTTTTGAAGGTAAAACGCAACAGCCTCAGATTGACAAAAATACTTCAATCCTTCAGGAACTTTGTAACGCATTTCATCAGCCACTCTAAAAAAATGATCTACAGCATTTCTACTTGTTAAAATGATCGCAGTGTAATGATTAAGATCGATTTTTTGTAATCGAATCTCTTTTGCGCTAACCCCTTCTACATGAATAAATGGTCTGAAATCAATTTTTATTTTGTGTTTTTGTTGGAGCTCAAAGTAAGGAGAATTCTCCACTTTAGGTTCAGGCTGTGACACCAAAATTGTTTTCACTTTCATATTATAAATATTTTCTAAGCACTCCCTTTTGTTACCCAATAATAGAGAAAATAATAAGGGGCTATTTCAAGAGCGCAAAGATACAAAATAAAATAAAATAACTTGCCGATAATTACGTTTTGATACGTTTTAATTGAAATAAAGTAAGAGTATACGCTAATACACAGCGAAATGCCTATGATTGCTAGCGGTATAATTTGCGGAATATTGTTGTAATAGAACAAAACAGCATTGATTGGAAGGATTAAAACGCCAATGTAAGTTCTGTATGTTACTTTTTGTAAGTTAAAAAGCTCTACAAATTCGTCAATATTAAAGGAAGTGGCTACAATTTTTTCGATTAAGTACTTTCCTAGAATGAAATAAAGTAGGAAAGTTGCAATCTGAATAAATAAAACCCAGTCGGTTTTTGAAGCGTGGCCAAAAATATTTAGCGTAAGCAGGATAAAAAAGGCAAATGATACAATCTGCACAAAAAATAAACCAACCGTAAAGCTGTTTTTCATGTGGCTGTTGTCTCTATAAATTTTGGCGTATTTATCAGAAAAAATAAGTTTACTAAATTCACTAAATCTTGTTTCGTACGCCGATTTTGTCATGGCAACAACAGCAAAGGTCAGCACAAATAAAAGTGTTGCCCAGTCTTTGTTTTCAAGAATTCGAGGATGTAATTGTTCAATCATAGCCTTGCAAAATTAGTAATTTTTTGATGCAATACTTTTATTATATATTTATTATGAATCAAATGCTATAAAAAGTTTACTTTTGCGGTGAAATTACCGAGAAAAAAATGAATGATAGTATTGTCATAATTCCCACTTATAACGAAATTGAAAACATAGAAAGTATAGTTAGAGCTGTACTTTCGCAGCATAAATCTTTTCATTTGCTGATTATCGATGATAATTCTCCTGATCATACTGCAAAAAAAGTGATGGCATTACAGGAAGAATATCCAGGAAAACTTTTTTTAGAACAGAGAACAAAAAAATCAGGATTGGGAACTGCCTATGTTCATGGCTTTAAATGGGCTTTGGAGCGTGACTACCAATTTATTTTTGAAATGGATGCCGATTTTTCGCATAACCCAAATGATTTAGAAAAATTATACGACGCCTGCCATTTTGGTGGAGCAGATCTTGCAATTGGATCTCGTTATGTAAAAGGGGTAAATGTGGTTAACTGGCCGTTAAGCCGAGTTCTGATGTCTTATTTTGCTTCTGTTTATGTGAAATTTATCACTGGAATGAAAATTCACGACGCCACTGCAGGTTTTGTTTGTTACAAAAGAGAAGTTCTGGAGAAAATCAATTTAAATAAAATAAAGTTTGTCGGGTACGCGTTTCAAATTGAAATGAAGTACAGAACCTACTGTGCTAAATTTCAAATTACCGAAGTCCCAATTATTTTTACTGATAGAACAAAAGGAGTTTCTAAAATGAGTAATGCTATTATTAAAGAAGCTATTCTTGGTGTGATTTCACTTAGATTAAGAAAATTAGTAAATTCATTATAAACCAACCGAAATGAACAGGATTTTAATAAAAAATGCCAAAATTGTAAACGAAGGGACAATTTTTGAAGGTGATGTTTTAATTGAAAACGATTTGATTGTTGAAATTGCAGACAGCATTTCATTAAAAACTTCAGATTGTATCGTAATCGATGCTGAAGGAAATTATTTAATGCCGGGCGCAATAGACGATCAAGTGCATTTTAGAGAGCCGGGATTAACTCACAAAGGTGATATCGAATCGGAATCTCGTGCAGCTGTTGCGGGAGGAATTACTTCTTTTATCGAACAGCCGAATACAGTTCCGAATGCGGTTACTCAGGAAATTTTAGAAGATAAATATCAGATTGCATCAAAAAAATCATTTGCGAATTACTCGTTTATGATGGGTGCAACAAATGATAATTTGGAAGAAGTTTTAAAAACGAATCCAAAGAATGTTGCGGGAATTAAGATTTTCTTAGGTTCGTCTACAGGAAATATGTTGGTTGATAATGAAGCGGTTTTAGAAAAGATATTCTCAAGCACTCCAATGCTAATTGCAGTTCACTGCGAAGACGAAACTACGATTAAAAATAATCTTGCGACTTTTAAAGAACAGTACGGAGACGATGTTCCTGTAACGGCACACAATTTAATTAGAAGTGCAGAAGCTTGTTATATTTCTTCGTCAAAAGCAGTAGCTTTAGCAAAAAGAACAGGTGCGAGATTGCATATTTTCCATCTTTCAACGGCGAAAGAAATGGAGTTGTTTACTAATAAAATTCCGTTAGAAGATAAAAAAATCACTGCTGAGGTTTGTGTACACCATCTTTGGTTTACGGATGAAGATTATAAAACAAAAGGGAATTTCATTAAATGGAATCCTGCGGTTAAAACAGCCGAAGATCGTGCAGAGCTTTGGAAAGCTTTAAATGACGGAAGAATTGACGTAATTGCAACAGATCATGCTCCACATACAAAAGAAGAAAAACAGCAGTCTTACTTAAACGCGCCTTCTGGAGGTCCGTTGGTACAACACGCTGTTGTGGCAATGTTTGAAGCTCATCATCAGGGAAAAATTAGTGTGGAGAAAATCGTGGAGAAAATGTGCCACAATCCAGCCAAGATTTTCAAAATAGAAAAAAGAGGTTTTATCAGAGAAGGGTATCATGCCGATTTAGTAATCGTTAATCCAAGTCTGCCTTGGAGCGTTAAACCAGAAAATATTTTATACAAATGCGGATGGTCTCCGTTTGAAGGCTATACTTTCAAATCTAGAATTACGCATACTTTTGTAAACGGTGAATTGGTTTACAATAATTTCAAAGTAAAAGATACCAGAGCGGGTAAAAGATTATTGTTTGACAGATAAAAAAAGACGATGAAGAATTTTATAGTAATACTATTGGTTTTGTTTCTTTCTATAAGCTGTAAAAAAGAGGTGGTAAAACAGCCTGCAAAGCTTATTGAGAAAGATAAGATGATCGATATTATGTATGATTTATCTCTTTTGGAAGCAATGAGATATCAGAAACCATTGTCTTTAGATTCGATAGAAAACAATCCGACGAAGTTTATTTTGAAAAAATACAAAGTTGACAGTCTTCAATTTGCGCAGAACAATATGTATTATGCTTCAGATTATGATAGTTATAAAGACATGTTTGATGAGGTAAATAAAAGGATTTCTGTAAATCAGAGAGCGGCAGATTCATTAGCTAAAATTGATGAAAAGAAAGCGGCTAAAGCAAATAAAAATAAACCTAAAGAAACGAAAGAAGTTTCGAAGGATTCAGTTCAGAAAAGAATTCCGAAAGTTAACATCGATTCAATTAAGCTGGCAAAAAGAAAGCAAAGAAGAGGTTTATAATTTAGAGCTTTCTAAAATATATTTATGAATATCAGTAAAAACCGTTCCTAGAGCGGTTTTTATTTTTTCATTACTATACAGATTTTTTGAGTACGAAGCTTTTGCAGTTGCTTTTGTAATGCTTCTTTTTCTGAAAAATAAAGTCGCAAATATTCCGTCAGCCATCCACAATAGATTCATTAAAAAAGGTGTAGCGTGAATATGAGGCCTTTTTACTTTTAAAACATCAGCAACGGTGTTTAAAAGATCTTTGAAAACAATATTGTCTGCAATGAGTGTAAAGCGTTCATTTTTTATATCGCTTCTCATTAGTTCGTAACTAGTTTTTACCACATCATCAACAGTGATAAAGCCTGTGCTTCCTAGCGTGTAGAACGAAAGTCCTTTAGAAACTTTACGATAAATCTCGCTGCTGCCTTCATCAAAAATATCCATCATTTTTAGCGGACCCAAAATTACTCCTGGATTTACAATAATAACATTTAATCCTTCTTGATGCCCGCGCCAAACTTCCATTTCGGCACCATATTTAGAAATGGCATAATCGCTATGCGGTTTTTCAGGATTCCAGTCTGTTTCTTCGGTAATATGTGTTTCGTGAGGTGCGATATCTCCTAAAGCAGCAATCGAACTGATATAGCAAAACTTTTCTGTTTCTTTGGCAATCGCAAAATTGACGATGTTTGCTGTTCCTTCAATATTGGTTTTTCTCAGAATTTCTTCATCTTTCGGATCAAATGAAATAAATGCTGCGCAGTGATATACTTGTTTAATGTCAATAAAAGCAGTTTCAAGCGAAGGTATGTCTAGAATGTCGGCTTCAAGCCAATTAATCTTTTCAAACAGATCTGTTTTTTTATAAAAATCAAAAACCGACTTTGTTTTCTGGATACTCTTTTCGGTTCTGTAAATTGCCCGAACATTTTCTCCATTTTCCATTAAATGAAGCAATAAATGTGAGCCTACTAAACCTGTTCCGCCAGTTACTAATATCATGTTGTAAAGATAAGTTTTTGTTGTAAAGGTGCAAAGTTGCAGAGGAACAAAGTTGTAAAGGTTTTTTTATTTTTGATAGAAAGGCGCTGAGTTTTTGCTTTTTCTTGTGTAGGCTTAGCGTAAACTTTATAGAAATTGCATTTGCGCAAATTATTTAAAATACGAAAGCAACGGATAAATATTATCCATTGCTTTAGCATCTTTTTGTGAAGTTTCTATTTATGTATTAGAATATAGAATATGCAAATACCAAATCAATGGCTTTGTACTCAACAGAAATGGTGTTGTAATCCGTTAATAGCTGTTTTTTGGTGTTTGTTCTAATCTCAGCACTGAATTTGTTTTTAAAGTTATAACCTACTCCAAAAGCGAAATTAGATCCCGATTTACTTTCAAGTTCTGCATTTTTATCAAAAGATAAACTTGCTTTGCCATTGATATCAAAAGAGTAAGCGGCATTTATGAAAATCTTTGAATTGTTATTGATAAGAAAATAATAACGCAATCCGATCGGAACCTGGATGCTGGAGTATTTAATCTCTATATTACGAGTTACAGAAGGTGATCCCGCAAAAAGACCTGGTCTACTGTATTGCTTAGTGGTTTCGTATTTTTGATAAGCTGGGTTTATAAAGATGCTCCATTTGTTATTGTTAAAAGGAAGAAGATATTCTGCTTCCAAGCCTATTTTTAAATTAGTATTGCTATCTAAATTTACATCTATTGACGGACTGTCTCCATCATTCATAGATCCTGAGATAAAACTAAGCTCAGGAGTTATTTTTAAATGAAAATGTCCTTCAGTTGATTTAGACATTACACCGCTTTTTGTTTTGTTGTCGGTATTATTGTATTTTAGAAAGTATCTGGTAAGATCAGACTTTTTATATTTTAGATTCGTAATCTCACTGTCAGCTGTATTGGCTGATCTTACATTGTTGTTTAATTGCTGTTTGTAGTAATCATTTTCTCTTAATTCTCCGGTTGATTTATCTCCTTTTGTCAAAGTGTATTTTAAATACGTAAGTTGTTCTAATGGAATGCTCTTTGTTTCGTAAAAATATCGGATAAGATTTCCGTCAGTATACGAGTACAGTGTTGCTTCTCCCTGAACTAATAATCTTAGAAAGAGAGTATTTTCTTCCCATACAGGTTGTCCAGTTTCTGATAGTTTGTCTAAATTATCACTGGAACGATCCATTTTTACTTTGACTCTTTTGAAAGTTACAGTATTGTCGATACCAAATTCCTGAACATTAGCAATGGTTTCTGTTTTGGAATCATTGTCGCCAATCTGGGATTTATATTTGAAATCGGTTGGATTGTTTTTCCAATCTAAGTTTCGGATGAAGCATTCTGTTCGTATTCCATTGTTGGAAATAAAGTACCCTTTTTCAAAAGAAACCTGTGCATTGCTCAAGGTGCAATAAAGAAAAAGAATAAGTAAAAAAGTTTTTTTCATTTTGGTAGTTTTTGGTGGGCGAATCTAAAGAAAAAATAGAATAGATTTTTACGTGTTTCCGTAAATAGATTTTTTTATCCTTTGGACTTTTGTATTTAGAAAAGAGAGTTTTCGAATTAATCTCAGTATCATGTTCTTAGCTTAAAGGATTAAATTTTGTATTGAAATGGTTTTTTATTGTTGATAATGAAATTGCTTTTTGTGATTGCCATTGACATTGATTACATTTGCGCAAATTATTTAAAAAAATGAAGAATCTAGTTGAAGAATTAAAATGGCGCGGGTTATACCATGATAGTATGCCTGGAACGGAAGAACAATTGCTAAAAGAAGCAACCACTGCCTATATCGGTTTTGATCCAACAGCAGATTCACTGCACATCGGAAGTATGGTTCAAATTATTTTATTGGTTCATCTAAAGAATTTTGGTCACAGACCAATCGCTTTAGTAGGTGGAGCAACAGGAATGATTGGAGATCCTTCTGGTAAATCTGATGAAAGAAACTTACTTGATGAAGAAGCTCTAGCTAAAAATGTAGCTGGAATCAAAAGTGTTTTGTCTCGTTTCTTAGATTTTAATTCAACCGAAGCAAATGCACCAGTAATGGTGAATAACTACGATTGGATGAAAGAATTCTCTTTTATCGATTTTGCACGTGAAGTTGGAAAAAGAATCACCGTAAATTATATGATGGCTAAAGATTCTGTAAAAAAGAGATTTAGCGGTGAAGGTGAGGGAATGTCTTTTACAGAATTTACATATCAGTTAATTCAAGGTTACGATTTCTATCATTTATATAAAAACAACAACTGTATTCTGCAAATGGGTGGTTCTGACCAATGGGGTAATATTACCACAGGAACAGAATTAGTTCGTAGAATGGGAGGAGAGAATGCTAAAGCTTACGCCTTAACAACTCCTTTGATTACAAAAGCAGATGGGTCTAAATTCGGAAAATCTGAAGGTGGGAACGTTTGGTTGGATGCTGATAAAACTTCTGTTTACAAATTCTACCAATTTTGGGTAAATACAACAGATGTTGATGCAGAGAAATACATTAAAATCTTTACTTTTTTAGATAAAGATACGATTGACGCATTAATCGAAGAGCATAAAACGGCTCCACATTTAAGAGTTTTGCAAAAGAAACTGGCAGAAGAAATTACTGTTTTTGTTCACAATAGAGAAGAACTAGAAAAAGCAATTCAAGCTTCAAATATTTTATTCGGAAATTCTACTGCAGAAGATTTGAAAAAACTGGATGAAGCTACTTTTTTAGAAGTTTTTGATGGAGTTCCACAAGCGGAAATCGCAAAAGCTGATTTGGAAAACGGATTGGATATTATTACTGTTTTAAACGAAAAAACAGGTTTCTTTAAATCTAACGGAGAGGCGAGACGTGCTTTAACAGCAAACTCAATTTCTGTAAATAGAGAAAAAATAAAAGAAGATTTTGTTTTAACAGCAAATGATTTAATCAACAATCAATTCGTTTTATTGCAAAGCGGAAAGAAAAATTATTTTGTAATAAGAGTTGTTTAACTGTTTAGTCGGTTAAGTGTTTAATCGATTCAGCAAAATCTTTTGCATTAAATATAGAATCCCAATGTTCGAAAAGAATATTGGGATTTTTTTTAATCATTCCGTAGGAATATTTCGTCGCTAGAAACGTTTGATTAATCCAAAAAATCATCGATTAAACTTTTTTATAAAACCATCAAATTACACCCGCGAATATCAGAATTATCAAAACGTCCCAATACCTCAAAAGAGTTGTTCGAATATTTTTTGCCTAAATCCTGCGTAGCAATAAATGAACATGAATTGATATTGGCTAAATCTATCACATTAATTCCGCCAGTTTTCCCGTCATTCATGTAAGTGAGAGCATCTTCAGGATCGCGAACTAAAATATTCATCCAAGACGGGCATTCGAAAATTCCATCGCCCAAAGAATAGGCTTGCGCTAAAAGTTCGGTCATTCCGTATTCTGAATGAATAGATGAAACTCCAAAACCTTTGCAGAGTATTTCATGCAATTCTTCACGAATCATTTCTTTTCTTTTTCCTTTCATTCCTCCAGTTTCCATAATAATGGTATTTTGAAGATTGAACTGATGTTTTTCGATTAAATCTAATAAGGCGTAAGTAACCCCAATTAAGATTACATTTTGGCCTGCTTCGTCCAATTCAAGAAGTTTTTTGATTAAGTCGTCGTGATTGTGTAGATAAAACCCACTTTCAGGCTGATTAGAGAGTTTTATTAAATCTTCGACCATGTAAATTAACGAAGAGCCTTCGCGTTCCAAATAAGACGGCAAAAGGGCTAAAACAACGTAATCTTCTATGTTGCCATAAAACTGAGAAAATCCTTTGCGATAACTTTCTTCATATAAGGAAACATCGGTCACTAAATGCCTGCTGGTAATCATTCCGGTTGTACCGCTGCTGGTAAAAGTTACTTGTACAGGATCTGTATTAGAAACGACATCATGACTTTTGAAAAATTGAATGGGTAAAAAAGGAATCTGTTGTAGTGATTTTACCTGTTGCGGATTAACATTCAAAAAATCACAGAATTCACGATACACTTTATTGTTTTCATGCTGAAAACGAAACACTTTTAATGCTATTTTTTCAAATTGTTTCTGACTTGAAATGGTAAAGATATCGTTGGCTGTAATCAAAACTTTTTTTTGCAAAGATATTATATTTAGTGTTCAGTCGCAGTATTCAGTCACAGTTTTCAGCAAAGTGCATAAACTGAAAACTGTGACTGAAAACAAAAAAAGCTCCTACGGAGCTTTTTTTATCGTATAATGAGTTTTCGTGTTGCCGATGCGTTCTGTTCGCTTATTTTGATGATGTAAACACCTGGTGGCAATTCTGTAACACTTAGTTCTCTTGAGACTAAATGTGCCTGTAATACTTTTTTGCCTAAGATATCAAACACAATAATTTCTTTCTCTAAATCGTTTTTAGATGAGATATAGACTTTTCCATTTGTTACTGGATTAGGATACAAGCTTAGACCCTCGATAGAAGTAGATTCTTGAGTTTTTGGTAGTTGCTTGCTGTCTTGCGCCGAGACGCTTACAGTAAAGAAAAATGCCAATAAGAAAGTAATATAAAAGTAGTTTTTTGCCATCGCATGTATTTGATTACTGTAAATATACAAAAAAAATTACAAAAATGACGCCAAAAAAAAACATGCTAAATTTTTAGGATGTTTTTAACATTATGTATTCGAAGTGATTAGGAAATAATATGGTTTTATTGGTGCTGTAAAAGCTAAAATGAAAAAAGCTGTCTGAAATATTCAGACAGCTTTTTATTATTTAGAATCTAACTTTTATTATTTAGTCCAGTTAGCCCAAGTTGGTAATTCAGCACCATTACCAGCTCCTAGGTTTCCTGTACTTGTTCCAGCCAATTTAGGACCTGTAAGATCAGTTACAGAAGCTCCAAAAGTGTAGTTTGTGATAGTAAAGTTACCAGCAGCAAGATTTGCAGTTACACCAGCATCAGCAGATAATTTAGTTAAAGCAGCAGGCATTCCGTCAGCAACATATACGTTTGTGTAAGTTTGTTTTCCACCACCTTCTTTGTAGTTGATTGCTTTTTCGTCAGCTAAGAATGTAGCACCACCTTTAACGATAGAGATGTTTGTAACTTTAGCGTTAGTCATTGGAGAAGCTCCACTTGGATCTTTAGCGTTAGTAGATCCTTCAACACCTGCTTTAGAAACACCTTTAATGTATACGTTTGTAGCAGTACCTTGCCATCCGTCAGCGAAATCTAATGAATCATCATAAGAGTTAATGATTGTCAAGTTAGAAGCGTTTACAGCTCCACCAAAGAACTCAATTCCGTCATCACCACTTTCGAAAGCATAGATATCAGATACTACTGTTCCAGAACCTACTCCGAAGAAAGAAATTCCATTGTATTCTTTTTCAGCAGTATATTTAGAACCTGTGTAAGAAATTTTCAAGAAGTTAATGTTTCCAGAAGAATCTGCATTGTCATTACCTCCGTAGCTTAAACCACCTACTTCAGAAGTACCATTGTCTCCAGTGTTTACTTTACCGTTACCAGCGATGATTAATCCACCCCAGTCACTTTGAGCAGGAGATGCTTTTCCAGAAGTCATAACAACTGGTTTAGCAGCAGTACCGTTGATGTTAATTTTAGCGTTTCTTTCTACAGCGATATATAAAGAAGTTGCTTCTGCAGTAGGAGAACTTTTAATTACTGTTCCAGCAGGAATTACTAAAGTAGCTCCACCTTTAACTACTAAACCTCCAGTTAATGTATAAGTTTGAGTAGGATCTAAAGTTACAGTACCGTCTTTAATTTCTCCTTTTAAATCGTCAACCTTTAAAACAAAAGAACTGTTGTTTGTGTCTTTGTTGTTATCATCAGAACTACAGCTTGTTAAAGCAAGTCCTAATATTGCAGCCATTGCAAATAAACTTTTTTTCATTTTTGTTGTGTTTTATTGTTTTATTTATTCAAGGCAAAGTAAACGAACATATGTTTTTGCTGAGTTAAGACGATATTAACAATCTATTAAGTATAATGGGGTAAAAACGCATCGCCTTAATATAAAATTTACATTGCAATTTTGGATAAAAAAAAGCGATTGGAATAACCAATCGCCTCTTGTAATTTATTGAAAATCTTTTTCTTAGAATGTATAGTTTAAAGTAAGTCTAAGATCTGAACCTGCTTTGTATGAAGTTACAGTAATATCTCCTACAGACTCTTTTCCAGGTACTTCTCCTTGTTCTTGTACACGCTTAAAAGTTGGATTTAAAATGTTGTTGTAAATAAGACCGATTTTTAAGTTTTTAGTCAAACTTGAATTTACAATAAAGTCTAGTTTGTTTACCGCTTTGTCAACCATGTTTCCAACTCTTGAAGTTCCAATTACAGCTAATTTATCTGAAAAATAAGAGTAAGAAACTGTTGCCGAAATATCTGTGTTTTCTGAAAACTCATTTAAGAAAGATAAATTCGCATTGGCAAGGAAATTAGAAGCTCCTGTTAATTTACTTGATGTAAAAGTAAAGTTCGCTCCAAAATCATTTTCATTGTTTACTTTTTCATTGCTTAGATCTTGTTTGGTATATAAATATGATCCGTTTGCATCAAAAGAAAGTTTTGTTTTTAAGTTATCTCTTTTTTCAATTTCAAAAAGATCTTTTCTATACTCAACTTCAACTCCTGCTACTGTTCCTTTGTCTCCTGTATTTGCATAAGAAATATCATTTGAAGAAGAATTCAAGAACATTTCGTTGATTGGGTTTTGAATGATTTTACCAAATGCAGTAACCGAAATTAATTCACTTGCTTTTGGGAAAAATTCCCATCCTAAATCAAAATTGTAATTTGTTGAAGCGTATAATCTTGGGTTTCCTTCGTAAGCTTGAGCAACGTCCTCATAAATGATAGGCACTTTTTCTTTAAATTGAGGAAGTGTATACGTTTTACTAGCAGAGAATTTTAAATTCTGTCTTTCATTCAAAGTATATTTTGAAATTAAGCTTGGTAAAATATTGAATTTAGAATCGTCAGAGTTTCCTCCAGATGGAACTGTTGTTGTGATATAGAATACATTCTGATTCAATTGCTCTAATCTTGCTCCTAATATTACGCTTAATCTTTCAGTTAAAGAATATTGAACGTTAGCAAATGCAGCATTAATATCTAAATTTCCATTATACGTTTGGTGAATTCTGTTTGAGTAAGATGAACCCCAATGTGCAGGATCTAAGTAGTTATCTACATGGTGAATATCTTCTTTTGGGAAAGAAATTGTAGTTCTGTTCGGGAAGAACGAAAACTGTTGCATGTCGTAATCTACATTTTTGAATTTTCCAGAATATCCAACCGTTACTTTTCCTTTGTAAGTATCATCACTTCCTTTTTTGAAGTTATAAGAAAGAGCAATATTTGCAGCAATTTCATTTTCTTTTAAGTCATGAAAAAATCTGTGGTTGTTGATGTTTGAGTTGGTGAAAAATGTATAATCAATAGCATTAGGAGCATACACGAAAGAGTTTTGCATACGATCTGGAATTGCACTGTCAGACATACTGTATCCAACTCCCCAGTTTAAATTCAATCGATCGCTAAATTTGCTTTTCCCTGTTAATTGGTTCACCACTAATTGCGTTCTTTCGAAAGTTCCACGTTTGATAAAACCGCTAATTTGCTGTTGAGCATCTCCACCACCATCAAAGTTGATGTTAGTTCCTTCGTACTCGCTATAATCTTGCTCACTAGAGTTTAAGAATAAAGAAGTAAAGAAGATCGAATGGTTTTTGTTGATTTTGTAATCAGCTGTACCCATAACCGTTGTTGTAGTGTTATGTTTGTAAGCTGTTCTGATAAAGTCAGAATAAATATCTCCATCAGAAGTAATTCCTCCTCTGCTGTAACCTTGAGTGAATTTGTTTTTTGCACTGAAAGATCCTGTAACAAAAGCACCAATAGAACTTTCGTCGTTTATTTGAAATCTTTTTCCTCCAGATAAAGTGTAAAACGCATTTAATACATTTTTACTTTCTTGTCTGTCCCAGCTTGTTGCATAGCTGTATGGCAATAATGGAGCATCTGGAACGCCAACTTTTTTAAATCCTGTATAAGTAGGTCCGTCTTGAAGATAAAAATGATCTTGTCCTAAAACATTTGTGTTTGCACCAGTACCAACTGAAAAGCTGATGAAAGGTTTTCCGCTGAATTTCTTTGCACTAATATCGATATTAGCTCCTCCGAAATCGGCATAATTTTGAGCTTCAAAAGTTTTACTGATTCCAATGTTATCTACAATGTTTGTAGAGAAAATTTCTAAAAGAATGTTTTTGTTAGCAGGGTTGTTTGATGGCAACGGAAGTCCGTTTAAAGTAGTTACGTTATAACGGTCACCTAATCCACGTACGAAAACATTTCCAGAATCGTCTTGTTTAGAAACCCCGCTCACTTTTGCAACAGCGTTGGCAACATCATTAACTCCTTTTCTTGCAATTTCCTCAGCACCAATAGCAGCTTTAAATTGAACTGCATTTTTTTGATCTAATAATAATGCAGATTCTTTTTGCTTGTTTCCTGCAGAAGATTTTACGACTACATCTTTAAGAGTATAGCTTCCAGAAGAAAGCACTTGATTAACTGTTACAGTTTCGTTTGCTTTTACGGCAACCGGAGCTTCTACAGATTCATATCCTAAGAAACTAAAAATTAAAGTATAATTTCCAGGATTTACGCTTAACGAATATTTTCCGTCAACGTCGGTATTTACGCTAATATTTGTACCTTTAACTAAAACATTAGCAAATGGTAGAGCTGCGTTGTTCGAATCTTTGTCAGTCAGAACTCCAGAAATCGTACCTTTGTTTTGCGCGATCGAAATCGTACAGATAAATAATGCAATAAAGAGAAATCTTAAATTGAATTTCATTTTTTTCAGTGTTGTGTTTGTGTCTTAATTATTTTTGTGCAAAGAAAGAACCGCTCTGTGAAGTCCATGTTACCGACTTGTTATGTTTTTGTGTTGTTAAGATTATCAAATTGTTACGAGATTAAATTACGGTTAACACCATTTTTTAAAGGTTCTTTTGTTAGTATATTTACCCTGTGAAATAAGAAATATCGAATGTTTAATGAAGAAGTTTCGATATAAAAATCTCAATTTTTGCTATTTATGAAAAAAACACAAACTAAGATTTTATTAGTTGACGACGAACCAGATATCTTAGAAATCGTTGGCTATAACCTTGCTCAGGAAGGCTATCAGATTGTTACAGCTTCTAACGGAAAAGATGCTATAGCAAAAGCACAGAAAGAGTTGCCAGAATTAATCATTATGGACGTGATGATGGCAGAAATGGACGGAATGGAGGCTTGCGAGCATATTAGAAAAATTCCTGAATTAAATAATGTTATCATAACATTCCTTACAGCAAGAAGCGAAGATTATTCTCAAGTAGCTGGTTTTGATGCAGGTGCCGATGACTATATTACAAAACCAATTAAACCAAAATTATTGGTATCAAAAGTAAAGGCGCTGTTAAGAAGGCTAAAGGAACAAGAAGTTGTTACAGATACTTTAAATGTAGGCGGAATCGAGATTAATCGTGAGGAATACAAAATCATAAAAGGCAATGTAGAAATTGCTTTGCCAAGAAAAGAATTCGAATTATTTTATCTGTTGGCTTCAAAACCTGGAAAAGTTTTTAAAAGAGACGAAATCTTGGATAAAGTTTGGGGTAACGAAGTTGTGGTTGGAGGAAGAACAATCGATGTTCACATCAGAAAACTACGCGAAAAAATAGGCGAAGATCTTTTTAAGACTATAAAAGGTGTAGGCTATAAATTTGAAGTTTAGATTTTTAAGATGCTAAGGTTCTAAGATACTAAGTTGCTAAGGCACTTAGTTTTTAAACCCATTCAAATTCTTTTAAAAATATTCAATACATTTAAACCATATAAGAATTGAAGCTGTATGATCTTCATTTTCTTATATGGTTTTTGAGTTATTCCTTTTTTTGTTTTTTGATTATTCAAAAGAATATAACTTAAAAGCAAAACTTAATTTTCTTAATTTCTTAATGGTTCAATTTTTTCAATGAAGATTAATTTTAAAAAAACATACAAATTCGCCATAAAATCGGCATTGTATATCAGTCTTTTTACAACAGCATTTGTACTGATGTTAATGTCATTATTTTATAAAAATCAATTAAAACATCAAGTTGCGTTTGGAATAATTTTCATAATCGTAATCTATATTTTCTCTTTTCTGGTTTTACAATATCGTGTAGAACGCTTTATTTACCGAAGAGTGAAGAAAATTTACGATGAGGTTTCGTTGCTAGAATCCACAACATTAATCAATCAGCCGATTAATACCGATATGGAAACGCTTTCGCGTGAAGTGAAAAAGTTCGCGACAGATAAAAAACTAGAAATCGAAATGCTCGAAATCCGCGAACAATATAGAAGAGAGTTTTTAGGAAACGTTTCACACGAACTAAAAACACCTTTATTTACTGTTCAAGGTTACGTTTCAACTTTGCTTGACGGCGCAATGGACGATAAAAATATCAGAAAGAAATATTTAAAACGTGCCGAAAAAGGAGTAGAGCGTCTTATATATATTGTTGAAGATTTGGATATGATTACCAAATTAGAATCGGGCGATTTAGATCTCAATATGACTGATTTTGATATTGTCGAATTAATTCAAAATGTTTTCGAACTGCTTGAAATGAAAGCCGATAAAAAGAAAATCAAATTGGCTTTTGAAAGTAAAAATGTGCAGTCTGTAATGATTCGAGGAGATCAGGATAGAATACAGCAAGTTTTAGAAAATCTGATTGTAAACTCTATTAAGTACGGAAAAGAAGGTGGTCTGACTGAAGTTGGCGTAGTAAATTTAACCAAGAAAAAAGTCTTAATTCGTATTAGCGATAACGGAGAAGGCGTTGAAAAACAAAACATTCCACGACTTTTTGAACGTTTTTATCGAGTGGATAAAAGCGGAACAAGATCTGAAGGTGGTTCTGGTTTAGGTCTGGCAATTGTAAAGCATATTATTGAAGCGCATAAGGAGAAAGTTTATGTAGAAAGTGAGTTCGGAATTGGCTCTGAATTCTCTTTTACGCTCGAAAAAGCAAATAAAACAACAAAAACTGACGTTAAAAAATCGTAACGTCAGTTTTGTTAAAAGCCCTAAAACAAAGGTGTTTAACGATAAATAAACATTTGGATTTAGGTCATAACATTAAATTTTTATTATAGTAACATCTGGTTAATGATTTCTTAACATAGGTGCTCCATCTTTGCATCCTGAAATTAAGGGAATTAGAGAACTAATGATAAAAAGAAAACTAGTAGCTGTTTTATTACTGCTAACCTTTGCTGCTAATGCGCAGGAAACAGATAAAAAAGAATTAAACAAACAGGATGTAAAAAACGAGGTAATGCGTATTTTAGATTCTATAAATAAAGCGAAACTTCCGGAAACTAAATCTGGAGGAGGAGTTGAAGAACATTGGTATGACAGAATCTCTTTAAGAGGTTATGCACAAATTAGATACAATGGTCTTTTTTCTACAAATGATAAAGTTTCTTGCGAACAATGTGATAAATCTTGGGGAACAACTTCTACAGCTCCAGATGCAAAAGCAAACAACGGACTTTTTATTCGTCGTGCCCGTTTAGTATTTTCAGGACAAGTTCACCCGAATGTATTCTTCTATTTCCAACCAGACTTTGCGAGTTCTCCAGTTAGCGGTATTAATAATTTCGTACAGATTCGTGATTTGTATTTTGATCTTTCTTTTGATAAAAAAAGAGAATATCGTGTTCGCGTTGGACAGAGTAAAATTCCATACGGCTTCGAAAATATGCAGTCAAGTTCACAGCGTTTATCTTTAGATCGTGCCGACGCTATCAACAGCTCAATTTTAAATGAACGTGATTTAGGGATATTCTTTTATTGGGCTCCAGCCGAAATTAGACAGCGTTTTGAAATGTTGGTTAGAGATGGCTATAAAGGTTCTGGAGATTTTGGAGTTTTTGCCTTTGGTGTTTATAATGGGCAGATTGCCAATAAATTGGATGGGAATCGAGATTTAAATGTGGTAACGAGAGTATCATATCCTTTTGTAGTTGGAAGTCAGATTATAGAACCAGGAATTCAGGCTTATACCGGTAAGTGGGCTTTTACTGGAGAAGTTTCGCCAGGAGTTACTGTTAACGATCCTCAATATGTAAAAGATCAGCGAGTGGGGGCAACTTTTGTTTTATATCCTAGACCATTTGGTATTCAGACTGAATACAATATCGGAACAGGACCTCGATACAATACACTTACCAATACAATCGACCAAACCGATTTGAACGGAGGTTACGTTTTATTAAACTATAAATGGGATATTAAAAAACAACGTATTTATCCATTCGCCAAATTTCAATATTATGACGGAGGAAAAAAATATGAAAAAGATGCTAGAAGCTACGTAGTTAGAGATTATGAATTCGGTATTGAATGGCAGCCAATCAAAGCATTAGAATTAACTGCAGAATATGTAGTAGCAGACAGAACTTTTGAAGATAGTGCACTGCCAATAAACAGACAACAAGGAAACGTCCTGAGACTGCAAGCACAATTTAACTTCTAAAAAGACACAGATTAAACGGATTTACTATTGCAAAGACGCTGAAAAAACTGATTTTGTTATCTAAAATTTGAATTGCCTCCAGCTTTAGCTGGAGGTTTTTTATTGTAATGATAAGGCTTTAGGTGAACTAGTTTGGTGCAATTATGCTATTTTGTTTTCGAAAACAGTAAATAGCGAATCCCAGTCGATATTATTTTCAAATTGGGATAATCCTTTAAACGATTTTACTTTTGATAAATCATCAATTGTGAAGTCGTTTTGCATGGCATACGGCACAAGATTTTCTTCTTGAAGTTTTATTGCTAGATATTCCTGTTCATATTGTCCTGGGGTCGGAATAAAAAAAGCTTTTTTGCCCAGCTTTGCCAAATCCATTACTGTAGTATAACCCGAACGGCACAATACAAACTCACTTTCGTTAAAAGTCTGTTCCAGCTGTTTTGAGTTCATAAAATTGTAATAGGTAACATTTCCAGCCTGCCATTTTTCTTGCGATTTTTCTACTTTACCTTGCACAAAAACTACTTTTCCCGGATAATTTGCAGCTTCTTTTTGCAGTTTTTCATCCAAGAAAGTGCGCTGAGGTTCAGGTCCAGACAATATAATCATCAAATCATATATTTTTGGAGTATCCTTTTTTTTCATACGGCTCAACGGGCCGATGTATTTTAGATTCAGTTCATTATTTTTTAAATGCCCCAAATCTCCCGTTAAGTTCACTTTTTCGTTAGTATCAGGAACCCAGCATTCATTATATTTTTTTATGAAATACTGATGACATTTACTGGTAAACCAAGTCGTATTTCCAGTCATTACATTCAATTGATGAGTCATAAAAACAGAAGGCACTTTTTTGCTGAAAACCCCCAATCTGTTATCTGAGATTATGCCATCAATGCCATGTTTTTTAATCCAATGATTCACCATTTTTTTCTCATCCAAAACGGCAGTAATCATTTTCGGAAGATTTTTAATCAGCTTCCATTTAAAATTTTTACCATTCTTAGCATACTCAATATGATAAGAAGGCAATTCTAAAGTTTGTACATAAGGAAATTCTTTTCGTAATAGAGCCAGCGCAACGCCGTCGGAGGCGATAATTGGAATATAATTATTCTCTTGAAGCGCTTTGATAATCGGAATGCATCGAGTGGCATGTCCAAGTCCCCAATTTAATGGAGCTACTAAAATTGTTTTATTCGCAGAATAATCAATGCTCATTTTTAACACGTTTTAAAAACGAAGATAGACAAATATGTTTTCTTTGTTATTTCGAAGGTATTACTAAATTATTAATTTAAGGTGCTAAGTTGCTGAGGAACTAAGGTTCTGAGATTTAATTAATTTAAATAAAAAAGATTTTACAAACATATTAAGAAGCTCCAGAGGGGCGACATATCTATAGAAATCCAATTGCGCAAAGGCAAAGAGCTCCAGCGGAGCGATATGTTTTTTATAATCGAATATATGTCGCTTCACTGGAGCTCTTTAATCACTAGGAATTGCAATTTCTATAAATATTTTGCTTCTCCGAAGCTTACAAAAAGAAGAAGCTGTCCAAAAGGACAGCTTCTTCAAAGTCTCGTATTAAAACCTTAGCACCTCAGAACCTTAGTCCCTCAGTACCTTAATCTTGAATATACGTTTTATTTCCATTTTTGTTAATATAGTATTTACCACCTCTTGGTCCCGTATATACTTTTTTACCGTTGTATTCGCCGGTTACTTTGTCTGGTACAGACGGCGCTTTTTCATTAGTTTCCTTTAAAGTTTTACTAGCCGATTTTTTTGCTGCAGTGGCGTCTTTTTTCGTAGCGTCAGCTTTTGCGGTTGTTTTTTTAGCGTCGGCTTTGGTTTTGTCAGCCGTGCTTTTTGCTTTGTCAGCCGTTGTTTTTGCTTTATCAGATTCTACAGTAGCTTTTTTGGCATCAGCTTTAGCTTTTGTCGCTTGTTTATCGGCAGTCTTTTTTGCGGCGTCATCAGATTCTTTTTTGGCTTTTGTTGAAGCAGCTTTTGCATCGTCAGCGGCTTTTTTAGATTTTGTGGCTTCTTTTTTTGCGTCAGCCGAAGCTTTGTCAGCACTTGCTTTCGCTTTTTTCGCCGAAGTTTCAGTTTTACTTTTCGTGGTTTTTGCAGTTGTTTCCTGAGCATAAAAATTAGAAGAGAAAACAACCATCAAACAGAACAATACTAATTTTTTCATAAGGCTAAAAGTTTAAATTTCAATTAAAATTAAACAATTTATTGTCATCTTTTTCGTGTTACATTAAAAATATGCACGAAGCTGAACATTTCCTGTATGAATCGTATTTCCGGTTTCGCTTTTTCTTCCTTGATAATTTAAATTAATATCCAAAAATGACGTAATGTTCTTTTGCAGAAGCAGTTTCCAAACCAAATTTGATCCCGCTTGAAGTCCCTCGAGCATTTGAAAACCGACTGATGAAAATTCATTTCCATTAAATTTATTTTCATAAAAAGAGAATTCTCCATTAACCGTAACCTTCTTTTCGCCTGCATAAGAAAAAGAAGTCCCGATTCTGTTTTGGTCTAAAGTTTCGAGATTTCCAATTTGATTTTTTTTGTTTTGAAGTTCATAAAAGAAATCCAATTTGGTGTTTTTCGAAAATAAATAACTGACTTTTGGTGCCAGCTGCCAACCTTGAATGTCATAATTTTTCTCAGCAAAATCTTTTGAAACCAAATCGGTTTTTATGGTTTTGCTGAAGAAATTAAATAGCCAGCTATTTTGGTATAAATGTGTGTACTGAATTTGATGTGAATAATTCTGCACGTGCTGCGAACCAACAGAAAGCAGGCTCTTGCCTTTATTTATAAGATAAGAATACGTAACCGAATGTTTTTGTTTGCCTCGGTTATAAAATAAACTGTTTCTGAAACTCGAATTCAAACCCAAAATATTTTCTTCTGAAGAATCAAACGGATTGAGTTCTAATTTTTCACCATCACTTTTTATCTTTCGATCCATTATAAAAGAAGTCTGGTTATAAAAATAAGATAGCAATTTTTTGAATCCTTTTTCATTTTGCCATTGTAACGGATTCAGAGTTAAGGATTGCGAAAACTTATTTTGGTTGGTTTTTATATAAACCTGATTCGGTAAAAAGACTCTAACATAACGCGCTTGATCTTGATAAACTGCAACTTCAAATTCTTCCAATTCCTGAATTCCGTTTCCATTATAATCGTTCCAAGTGTAAACTCCTTGACCTGTTGGCACTTCTACATACGTAAATTCTTGTTGGGCAATAGTTCCTGAACTCGTTTCGTAAGCCGTTCCAATTTGCATGAACTGATTAAAAAAGCGATCGTTGTACAGAATTCTTGAATTTAAAGAAGGTTCATTCTGTCTGGATTTATCTGTAAAATCTAAATTTCTGTAACTCGCATAAACCGCCAAATCGGTTGTTTTGTTTTGAATTAGTTTTGATTTTAAATAATATGTCTGCGAATTGTTGACATGCTGCAGTATTCCGTTTTGCAAACTATCGTTTCGTCTCTGCAGAAAACCTACTTCAACAAAAACTTTTGTACTATCACCGCGCCCAGTAAATAAACCGTATTCTGAAAATCTTTGGCTTAAAGCCGAAAACTGATTGGTAGCTTTGTCTTTTTGTTGGTTGTCTTCCAATTGCATAGTTCCTCCAACCCAATTTTTTCCAAAATGATACTTGGTTCTGGTTTGGTTTCTAATGAATTTTGAAGTCGAAGCTGTAGCATCAGAATTTAAGAAACTTCCATTGTTTTCGATCGTCCAATTTTTTAGTTTGAATAAAGCATTTGTTGTATGTCTTGTTCCAGTGTAGCTTTCGCTAAAATCCAATTTCTCAAATTGATACGTTAACAAACCAATATTAGAGGTTTCTTTTTTCGAAAATAAATCAAAATTCAAACCCGTAACCAAAAGGCTTTGATTGCCATAAAGCGTTCCCGTTAAATTCCAGTCACGGTTAAATTCAATGTTATACAAACGTTCCACCGATTTAAAATTCTGCTGTACAAATTGATAATTCGCAAAAGCATCTAAATTCCAGCTTCTAGAAAAAAGACGTTTTTTAAGATTGGTTTTAAAAGCAATTCCTTCGTTGTTAGAATCATCAATATCAGAAAATAAATTTTGGTCATTGTTGCTTACGGCCAATTCAAAGTCAACCAATGTTTTCTCATTAGGATTGTATTTTCCTAAAAATGTTGCCACTTGAAGTTTTATTGGCGCAACAAGCTGTACAATTGGTTCGTAATTTCCTTGAAGAACACCGTTTATTGGTTCAATATATTGATAAATACGCTCAACAGAATTATTGTTTTGAATGATATAATTTCCTGCATTTGCACCAACCTGACTAAATCGCACATTGTACAAAACATCGGCAGGATTATTCGAATATTCGTAAATTTCAACCGAATTAATCAGTGTCTTTTTATACAAGATTTTATTCTCGGCATAAGTATCTTCGTAAGCAGAAGGCGCTTTCATCAAATTGACATCATCGCCCGCTTGACTTAAAATCTGAACCTGTTCTGGAGAAAGATTTTGCTGTAAAGGCTGATTTTTCATGTCATTTTCAGAATACAAATAACCGCCAAAGCTCCAGTTTTTGTTTTCGTGAGTTGCACCTGCATATGTTACAAGGCGATTGTAATTTCGTTCAGAATATTGATATTCCACATTAATACGCATTTCTGAAGTAATGGTAAAAAGCGACGTAAAGACAATTTCTCCTGCATTATAATCGATAACATAATCATTGTTTTCGCCTCTTTTTAATAAAACGCCGTTTACATAAACTCGCTCCGAACCCGAAATTACCAAAACATACAATTCGCCATTTTGCCCCTTTAGTTTATACGGACCTTGATTGCCTTCCTGACCTGTAAACGTGCTTTTGGCATATTGGCCTTTTACAAAAGCAACCGAAGCAAAAACGTTGGTTTTGCTTTTTTCGGTATCAAAATCAAAATTGGCAGAAAGTCCCTGAACTTTTTTATTAAAGCCCAAAAATTGAGTTTTCCTGTTTTCTAAAAAGACATCGCCGGCGCGAATGTTCCAGTCATCACTAAAAAGTTCGATAAAAATATTATCAAACTGATCGAGTTTCTGCGAATAACCTCCATCTTGCAACGGAATATTATTGTCTTGAAGCGAAGCCCTTAAACTCACTTTGTCTGAAATCTTTCCTGTAATCTGTAAATCTAAATTGGAGTTTAAAACCGTACTCTGATTATTACCAACCGTAACGCCTCGAGTAATGCTTCCAGAAGTTTCCAGTCCGTCAAAAGGAGTTACTTTTTTTACATTTGAGTTATTATCGATTCGGTATAATTTGTCTGATCCAACATCGCCGCTTACAATCTGATCCGATTTGTAAAGGCTGTATTCTCTAGTTAAAAGATCTGGATAATTAAGATAATTGACAATTAAGGTATCTGAAACCGATTGGAAATTTTCATTTAAGAGTAAATATCCTTTTTGAAAATCGACTTTATAAGAAGTAGAATCGATTGGTTGGTTTTTGGTATTTAAGATTTCAAAAAATCCAGAGTTGATGGCAACTTTTTCAAGACGAATAGTGTCTTTTGAAACGATTACTTTTTTGGTTTTGTACAGTGATTCAGTTTCCTGAGCCTGAAGCGCAGAAAACCAGAAGAAAACCGTCAAAAACAGTAATTTTTTCAACATAAATACTCTAACTCTAAAAAGTCAAAAGTAGTATTTATAATTGTGAATTGCAGTGTAGGTTATTTTAGATTTATTGGTCAATAGTATATCTTATTTTCCATTTTTAATAAAAGCCAAAATTATCAAAACAAAGAACGCGATGATTATAATGAAAACGGGATTTGCATAATTGGCGTGCCATCCAAATTCATTTATTCTTTTTGGAAAATAAGATCTTTTGTCTTTTGGATTGTAATAAAACATTCCCCAAATCCAATTATTGGGATCATTTTCCCATTGGTTTTTAGTTTCTTCGCTTGGATCGTTAATGTTTTTCATAATTCATGGAATTATTTGACTGTTATAAAGTTAATTAATTTCCATTTAAAAATAATATTTTAGCTTTGTTTAGGATATAATCAATTTAAATTATGGATACTAGCAAAGAACTTTTATTCTTTTTTAGTGCTTTAGGAGCTTTCAACGGAATTATTCTCGGAGTGTATTTTTTCTTTTTTACCAAGAAAAAGCATCTGACGAATTATTTTCTGGGTGCACTTTTGTTTGCATTAAGTATCCGAATCGCAAAATCTGTATTTGTTTATTTTCATCCCGAACTGCCAAAAATGTATCTTCAGTTTGGACTTACAGCTTGTTTTTTCATCGGACCATGTTTGTATTATTTTATTAAATCGGCAGTCGATGAAGTTCAGATAATGCCCAAATCATGGAAATTTATTCTAGCATTTTGGGGAACATTAATCGTTGCTATCGGCATTTTGTATCCGTATGAATTATACCCAAAATTTTGGAGAGGCTTTTTCATAAGAATCATTTATTTTCAATGGTTTGTTTATATTGTTTTTGCTGGTTTTGAGCTTCGTGGCATTTTGAAAAAAATCCTGAGCCGAAAAGAAAAAAACACTCCAGCCGAAATGTGGTTTTCAATGCTCTATTTTGGAAATTGTTTACTGTTTCTATTTTACTTCTTGGCGATTATGGGAGCACCAGGAGCTACCTATATAAGTGGAGCGGTTGTTTTTTCATTCATTTTATACTTAGGAATTTCGATTCTTTTATACAGAAAAAAAACAGACGATTTGTTTTTATTGAATGGAAAGATTTCGAATAAAAAAATAGATTCGGCAGAAGCTGTAATCTGGTTTGAAAAACTGAATAATGCTATGAATGAAAAGAGTTTGTATAAAAATCCAAACTTGACACTTCAAGATTTGTCTCAGGAAATTAATATCTCGAGCCATCAATTATCACAGTTTCTGAATAATAATTTGGGAAAGAATTTTACCAGTTATGTAAACGAATTTAGAATCAACGAAGCTTGTAAAATTATCACTTCTTCAGATAAATTAACTTTGGAATCCGTTGGTTATGATGTTGGTTTTAATTCTAAATCAACTTTTTTCACAGCATTCAAAAAACATACGGGAACTACGCCGTTAAATTACCAAATGCAAGCTGTGCAGTCCTAGAATGAAGTGCTGATTTATAAATTCGTACTCCTGATTTCGCTTTTTGGAATCTCATTTATTGATTTTCAGATGACTTTTGTTTCAAATAAAAGTCAAACTGTTAATTGTAAAAGTTTATGAGATTGTTAAAATTGGTCATTCTTTATGTTTTTTTTCTGGTCTTTTCATCAATAGAGATAAAAGCACAACGCATAAAAAAAGTTACAGATAAAAGTCATTATAGTGATGATGTGCTCTTCGGAAAGTTATTAAAGCCTGCTCAAGATACTTTAATCATTAAAGAGAAAGGAAATGAAAAAGAGAATGAGCACAATGAGTTAAATGAAGTGGTTGTAAAAAGCCAACCTTCATTATTAAAATATGGAGCCAACGGAAATATTGATGTCAATGTAAACGGAACCGTTTTGGCAACCAGCAGTTCGGTAAACGAATTGTTGGGAAGAGTGCCAAATGTTGTGGTTGCCGACGGTGAAATAAGCGTTGTTGGAAAAGGTGAAGCCATTATTTATCTCAACGGAGTTCTAATTAATTATGAACGTTTTGCCGCTATTCCCGTTTCGCAAATTCAAAAAATTGAAGTTATTTCTAATCCTTCTGCGAGATACGATGCCGAAGGAAAAGCGGTCATCAATATCATAACCAAAAAAAAAAGTGAAGACGGTATAATCGGGACTGCTAATCAGCATGTAACCGTTTCTAAATTTGGCGGAACGAGTTATAACACGCTTTTTGATTTTAGTTATTCTAAAGGAAAATTCTCGTTTGTCACCAATTATGGATTGCAATTAGGAAGAAATCGCGAATTGCTGTATACAACCCGAACACGCCCAAATCCTGATGATTATATGAAATCGGAATTGACAACCGATTGGAAAAGAAGATTTAATAATTATTCTAATTTTGGATTCGGACTTCAATATAGTTTTTCTTCAAATAATTATATTTCATTGGCTTATAGTGGCAATGTGAATGATTTGGGTGGAATTACAGAAAGCAGAAATTCGATAACTAATAATTCAGGAAAAAGTTTTTATGCCACAGATGTTGACCGAAATGATGTTTTGTTAAATCAGTTTATTAATTTGAATTATAATTGGACAACGGCTAAAGGTTCGACACTATTTATTGGATCACAATTTTCGAATTACAATCAGACGATAAGAGATTTTATTGACGAAAATAGTGAGATTGAGGAAACAGATTCGGAGAGATATTTAAAGAATAATGTGGGAGGCCGAATTAATATAATAGCAATTCAAGCCGATTATTCGCAGAAAATAAATGAAAAAACAAAACTCGAAATAGGAGCGAAGTTTAGCTACGCCACAATAAACTCGGGAACCGATTTTTTAATTTCTGATGATGATATAAATTTTGAGCTCGACGATGAGCTTTCAAGTGATTTTGAGTACAACGAAAATATTGCAGCAACTTACTTTAATTATATCGGAACATTGAACGAAAAAGTCAATTTTTCTCTTGGCGTACGAGCGGAAAAAACGAGTTACGATTTATTTACAAATGCCAACGGAATTCATAAATTTGATAAAATGTACAGCAATTTTTTTCCAAACGTGCTTTTAAATTTTAATCTTTCAGAAGATTGGAAAGGGCATTTCTCGTATGTTTCCAGAATTACAAGACCTAGATATCAGGCTCTAAATCCGTATGTGATTTATCAGGATCCGTTTACGACAATTGAAGGAAATCCGAATTTGCTTCCAGAAAAAACACATGCTTTTGAAATAGGTGCGATGTATAAAAAGTTCGATTTTAAAGTTGGCTATATGTATAAAATTGATCCTATTTCTGCGGCGGCTTTACGTGGAGACACACCAAACAGTTATATTTTAAGGGCATTAAATCTTGAAAAAGGGCATACTTTTTTTGCTTCGCTTTCTAGATCTTTCAATTACAAATGGTGGAATTCTGTTAATACAGCAAGCATTACCTGGCAGAAATCGATAGACAATTATTATGCATTTGCGTTTAGTCCTGTAGAGCCTCAGATCTATTTATATACTAATAATACATTTACGATTCCTAAACTTTTTAAATTGCAAGTTTTGGCTTGGTATTTAAGCGATAGAAGTTATGGATTGGGAAGCGAAAATGGCCGTTCGACCGTAACTTTAGGAATTGAGAGAAACTTTTTTAAAGATGCATTAAAACTCAATTTTAGCGCAAACGACATCTTCCATAAGTTTATGGTTTCGGGTGATTATAACGTCGGACAAACCCAGATTTATTATCATCGAACGTATACCAGCAATTATTTTAAATTGATTGCAACATACAGTTTTGGAGATTCAAAAAGGACGACTTATAAAAAGTCAGAAGTGGAGCAGTCGGAGAATAATAGGGCGAGGTAAATTATTTTACACTTTCAGATATAATCATCAAGACCAGAATCAGCACAACACAAAGAAAAACCGAATTGGGATTGGCAAAATTAATCGTCCAGCCTAATTCCTTAATTTTCTTTGGAGGAAATAATCTTTTGTCTTTTGGATTGTAATAGAAAAGTCCCCAAACCCAATTATTTGGATCTTGGTTCCAATTGTTTTTTTCTTCTTCAGAAGATTCTTGGTTCTGTTTCATTTTTTTGAAGAATTACTTTTATTGTATCGATATCCCAGTGCAATAATGATTACCAGCAGAGGCATGATGAATGAGATGTTATTCATGATTTTTAGATTTGTTTAGTTTTAAATTCCTTTCTGTTTTATATAATACATTTACAATACATAATATCAAGACAACAAGTATTGATAATTCAGTCCGTAGAAAATCGCTATTGTTTGTTTGCTTTTCCCTTTTTTAATTGTGTATAAGTAATAAGAATTCCGATTGTAGAGAGAAAAGGGCCAATTACCAATCTAAAATCGGAATAAGAAATGTCTTTAATATCTTTTGTAAGCAATGGACTTAAAGAGATACCGATGTATAATAAACCAAGAACGATAAAAACAAGTAAAAAATTCTTTTTGGTCATTTTAAGTTTTTTTAGATTATTACTATTCTCTTTATTTTTTGAGTTAATCTTTTTTGAGACCCAAACCAATTATATTTATGATGAAAGCAACTAATAACAAAAGCATTATATTGGCAAACATTTTGTCCGAAAGAAAATGTTGATTGGCATCAAGCATGATAATAGCTACAACAACCCAAGTCATGATTTTTACACTTTTATACATAATATATTATATGGTTTTAAAATTATTCGATCGTTAACGGGTTCTATATTTTTTATAAATGTAATAATTTTCTTCTAATATTGTTGATACTAAGAAAAAAGAGTTTGGAAGAGTTAGGAGTATAAAAAAGGCTTCACAATTAAGTGAAGCCTTTTTTAAATATATTTGAATTGAAATAATTACCTTTTATAAAGCAATATTAGATTAATTCTTTAGTGACAATCTGCATAGTTTCGCGGCTAACTTGTTTCAATAAAACTTCTTTGTTAGCTTCAACAGTTTGTGCTGCCTCTTCTGTAAAGTGACGGATTGTATATAAGGTTACATTTTCGTTGTATTCTACTTTGAATTTTTTAGAAAGAATTGCATTCAATTCTGGGAAATTTCCAAATTTATCTTCCACACAAACAGAGAAACTAATAGCAGAATTCTGAATTAAATTTACTTTGATTTTGAATTCGTGGAATAGACCGAAAATCTCACTGATGTTTTCTTCCATAATAAAAGAAAAATCAATTGACGAAAGCGAAATTAAAAGCTGTTCTCTTTTTACGATAAAACATGGATATTGTGGTTCTAAATCTACCCCTTTAGAAACGCAAGTTCCTTTTAATAACGGATTGATAAAAGATTTTACGTATAACGGAATTTCTTTTTTCTGTAATGGCTGTAATGTTTTTGGGTGAATAACCGTTGCTCCATAAAATGCCAACTCGATAGCTTCACGATATGAAATCTGGTTTAAAAGACTTGCATTTTCAAAATAACGCGGATCGGCATTCATAACTCCAGGAACGTCTTTCCAGATTGTTACACTTTCCGCATTTAAGCAGTAAGCAAAAATTCCAGCAGTATAATCAGAACCTTCACGGCCAAGAGTTGTGGTGAAATTATTTTCATCTGCACCTAAGAAACCTTGCGTAATATTTAATTGTTTTCTTGGAACATTTTTACTAATGTTTTGCTGCGTAGTTTCCCAATCAACTTCTGCATCTCTGTAGTTTGCATTGGTTTTAATGAAATTGCGAACGTCAAGCCATTGCGTCTGAATTCCTCTGAAATTCATATAATGGCTTAAGATATTAGTCGAAATCAATTCACCAAAACTTACCACCTGATCGTAAACAAAGTTGTAATTTGGAGATTTATTATGAGCTAAAAAGTATTCTAATTCATCAAACTGTGCATTTACAGCAGTGAAAACTTGATGATTTTCATCTTCAAACAAATCCAATAAGATCTGATTGTGGTATTTTTTAATTTCCTGAACAGAAGCATTTAGTTCTGTCGATTTTTCAAAGTAATTCTTGATTACAACTTCAAGAGCATTTGTTGTTTTTCCCATAGCCGAAACTACAAGAATTACGTCTTCGTAACCTACTTTTTGTAAAACGTCGTATACGTTTTTAATTCCATCTGCATCTTTTACCGATGCTCCTCCAAATTTAAATACTCTCATTTTTTAATTAATAGATTTTTAGATTTTAGATTTCAGACTCAAACAGAAACCTAGTATTTGTTTTTTTGCCACTCCCGATAGCTATCGGGATAAAATGATTTACACAGATTTTAAAATCATTTTAATCTTTATAATCTGTGGCTAAATATTTTTTTTATAATTTTTCTAAGAATGAATTAACGCCTGCTTCATCCATTTGCACAACTTGCCAGTCTTCTAGAATTCTTGCGCCAGAATTCTTGTAAAAATTAACTGCTGGTGTATTCCAGGCTAAAACATTCCATTCAACCCTTCTAACATTATCTCTTTTTCCTTGTTTCATGATTTCGGCATAAAGGGCAGAACCTAAACCTGTCCCACGCATCTTTTCTTTTACAATCAAATCTTCAAGATGAATTGTCTTTCCTTTCCAAGTAGAATAGCGATAATAATACAATGCTATTCCGACAATTTCTTTCTGTTTTTCTTCGTTTTCAATCTCTGCTACAAAAACATTAAATAATGGTTTTTCACCAAAACCGTCACGTATCAAATCATCTTCTGTAATGACAACCGCATCGGGTTCTTTTTCGAATATAGCCAGCTCCTGAATAAGCCCTAACACCGATTTCATATCTTCAGGATTTCCTTTTCTAATATTCATGTATTCTTATTTTTACGTATTTATTATCTAAAAAAGCTCCATTTTAACTAGTGCTTTTTGCAGATTATTAGCAAATATACAATAGTAGCATACAAACAAAATAATTTTTAAATCATTCTCACAAAATAAGCGATATTTGTGACTTAAAAATAAAACTATAACGATTTAGAAATGGAAGAACGCAATAAAACACTGGGAGAGTTTATTATTGAGAACCAAAAAGCATTTCAGTATTCGTCGGGAGAACTCTCGCGAATTATCAACTCTATTAGATTGGCAGCAAAAGTGGTCAATCATAAAGTAAACCAAGCGGGTTTAGTAGATATTGTGGGCGCTGTAGGCGCGCAGAATATTCAAGGTGAAGACCAGCAAAAATTAGATGTCTATGCAAACGAAGTATTTATCCAGACGTTAATAAACCGTGAGATTGTCTGTGGTATTGCTTCCGAAGAAAACGACGATTTTATTACTGTTCAGGGGAGCGACAACAGTCATAATAATAAGTACGTGATCTTAATGGATCCGCTTGACGGATCTTCAAACATTGATGTAAATGTTTCTGTGGGAACTATCTTTTCTGTTTTCAGAAGAGTAACTCCAATTGGAACTCCGGTAACTAGCGAGGATTTTTTACAACCGGGAATCAATCAAGTTGCAGCAGGCTATGTAATTTATGGAACTTCTACAATGCTGGTTTATACAACAGGACATGGAGTAAATGGATTTACGTTAAATCCAGCGATAGGTACTTTTTATCTTTCGCATCCAAACATGAAGTTTCCAGAAAACGGAAATATCTATTCGGTAAACGAAGGAAACTATGTGCATTTTCCGCAGGGAGTGAAAAATTACATTAAATACTGCCAGCGAGAAGAAGGAGACAGACCGTATACTTCAAGGTATATCGGAAGTTTGGTAGCCGATTTTCATCGAAATATGATTAAAGGCGGTGTTTATATTTATCCAACAAGTTCAAAAGCACCAAAAGGAAAATTACGTTTGTTGTACGAATGTAATCCGATGGCGTTTTTGGCAGAACAGGCAGGAGGAAAAGCAACAGACGGTTTCGGAAGAATTATGGAAATTCAGCCAACTGAATTGCACCAAAGAGTGCCTTTTTTCTGTGGAAGCTATAATATGGTAGAAAAAGCTGAGGAATTTATGGCTGAAGCGAATTAAAGTTTTTTTTGTTTCAAGTTTCAGGTTTCAAGTTGTTTTTGACTATGAACGGCAAACCCGACAGATTTTTAAAACCTGTCGGGTTTTATTTTTAAGATAATTAAAAAAAAGACGCAACCATTTTTAGTTTTGTCAATCTTTAAAAAGAACCAAATGTTTATGAGAAATTATGGATTAATTTTTTGTAAGCGCCTTAAAACTAATCAAAAACCAAAAAGTAAATTATGATGAAGAAAAAACTATTGATGATTCTGTTCGGAATATTTTCAGTTTTGTTTGTTTCCTGCAGCAGCGATGAAATTAAAGACTATCCGCTTGGACCATCTGGAGACGAGATTAAACTTTCCAAGAAAGAAGCTTCTTTTACGGCAGAGGCCAATACAGTTACGATTACTGCAGAATATAAAGGATGGTGGGTAAATAGCTTTGCATTAGACAAAGTAAGAATTGATAAAGGAACTGTAAATTTGTCTTCTGAAAATTTTATCTTTAAAAATGATGTTTTCGAAGTAGAAAAGAAAAACGGAAACACTTTGATTATTACGATGAGTAAAAATACAACGGGTGCAGAAAGGGTTCTTAATATAGGATTACAGTCAGGAAACTATTTTGATAATATAAATATCACGCAGTCAAAATAAAGGGTTTAAAACACAAAACCCGATAAAATCAATATCGGGTTTTGTGTTTTTAATTTTCGTTTGCAGTCAAGTTTCAGTATAAAAACTGAACACTAAAAACTGATTACTGAATACTATTTATGCATGTGCTGCATTTCGTAGATAAAAGTATCAGCATCCACTTTATTGTCAACCAATGACAATGCTTTTGCAATAATATAATCTACGTTGCTTGGTGTGAATCCTAGCGCAACACTTATTTTTTTCAATAATACTTCTTGTTTGTCTTCAAGATGATGATCAACATGAACCATTCTTGTCAAATCATATAAACGCTCTAAACGTTGAACATATGAATAAGGTGGATTGATCGGATATTTTAACGGATCGCTAAGAATTTCTTCGTATTCCGATTCTGTAATTTCTAAACGAGAAGCAAGTTTGTCTAAAAAGGCTTTTTCTTCTGGATATACAACTCCATCAGCTAATGCTACACGAACGATAGCAGAAAAGTGTCCTTTGTTTCTTTGCTTGAATTCGCTATCAAATAATTCTGAAAATGACATAATTGTAAAGTTTTTGTAAAACAAATATAGCCTTATTTTTAAATTATCGATTTTAAAATTCTCATAAAATTTAACTTTTCTTTATTGAAGGATTTGATGGCTTCAATATTTAAGTTTGAAAATTAATCGTAAGTTTACAACCCCTAATTATTTAATTATATTACACCTATGTCACAATTTTGGATTTATTTTCAAATAGGATTAAAACACGTTTTAGATATCAATGCTTACGATCACGTTCTTTTTTTAATCGCCTTAACCGTTCCGTATCTTTTTAAAGACTGGAAAAGAATTTTTTTATTGGTTTCTCTTTTTACAATTGGTCATACTTTGGCTTTAATTCTTTCTGTTTACGGCATCATTGCCATAAAAGTAGATGTTGTAGAATTTCTGATTCCGATTACAATTCTGGTAACAGCTCTTTATCATTTATTTACGGCTGGAAAGACCTCAAAAAATGATGGCGTAAATCTGGTATTTTTCATAACTTTATTCTTTGGAATTATTCATGGACTTGGTTTTTCTAATTATTTCAAAACAATATTAGGAGGTTCTGCAACCTCAAAATTGTTACCTTTGGGAGAGTTTGCCTTAGGAATAGAAGCTGCTCAGCTAGTAGTAGTTTTTGTGGTTCTGGTAATTTCATATATAGTGCAGACCGTTTTCCGTTTTTCAAAACGTGATTGGGCACTTGTAATGTCGGCTTTTATTATTGGAGTTGTAATTCCGATGATTATCGAAAGCCCAATTTGGAACAGATAAATTAAATGGAAGTAAAAAAAAGGAATAAATACGATAAAGCATATCTGCGAATTGCAAAAGAGTGGAGCCTGCTTTCTTACTGTAAACGAAAACAAGTCGGAGCGATTATTGTAAAAGACAGAATGATTATTTCCGATGGTTACAACGGAACGCCTTCTGGATTTGAAAATTGCTGCGAAGACGAAGATGGATTAACACGCTGGGATGTTTTGCATGCCGAAGCAAATGCCATTCTAAAAGTAGCCAGATCGACTCAGTCTTGTGAAGGCGCAACATTGTATATCACGCTTTCGCCTTGCAAAGAATGCAGTAAATTAATACATCAGTCAGGAATAAAAAGAGTGGTGTATAAAGATGGATATCGTGATGATTCTGGAATTCAATTTTTAATAAAAGCAGGCGTAGAGGTAGAACATATTCCTGTTTTAGAAGAGTAATGAAATTTAATCCGAAATATTTGCCAATAGTCATAGGAGCAACTTTTGCTCTTGGAACAATTGCTGGTAGCCTTATGAATGCTCCAGCAAGCGACCAGCTTTTGGCTAAAAATTACTCTAAAACCAAACTTAATAAACTCATTGACTTTATCAATACTGAATATGTTGATAGCGTCAATACCGATTCGATTGTAAATCTTACAGTCGATAATATTCTTTCCAAATTAGACCCGCATTCGGTTTATATTCCGCCAAGCGAGCAAGCTGAGGTTGCCGAAAGCATGAAAGGTGATTTCGTGGGAATTGGAATCAATTTTTACATGTATAAAGATTCGGTTGCCATTATAAAACCAGTCGAAAATGGACCTTCGGCAAAAGCAGGAATAAAATCTGGCGATCGTATTTTATTTGCAGGAAAAACCAAATTATATGGCAGAAAACTGCCTTCTGATAGTTTGTTTTCTAAATTAAAAGGCCTTCAAGGTTCAGAAATTGAATTGACTGTTTTTAGAAAATCAGAACAAAAGAAATTAAAGTTTAAAGTAAAACGAGATATCATTCCGATTAAGAGTGTTGATGCTTCTTTGTTGGTTGGGGATAATGTAGGTTACATCAAAATAAACCGTTTTGCAGAAACTACTTTCAACGAGTTCAAAACAGGTTTAACGAGATTAAAACAAAAAGGAATTCAGTCTCTTGTAATTGACCTTCGCGACAATGGAGGCGGTTATATGGAAGAAGCGATTGCCATTGCAGATGAATTTTTGAAAGACAAACAATTAATCGTTTTCACAAAAAGCAAAAACGGTTCTACCGAAAAAACATACGCCACAAAAGCAGGAAGTTTTGAAACAGGCAAAGTTTATGTTTTAATTAATGAAAATAGTGCTTCTGCAAGCGAAATCTTAGCTGGAGCAATTCAAGATAATGATCGCGGAACAATTGTCGGAAGGCGCTCTTTTGGAAAAGGTCTAGTTCAAAGAGAAATGGATTTCAATGACGGATCTGCAGTACGATTAACTGTAGCACGTTATTATACTCCGACAGGAAGATCGATTCAGAAGCCATATAAAAAAGGGAACGAAGAATATTTTAAAGAATCAGAATCTAGAATTGCTACTGGAGAGTTGTATGCGAAAGACAGCATAAAGGTAGCTGATTCATTAAAATTTAAAACTCCAAAAGGTAAAATAGTATACGGCGGCGGCGGAATTGTCCCTGACGTTTTTGTGCCAATGGAAGCAGAGCACGGAAATGAAAATGTTGCTTATTTGCTGCAAACAGGAATTGTTGGTCATTTTGTTTTCGAAGAATTGGATAAAAATAGAAATGCTTTTGCAGGTGATAGTTTCGCTGTTTTTTTGGCTAAAATGAAAAACTCAGACGTGTATTTTAAAAAGTTCAAAAATTATATTTTGATGACAGGTCTGGATTTGAAATTGGATAAAACGAAAGCACTTGTAAACCGTCATATTACAGCTGAATTTGCCCGACAGTTGTATGGAGAGTTGTATTATTATGATGTGATCTTAAAAGAAGATGCCATGATAAAAACAATTCTGACTCCGAAGAAATAACTTCAAATCTTTATAGCATGAAAATAGAAACCGTTGTTAATGCAGAAATTGAACTCCTAACTGCAATTAAAAAATCGGATGTTATGGCTTTGGAAACCATTCTTCATGATGATTTATTGTTTAATATGCCAGATGGGCAAACCATTACTAAAGATTTCGATTTACAGACCTATCGTTCTGGAAAGATTAAAATTGATTCTTTGGAAGGTTCTGATCAAATCGTTAATATTATTGGTGACTCGGCTGTAGTTACTGTTACAGTTGCATTAAATGGGTCTTATGATGGAAATCCGATTAATGGGGTTTTCAAGTATATAAGAGTCTGGAAAAAAATAGGGAAAAATTTGAAAGTTATAGCAGGAAGCTGTGTTCAGCTGGCGTAAAGTTTGATTAAATAATTTAATGTTAACTTAAAATACAACTTTGCGAACCTTGCGTAAATCCTCGCGAACTTCGCGGTTAAGCTAAAATATATGAAAAATTTAAAAAGAATAAGTTTTCTAGTACTCTTAATGACCTTTGTAATTTCTTGTACGACTATGAAAAACGATGCAAATGCTGTAGTTTCAGGAAAAGTAGACGGTATAGAAGCTGGTAAAGATGGCTACACAGCAAAAATTACAACAGACGCCAAAGAAGCAAAGAAGTATACTTTGCAACAATTAGTATTGTAAACGTAGGCGGCCCTCAAAACTACAAACAACTAAAAATTGGAGATGTAGTATCTGTTAAAGGAGAAAAATGGAAAACCGAGGAGGAAAACCATATTAAAGTAACCCAAATCGTTTCGGTTAAATAAAAAAAACAGTCACTCAAAAAATAAACCATATAAGTGATATAAGTTCATATTATACTTTGCGTATAGATTAAATGAACTTATATTGCTTATATGGTTTAATAATTTTATCGAATACTATCGTGAGCGTGAGTCTGTACACCGTTATTCCATAAAGTAAGAATGTCTGTTGCTACAGCTGCACCACTTCCGGCAGCAATTGCCAATTGGCTTCTCCAACCCGCTAAAGTCCCGATTACATAAATGCCGTCAGTAACTTTATGATCTTCATTTTTAAGTTGAATTCGTTGTTTTTCTGGAAGTGCTTTTTTGTGAGGTTCAACAAATTGCATTAAACCTTCAATGTCGAAAGTATTGGCTGAACCAATTCCGACCACGATATTTTTTGTTTTGTATGAATTCTTGTTGGTCACTACTATAAATTCAGGATAACTGCCCTCAATTTTCATTACTTTTTCATTTGGAATCTGTGTAATGTGCGGGTACGTTGTCGCTAAATCCTGTGTGCTTTCAGAAAGCAGTTCAGAACCTAATTTTCCTGGTGTAATTCCGTAAGCGTTATAAAATATTGCCTCTTGTAAAGAAGAATTTTTCTGGTGGGTAAAAATTCCGATTTTTTTATCAGTAACAAAAGTTTTGTTTTTTGCGGACCCTAAGATAAGAGCACATGACATTCCAGATACTCCTCCGCCGATAATTAAAACATCAAACATATTATCTGTTGTCATTCATTTTTTCTTCAATTCTTTTTGAAATCCTAAAAATCAAAAGAATCAAAACAGCGCAAAATGAAGCGGCGATTCCAATAAAAGCTACCATACTATCTCCTTGGAAAGGGTTTTGAAAGTCTAATAGCGTAATATTAAAAACGATTAAAGCTAATGCCAAAAGCACTAAGATTGAAGTGAAAATTTTCATAAGGTTGTTTTTGTTTTTGCCTAAAATAATAAAGTAGAACTCTATGGAGAAAATGCCTTAAAGTTGTATTTTAGAAATTTTACGGGGTAAATTTATAAAAATAAATTTTAGACAAACAAACCTTTAACATTAGCAGCGAATAATTTAACAGCAATCGCCAAAAGTATTACTCCAAATGTCTTGCGAACCACTCCAAGTCCGTTCTCTCCCAATAGATTTTCGATTTTTTTGGATGACTTTAAAACGATGTAAACCAATATAATATTCAACACAATTGCAATGATAATGTTAATTGTATGAAACTGAGATCGAAGTGAAAGTAGGGTTGTCATCGTTCCTGCTCCAGCGATTAGAGGAAAAGCCAATGGCACGATAGAAGCAGAACCAGGTTCTTCGTCACGATAAATTCTGATTCCTAAAATCATTTCTAAAGCTAAAAAGAACAAAACAAACGATCCTGCAACGGCAAACGAATGGACATCGATACCAATTAAATTCAATAAACCTTCTCCAACAAAAAGAAAAACAATCATGATGGCTCCGGCCACGATAGAAGCTTTTTCAGATTCGATATGTCCGACTTTAGCTCTTAAATTCACAATAATCGGAATTGAACCAACAATATCAATTACGGCAAAAAGCACCATACTAACGGTAATGATTTCTTTAAAATCGATTTCTAACATATCGCTTTGATTTTTAGGGTTTAAAAAACTGCTGCAAAAGTAGTTAATAAAGTTAGGTGTTTTTTCGATACAATGTATTTTTGTTATAAAAACATCTATTGCGTGTGTAAAATGTGATATTTATAACATTATTGTGTTTAAATTATTGATTCGAAGAAAAAAAGACGTTTTGTTTCTGAACTTAATTTATTTGAATGCCTGTCTTAATAAAGTTCATGAAATCAAACGTTAAAAAATATAACTTACTGAAAATCAATTGGTAAATTTGTTCTAATTTAAAAAGAGGAGGTTATGAAAAAGATGGTGTTTGTTATAGTTTTCTTGTGTTTATTGTTTTCGTTCAATAGTTCACAAGCCCAAATCTGGCAGCAAATTAAAAAAGCAGCTGAACAAAAAACGCAGAATAGCAGTAAAACTGCTGATCAAAATGCAAGTATGGAAAATGCTGTTTTAAATTATGGAAAAAATAAAGTTGATCCTTCGGTAGTTCCAGATTCTTATTCTTTTAGCTGGAAATATATCATGGAAATTAAAACGGATGAAGGCAAGGTAATGAATGCAAATTATTTTCTGGAGCCCAACGCTTCTTATTTTGCAATGAATATTGATCAGGGGAAAGGGCAGAATATGATGATGATAATGGATTCTAAGAATAATATAACGGTGACGGGTTTTGGTGACGGTAAAAGCAAAATGGCGACAGCTTCAAAAATGCCAGATTATTCGGCAATGGCAAAAAAAGAGGGAGAAAAATCAAAATACACAATTAAGACATTACCAAATAAAACTTTTTTAGGATACAATTGTAAAGGAATACAAATGACAAACGATGAACACGATATTATTTGTTATTACACAAACGAAGCAAAAGTGAGTTTTGGAGATATGTTTAAAAATCAAAAAGGCTGGAAAGTGCCAGATGAATTTGTAAATTACTTTAAACCTGAAGAACGCACTCTGCTGATGGATATGACTATGAAAGATCTAAAAAGCAAAAAAGTGACAACGCTGAAATGTGTTAGTTTAGAAAAGAGCGCTTTTACTTTTAATAAATCAGATTATAAATTCATGTAAAATGGGTTTGTAAGTCAGGTTATTTAGACTAAGAACATATATTTGGGAGTGTTTTTATTTCCTGAATCTTTAGTTACCTTTGCAAAATGTTTCAATTAGGAAAAACCATAGTATCAGAGGACATCCTCGAAAAAGAATTTGTTTGTAATTTATCAGCTTGCAAGGGAGCTTGCTGTGTTGATGGAGATGCCGGCGCGCCTTTAAACGAAGCCGAAACAAAAATTTTAGAAGAAATCTATCCAAAAGTAAAGCCTTTTTTAAGAAAAGAAGGAATTGCTGCAATCGAAGCTCAAGGCACTTGGGTAAAAGGAACTGACGGAGATCTCGAAACGCCGCTTATTGATAATAAAGATTGTGCTTACGTAATTTTTGACGGAAAAACTGCGCTTTGCGGAATTGAGCAAGCTTATAACCAAGGACTTGTTGATTGGAAAAAACCAGTTTCTTGTCATTTGTATCCAATTCGTGTAAAAGACTTCACAGAATTTGCTGCAGTCAATTATGATAAATGGGATATTTGTGATGATGCCTGTTCGTTAGGAAAAGAATTGGAAGTTCCAGTTTACAAATTTGTAAAAGAAGCGTTGATAAGACGTTTTGGCGAAGACTGGTACTTGGAGCTAGAAAAAGTTGCCGAAGAACTCAAAAATTCATAAAAATCCACAGTAAAAATTATAGTCTTTTTGACTACAACTTTTGATTCAAAAAAATAAATTTTTGACTCGAAAAAAACTTTTTAAAACTATTTAAAATTTCTTGCTTTTTAATCTAAAAAGTCTATATTTTACGGGGCTTTTGAAGTGTAAAATAGCTTTTAAATCATTCATTTGCAGTAAATTAATTATTGTCTGAAAAATTTTTCAAATTTAAGCCTTTGTTAAAAACTACGTCCGATTGTGAATAAGTTTGGCTTTTATTTTTGACGTTAATTGACAATCTTTGTAGTGCACTGAATGTGTAAAAATTCTATAAAAAAATTAACTGAATCTGTCATGTCACAAATCGAACCAATATTACAAGAAAATAAAAATCGCTTCGTTATTTTTCCGATTAAACATCATGATATTTGGGAGTGGTATAAGAAGATGGAAGCTAGTTTTTGGACTGCAGAAGAAATTGACTTACACCAAGATTTGACAGACTGGAATAATAAATTGAATGACGACGAAAGATATTTTATTAAACATATCTTAGCATTCTTTGCTGCTTCTGACGGAATCGTAAATGAAAATCTTGCTGAGAATTTTGTAAACGAAGTTCAATATGCTGAGGCAAAGTTTTTCTATGGTTTCCAAATTATGATGGAAAACATTCATAGTGAAACGTATTCTTTATTGATTGACACTTATGTAAAAGACGAAGCAGAAAAAACAGAATTGTTTAATGCGTTGGAAGTATTTCCTGCTATTGCAAAAAAAGGAGAATGGGCTTTAAAATGGATCGAGTCAGATTCATTTGCTGAAAGACTTATTGCTTTTGCTGCAGTTGAAGGAATCTTTTTCTCAGGAGCCTTCTGTTCAATTTATTGGTTGAAAAAACGTGGTTTAATGCCAGGTTTAACTTTCTCTAATGAGTTGATTTCTCGTGACGAAGGCGTACATTGTGATTTTGCGGTTCACTTGCACAATCATCACTTGGTAAATAAAGTGCCAAAAGAAAGAATTAAAGAAATTATTGTCGATGCCTTAGATATCGAAAGACAGTTTGTAACTGAATCTCTTCCGGTAAGTTTAATTGGTATGAATGCAGGTTTAATGACACAGTACCTAGAGTTCGTAGCTGACAGACTTTTAGTAGAATTAGGTTGCGAGCGTGTTTACGGATCAGCGAATCCATTTGATTTCATGGACATGATTTCTCTTCAAGGAAAAACTAATTTCTTTGAAAAACGTGTTGCAGAGTATCAAAAATCTGGTGTGATGAACACAGATAGTGATGCTCAGAAAATTTCATTTGATGCAGATTTTTAGACAACAAAAATACTTTTAGTGTCTATCTTCTAGAGACACTAAAAAAAGATTACAAGAATATTTTAAGGTTGAATCTCTTTCCCCAAGTCGCAGATTCAATAGCAATTTTTGACGCATTTAAATTCGATTTTCGAATTTGAAATGAGTAACTATTGAGAATTTGGTAATTCTCAAAAATTAATTTAAAAACACGCAATGTTTAAGTGCTGGAGTCCGTTCTCTAGGTACTTTCATTTTTTCAATAACTATAAAAGGTAAGCTTATGTATGTAGTAAAAAGAGATGGCCACAGAGAGCCCGTAATGTTTGATAAGATTACAGAAAGAATCAAAAAATTGTGCTACGGCTTAAATGAGCTTGTAGATCCGGTAAAGGTAGCGATGAGAGTTATCGAAGGATTGTATGATGGAGTTTCGACTTCTGAATTGGATAATCTTGCGGCAGAAACTGCAGCATCTATGACGATTGCCCACCCGGATTATGCACAATTAGCGGCGCGTGTGGCAATTTCAAATTTACACTCTAATACAAAAAAATCTTTCTCAGAAACGATGAAAGATATGTATCACTATGTAAACCCAAGAAACGGTCAAGATGCACCGTTAATTGCTGATGATGTTTACAAAGTGATTCAAGAAAATGCTGCTTTTTTAGATTCTCATATTATTTATACAAGAGACTTTAATTACGATTACTTTGGTTTCAAAACTTTAGAGCGTTCTTATCTTCTTAAAATAAACGGAAAAATCGTGGAGCGTCCACAGCATATGTTAATGCGTGTTTCTGTTGGTATTCACTTAGACGATTTAAAATCAGTAATTGAAACTTACGATTTAATGTCTAAAAAGTTCTTTACGCATGCAACGCCAACGTTGTTTAATGCAGGAACTCCAAAGCCGCAAATGTCTTCTTGTTTCCTTTTGGCAATGCAGGATGATAGTATTGACGGAATTTACGATACATTAAAACAAACAGCAAAAATCTCGCAGTCAGCGGGAGGAATCGGACTTTCTATTCATAATGTTCGTGCGACTGGATCTTACATTCGCGGTACAAACGGAACTTCAAACGGAATTGTTCCAATGTTGAGAGTTTTCAATGATACAGCTCGTTACGTAGATCAAGGTGGCGGAAAACGTAAAGGAAGTTTTGCGATTTACATCGAAACTTGGCATGCTGATATCTTTGATTTCTTGGATTTAAAGAAAAATACAGGAAAAGAAGAAATGCGTGCGAGAGATTTATTCTTCGCAATGTGGACTTCAGATTTATTCATGAAACGCGTTCAGGAAGATTCAACTTGGACTTTAATGTGTCCAAACGAATGTCCAGGATTATATGATGTTTACGGAGAAGAATTCGAAGCATTGTATACGGATTATGAATTTAGAGGAAAAGGAAGAAAAACAATCCGTGCTCGTGAGTTATGGGAGAAAATCCTAGAATCTCAAATCGAGACTGGAACACCATATATGTTGTACAAAGATGCAGCAAACCGTAAATCGAATCACAAGAATTTAGGAACAATTCGTTCTTCTAACTTGTGTACAGAGATTATGGAGTTTACTTCTAAAGATGAAATCGCAGTTTGTAACTTGGCTTCAATCTCTTTGCCAATGTTTATTGATAACGGAAAATTTGATCACGAAGCACTTTACAATGTTACAAAACGTGTAACGCGTAACTTGAATAAAGTAATCGACAGAAACTACTATCCAGTAAAAGAAGCTGAAAACTCTAACTTACGCCACCGTCCAGTTGGTTTAGGTGTACAAGGTTTAGCAGATGCTTTCATTATGTTGCGTATGCCGTTTACAAGTGATGAAGCGAAAAAATTAAACCAAGAGATTTTCGAAACTTTATATTTCGCTGCTGTAACCGCTTCTATGGAAATGGCAAAAGAAGAAGGACCGTATTCAACTTTCGAAGGTTCGCCAATGTCACAAGGAGAATTCCAACACAATATGTGGGGAATGAAAGATGAAGAATTATCAGGACGTTGGGACTGGGCTTCATTAAGAAAAGAAGTGGTAGAACATGGAGTTCGCAACTCATTGTTAGTAGCGCCAATGCCAACTGCATCGACTTCTCAAATCTTAGGAAACAACGAAGCTTTCGAACCATATACATCAAACATTTACACTCGTCGTGTATTGTCTGGAGAGTTCATCGTAGTAAACAAACACTTGCTAGAAGACTTAGTGAAACTAGGTTTATGGAACGAAGATTTGAAACAAGAAATTATGCGTCATAACGGATCTGTTCAAAACATTGATAAGATTCCACAAGACTTGAAAGATCTTTATAAAACAGTTTGGGAAATGTCTATGAAAGACATTATCGATATGTCTCGTCAAAGAGGATATTTTATTGACCAGTCTCAATCGCTAAATTTGTTCATGCAAGATGCTAACTATTCTAAACTAACCTCAATGCACTTTTACGCTTGGCAATCTGGTTTAAAAACAGGAATGTATTACTTAAGAACAAAAGCGGCTGTAGATGCGATTAAATTCACATTAAACAACGATAAAAAAGAAGAAACAGCTCCATCATTAGTTCAGGAAACTGAAGCAATCAGCGTTGAGGATTACAAAGCGATGCTTTTAAAAGCACAAGCCGCAGATCCTGAGGATTGTGAAATGTGTGGGTCTTAATGATTTTAGAGTTTAGATCTGAGATTTTAGATTTTAGATTTGATATATGAAAAGCAGTTATCGTCATGATAACTGCTTTTTTTGTTATAGCTTTTTACTCAAACATAGCCCGTGGTTTCAACCACGGGAACACAAGGCATAACCATAATCCGTTCCCCGTGGTTGAAACCACGGGCTATATTTGATTATGATTGTCCAATATTGTGTAAACAATATCCTCAAAAATTCCCCGTTCTAATTATTACCAAAGACTTTTTCAAAACTCAGCACCTTAGAATCTTAGCACCTTAGTCTCTTTTAAAATTAAACCTTTAAAAGAAATTCAAGTCTTATTGTAATAATTTCTGAACGATGAAAAAAAGCAGTCTTTGGTCCTTACGATTAGGCTTCTCAGGAAAAGAAGCCGATGAAATCGAGAAATTGGGAATTGAAAAATTTCTGAAAAAATCTTATGCTTCAAAAGTTGACAAACAACTCCCCGCTTTTTTAGAAGATGATCCTAAAACACTTCTTCAACTAAAGGAATTAAAACGATCCATTAAAGATGCTGATTCAGTAGCTAAGAAGAAAGTTCTCAAAAGAGAAGTTTATTCGGCTATAGAATTCAGAAAGTGGTGGATTGATAAAATGCGGACAGATGAATTTCCGCTTCGTGAAAACATGGTTTGTTTCTGGCACAATCACTTCGTGTCAACAACCCAAAAAGTTAAAGTCAATTATTGGATTTATCAGCACAACATGATTTTGCGCGAAAATGCTTTTGGTAATTTTAAGGAATTAACCAAACAGATTCTGAAATCGAATGCCATGATTAAATATCTGGATAATGTCGATAATAAAAAAGGCAAATTCAATGAAAATCTAAGTCGGGAATTATTGGAATTATTCACAATCGGAATTGGGAATTATTCAGAAAGCGATATTAAGAACGGCGCACGAGCTTTGGCAGGGTTAAATTATGGTGATGATGGCGCAGTTTACAGAAAAAATATAGAAGACAACAGCGATAAAATCTATTTCGGAAAAACTGGAAACTGGAAAGCAGACGATTTAGTCGATATTATTTTTGAACAGAAAAACATTCCATATTTAATCACGCGAAAAATTCTTAAATGGTTTGTTTATGATAATCCGCCAGAAGATTTGGTGGTTCATTATGGCGATTACTTTCGAAAGAAAAACTTCGAAATTGAACCTTTGCTGACTAAAATTTTCACAGAAGAATATGCCAAAGAAAATGCCGGAAACAAAATCAAAGATCCATTGGTTTATATTATTCAGCTTATTGATGAGTTAGAAATTAAAGATTTTGACAATGCTATGATTGCACTTTTCTTGAGACAACAAGGAATGGATTTGTATAATCAGGTGAATGTAAAAGGTTGGGATGGCGGAAATTCCTGGTTGACTTCTCAGGTTTATTTGCAGCGAAACAATACTTCAGATTTACTTTGTAAAGGAAGGACAATTTCGAGAAAAATATTAAACACAATGGATGGGCAAATTCAGTCGCCAAAAGCAGAATTCGAAAAAATCGATGTGAAGATTGATTTTGATTCCAGCGGAAACAATAAAACCATTATTGCCCAATTATCGAATAGACTTTTATTTGATGTAAACGAATCGATGCAAAAAGACATGGAAAATCTTCTGAAATACGATTTTGATCCCAAAGATCCGCACGCTGATTTTGCTGTGGTCAGACTTTTTAACTACATCACAAAACTTCCCGAATATCAATTAATATAAAAAGCAGTAATCATGAACAGAAGAAATTTTCTAACATTGACGGGAACTTTTACAGGCGGATTGCTTGTACTTCCTGATTTTTTACACGCTTTTGGTTCTCAGAACAATTTGATTGTGGGGGAACAATGTGTTGTTTTTGTACAGCTCAATGGCGGAAACGACGGTTTAAATACTTTTATCCCGTACGATGATCCATTATATTATGACTATAGGACCAAAATTGCTTTAAATAAAGATTTGGTGATTAGTAAAAATAAAGGGATGGCTTTTCATCCTTCATTGAAAGATTTTGCCCAAATGCAACAAAACGGAGATTTGACCGTAATTCAGAATGTGGGTTATCCAGAACCAATTCGTTCCCATTTTAGAAGCCAGGAGATTTGGCAGACTGCAACCGATTCTAACAAATATATGAATGAAGGCTGGCTTGGAAGATTTTTGGATTTGCAATGCAACGGACATCAGGTGACTGCAGGAATCAATTTAGATTCGATTGATAATTTGGCTTTAAAAGGATTGGAGCCGAATTTTATAACTGTAAAAGATCCGAACCGATTTAAGGTAAAATCTAGAGAAGAAGATGTGACATTGTCCAAAAATCCGCATTTGGATTTTGTTCGAAAAATTGCGAATTCAGTTACCGAAGGTTCAGATGAAATTCAGAAAGCTTTGGCGAAATCTAAAACAGAAATCAGTTATCCAAAAACTGAATTATCTAAAAATTTAGAATGGATTGCGAGATTGATAAAGGGAAATTTAAACTCAAAAGTATATTATACATCCTTGAATGGATTTGATACACACGATAATCAACTTTCGATCCACGAACGAAAATTGACTGATTTAAATGATTCCTTATATAGTTTTTATTCTGATTTAAAGCAGTCGCAGTTATTACAGAATGTAACAGTTGTAGTTTTTTCAGAATTCGGGCGACGAGTAAAAGACAACGGCAACGGAACCGATCATGGAACTGCAGCGCCAATGTTTATCATAGGAGGAAATAATAAAGGAACTATTTTAGGAAGAAATCCAAATCTGGCAGACTTAGATAATGGCGATTTAAAATATGAAATTGATTTCAGAAGTGTCTATGCCTCTTTATTAAAAGAAAAAATGAACTTCGATTATTCTAAAATTGGGATTATAAATAAACCAGTTTCGGGGTTGTTTGGATAACCGCAATCTTGTCATTTCGAGGAACGAGAAATCTTCGCGAGTAACTCTACAATCAAAATCGCCAATCTTTGTCGAGCTTCTTGTGGAGATTTGCTTCGCCTGTTCGCTATCGCTCGAGTCTCGTTCCTCGAAATGACAAAAACATCGAGAGTAATCTGTGTAATTTGAATGAATCAACCACAAAGATTTGTACTAATTCGTGAATTCGTGGCGAAAAAACTTAGAACCTTAGCATCTCAGAATCTTAGAACCTCATTCTAATATTCTCATTTTAAGCCGATTTTTTTATATTATCATACAAAACCTGCTAAATTTGTTAAGAAATCCCTTTTTGTTTCATAAAATGCAATCTTTTTTTTGGTGCGCTAAAAATAATTTATACATTCGCAGAGAATTTAAAACAAAACACAAACAAAATGGCTAGTAACCGTTTTTATTTTAGCAACAATTTTTATTTCTTCTTTAGTAGAAGTCAGGATTGTGCTATGGTTATTTGAGATAAAATTTAAGACAAATAAAACTAATATACAATCCTGATGCAAATCAGGATTTTTTTTTGACTATATGACAACGAAAATTGCAATACAAGGTATTAAAGGATCATTTCATCATCAGGTTGTAAAAGAGTATTTCTCTGGAAATGTGGATATTGATGAATGTCTGTCTTTTGAAGAATTGATCGACAGCCTTATTGCCGGAAAATCTGATCAGGCCGTTATGGCGATCGAAAATTCAATTGCAGGGCCAATTATTCCGAATTATGCATTGATTGATAAGAATAATTTGCACATAATTGGAGAGCATTATTTAAACATTCAGCAGAATTTAATGGCTTTAAAAGGTCAGAAAATTGAAGACATAAGAGAAGTTCATTCACACCCGATGGCACTTTTGCAGTGTATGGATTTCTTGAAACAATATCCAAATATCAAATTGGTTGAGGATAAAGATACGGCTGAAACAGCTAGAAGAATTCAAGAAAAACAATTGACTGGAATTGCAGCGATTGCAAGTGTAACCGCTTCTGAAATGTACGATCTAGATATTATTGCATCATCGATTCAAACGATCAAAAACAATATGACTCGTTTCGTAATCATTAAAAAGCAAAATTCATTTTTGCCAGAAAACGAAATCAACAGAGCCTCTGTAAAATTTGAATTAGATCACAAAAGAGGAAGTTTGGCAGCGGTTTTAAATGTTATGAGTGACTGCAAACTGAATTTGACAAAAATTCAGTCGCTTCCAAAAATTGAAACACCTTGGAAATATTCATTCTTCGTAGATGTGACATTCGACAAATACGAAGATTTCGCAAAAGCCAAAACGTTATTAAACATCATGGCAGAATATTTTAAAGTGTTAGGAGAATATAAAAATACAAAACCTTTAAGTGAGTCTTAAATTTTAGTCATAAAGTTGGAAAGTCGAAAGTCTTAAAGTCAAAAAAATAAATTAAAGAGTTTAAAAGAGCCTAAAGCCTAAAGCTTACGGCCTAAAGCAATAAAAAAAATGATTACAACAGCAAAACGATTAGACACAGTTGAAGAATACTACTTCTCATCAAAACTCAGAGAAGTGAGACAGCTGATGTCTGAAGGAAAATCGATCATCAATATGGGAATTGGAAGCCCTGATTTGAGTCCGTCAAAAGCAGTAATTGAGGCAGTCGCTGCAGCAATTCAAGACGAAAACGGGCATGGTTATCAAAGCTATCAGGGGTTGCCAGAAATGAGACAGGCGATGGCTGATTTTTATCGTGATCAGTTTGGTGTTGAAGTGAATCCTAATAATGAGATTTTACCTCTTATGGGTTCAAAAGAAGGAATTATGCACATTTCGTTAGCATTTTTAAACGAAGGCGATCACGTTTTGATTCCGAATCCAGGTTATCCAACTTATACATCAGTAACTAATTTGGTTCAGGCAGTTCCGGTTTATTATGATTTGAAAGAAGAAAATGGATGGGAACCGGATTTTGAAGCTTTAGAAAAACTGGATCTTTCGAAAGTGAAAATTATGTGGCTGGGATATCCGCACATGCCAACAGGAGCGAGAGGAAGTTTAGCGTTATTTGAAAAATTGGTTGCTTTTGCTAAAAAACACAATATATTATTGATCAATGACAATCCGTATAGTTTTGTTTTGAATGATAATCCGATGAGTTTATTGCAGGTTGAAGGCGCTAAAAATGTGGCTTTAGAGCTGAATTCATTAAGTAAAACATTCAACATGGCTGGCTGGAGAGTCGGAATGGTTTTAGGAAATGCTGAAATTATCGATGCAGTTCTAAAAGTAAAAAGTAACATGGACAGCGGAATGTATTACGGAATTCAAAAAGGTGCTATCGCTGCTTTAAAATGTGATAAATCTTGGTTCGAAGACCAAAACAAAATTTACAGACGCCGTAGAGAATTGACAGAAAAACTTGCAGAAAAATTAGGTTGCGAAGTTTATAAAGAAGGAGTTGGTCTTTTTGTTTGGGCGAAATTGCCAGAAGGAATTGAATCAGCAGAGAAGTTCATTGACGAAATATTATATGACAAACATATTTTCATCACGCCAGGAACCATTTTTGGAAGTAACGGCGAAGGATATATCAGATTCTCATTGTGTGTGAAAGAAGAAAAAGTACAAGAAGCGATTGATCGATTTTAGAGTATTAAGATTGTAGAATCAAGAATCAAGATTTTTATCCAGATTGTCAGGCTGAGCGAAGTTGAAGCTTTTTAATTGGAATTTGGAATTTAAAATTTTGGAATTTAAAAAATTATGAAAGTATACGTAATAGGAATAGGATTAATTGGCGGTTCGATGGTGTTAGACATCAAAGAAAAGCATCCGAATGCGATTATTTTCGGAATTGACAATAACGAAAAACATTTGCAGGAAGCAATTGATCTTGGAGTTATTGATGAAGCGGGAAGCTTCGAAGATTTACAAAAAGCAGATTTTGTAATCGTTTCGGTTCCGGTGGATGTGGCGCTGACAGTGTTGCCTAAAGTTCTGGATGCAAGTGGAGACAAAACAATTGTATTTGAAGTAGGATCGACCAAAAAGCCCATCTGCGATGTGGTTGCCAATCATCCAAAAAGAAGAAATTTTATTGCTACGCACCCAATTGCAGGAACAGAGTTTTCTGGGCCTTCAGCAGCGATAAAAGGTTTGTTTAAAGGAAAAACAAACATTATTTGTGAAGTGGAAAAAACCGCTTTCAAATTGCAGGAAAAAGCGTTACAGCTTTTTAGCGAAATAGGAATGAGAATTCGATATATGGATCCAGTTTCGCACGACAAACACATTGCTTATGTTTCGCATCTATCGCACATTAGTTCGTTTATGCTAGGAAAAACAGTAATGATAAAAGAAAAAGACGAGCAGGATATTTTTGATATGGCGGGAAGTGGATTCGAGAGTACCGTTCGTCTAGCAAAAAGTTCACCCGCAATGTGGACACCCATTTTTAAACAAAACAAAGAATACGTTCTGGAAACCTTAGAAGGTTATATTGCAAATTTGACTCAATTTAGAGATTTGCTAGCAGACGACAATTACAACGCCATTTTTGAAGAAATGGAAAGTGTAAATAAAATTAGAGAAATATTAAACGGAATAACTATAAAAAAGTAAACTATAAAAACGATGGAAAATAAAAAAGAAATGAGAAAGTGGTTAGAAGATTTCAATTTAAATCACCCACTTGTGATAGCTGGACCTTGTAGTGCAGAAACTGAAGATCAGGTTTTAAAAATTGCTCACGAATTAAAAGATTCAAAAGTAAGCGTATTCAGAGCTGGAATCTGGAAGCCAAGAACTCGTCCAGGAGGATTTGAGGGTGTTGGAGAAATTGGATTAAAATGGTTGCAAAAAGCTAAAGCTGAAACTGGTTTATTAATGGGAACTGAAGTTGCAACTGCAGCTCACTGTAAACTGGCTTTAGAACACGATATCGACGTTTTATGGGTTGGTGCACGTACAACGGCAAACCCTTTCGCAGTTCAGGAAATTGCTGATACATTAAAAGGAACTGATAAAATTGTTTTGGTTAAAAACCCTGTAAACCCAGATTTAGCTTTATGGTTAGGTGGTGTTGAGCGTTTACACATGGCAGGTATCGAGAAATTAGGTGTTATTCACAGAGGTTTCTCTACTTACGAAAAAACAAAATACAGAAACATTCCAGAATGGCAGATTGCTATCGAATTGCAAAATAAATTCCCTGATTTGCCATTAATCATCGATCCATCTCACATTACTGGAGATCGTAAAATGATTTTCGAAGTGACTCAAGAGGCTTTAGATTTGAATTACGATGGTATGATTATCGAAACGCATATCGATCCAGATAATGCTTGGTCTGATGCTGCTCAGCAAGTAACTCCTGAGGCTTTGAAACAAATCATTAAAGATTTGACTATCAGAAAAACGGATGATACTACAGATGAGTACAGCCAAAAAATGAAAAAATTAAGAGCTAACATTGATGTTTTGGATGCTAACTTATTAGAATTGTTAGGAAAACGTATGAAAGTAGCTGACGAAATTGGTCAGGTGAAAAAAGATGCTAACGTTGCAATCCTTCAAAACAACCGTTGGAATGAAATCTTAGGGAAAATGATTTTAGAAGGTGAGAAAAAAGGTCTTACTGAAGAATTCGTTTTGAGAATGTTCAAAGCGATCCACCAAGAAAGTATTGGTCACCAAGAGAAAATTTTCAACGCATAATTTTGTCTTAAAGTATATAAGTGATATAAGTTGATTTAAGTTTGTTTCGCAACTAATGGTAAGTTTTCTTATAACACAATATTAAAAATAGATTGTTTTTTTAAAATCCCCATTGCTTTGAAAAAAGTGGTGGGGATTTTTGTTTTGCATAATATAGCATACGGTTTCAACTGTGAGTCATCTTTAAAATTATTCATTTATCTTTGCAAAAGATTTAGGTTTTAATCTAAAATCTAAAATCAGAAATCTAAAATAAAAGAATGACAGGAACCGTATACAAATCTACAGGAAGCTGGTATACCGTAAAATCTGAACAAGGAGATTTTGTGGAATGCCGTATGAAAGGGAAATTTAGAATTAAGGGCATAAAAAGTACCAATCCTATTGCTGTAGGCGATATTGTCGATTATGAATTAGATGAAACTTCGGATGCTGTTACCGGTACGATTCATAATATTCATGAACGAAAAAACTATATTGTTCGTAAATCGGTTAATTTGTCCAAGCAGATTCATATTATTGCTTCCAATATCGATCAGGTTTTTTTATTGGTTACCATTGATAATCCGCCAACAACGACTAGCTTTATTGATCGTTTTTTGGTTACTGCCGAAGCATACGGAATTGAAGCTGTTCTAGTTTTTAATAAAATCGATACTTTAACAGAACAGACTTTAGATGATCAGCTTTATTTGCAACATATTTATCAGGAAATTGGATATAAATGTCTCCGAATTTCATCAACAGAAAATAAAGGTGTTGATAAGCTAAAAGAAATGATGATTGGAAAAGTAAGTATGTTTTCTGGACATTCGGGTGTTGGAAAATCAACTTTGGTAAATGCAATGGAACCTAGTCTTCATTTGAAGACCTCGGTAATTTCAGAACAAAGCAAACAAGGCCAGCATACTACAACTTTTGCCGAAATGTACGATTTGTCTTTTGATGCCCGAATTATTGATACTCCTGGAATTAAAGGTTTCGGAATCGTTGATATGGAGCCAACAGAAATCACCGATTATTTTCCAGAATTCTTTAAATTGAAAGATCAATGTAAGTTTAATAACTGTTTGCATAAAGAAGAACCACATTGTGCCATAAAAGCAGCTTTAGAAAAAGATGAAATTGCTTGGTCACGCTATAATAGTTACCTTAAAATCCTTGAAGGTGACGACGAACATTATCGTACCGATACTTATGGCGAAGATCGTGCTGCGAGTGATGAAACGAGAAAGTAAAATTAGTCGAAAGTCAAAAGTCAAAAGTCTTAAAGTTTTTTAGAAACGTGCTAGACTTTTGACTTTTGACTTTTGACTTTCAGACTTAAAAATAAATGAAAGTAGTAATTCAAAGGGTTTCCCAAGCGTCAGTAACAGTTGATTCTAAAATTGTTGCCGATATACAAAAAGGTTTATTAATTTTAGTCGGAATAGAAGAAGCCGATACTCAGGAAGATATTGATTGGCTTGCTGGAAAAATCATTAAAATGAGAATTTTTGGAGACGAAAATGATGTTATGAACTGCTCGGTGCAAGATGTTGACGGAGATATAATCGTTGTCAGTCAATTTACGCTTCACGCATCCACTAAAAAAGGAAATCGTCCTTCTTACATAAAAGCAGCAAAACCAGATTTTGCAATTCCAATGTATGAAAACTTTGTTCAAGTGGTTGAAAAAGAATTCGATAAGAAAATCCAAACTGGAATTTTTGGTGCCGATATGAAAGTTAGTCTTCTAAATGACGGTCCAGTTACTATTGTAATAGACAGCAAAAATAGGGAATAAAAATATTATTAAACATTTGTTAAGGATTTCTGAAAATAATATATATTTGACGAAAATACCTACTAATGAAAAACCTTTTTTGCGCATTATTTTTTTTATTATATACTGCGAATTCTTCTGCTCAAAAGAACATTTATCCAATATTTTCTATTCCTGATAGTTTAACGCAAAATGCCAACGCTGTTCTTCGTTTAGACCAGATGGATATTGTCATTGCTTCACAAAGAAGCATGAACATTAAAACTCAAAGGGTCGTTTCTGTTTTAAATGAAAAAGGATTGAATCACATTGACGCTTTTAGTCATTATGATAAAACAAAGTCAATAAAAAATATTGAAGCAATCGTTTATGATGCTTTAGGAAATGAGATAAAGAAAATCAAAAGAAAAGATTTTAGAGATCAAAGCGCAGTAAGCGGAAGCACTCTTTTTTCAGATAATCGAGTAGTTTATTTGGACTATACCCCAATTTCATATCCTTTTACAATTGCTTTTACGTGCGAAACAGAAACTTCAAATACAGCATTTATTCCACAATGGTATTTTATTGGTAATTATTACGTAAGCATAGAAAAATGTATTTTGAATGTTACTTTTCCTAAAGGATTGGGGTTTAAGAAAAAAGAGTTCCGATTTGATAATTTCAATATAAAAAAAACAGCAGATACCGACACCAATTTAAGTTATTTAGCAACAAATATAGTTGCTCAAAAACAAGAAGATCTTAGTCCTTCTCCGTCAGATCTTTTTCCTAAGGTTATGATGGGATTAGAAAACTTCCACTTGGAAGGAGTTGATGGAAATGCTACTACTTGGGAAGCATTTGGCAAATGGTATGATGATAAAATCTTAACTGGAACTACAGTTTTAACTGAAGAAACCAAAGCCAAAATTAAAGCTCTTGTTGGTGATGAAAAAGATCATATAAAGAAAGCTAAAATCATTTATGATTATGTCCAGAAAAAATCCCGATATGTAAACATTGCAGTTGGTATTGGTGGTTGGAAACCTATGCTTGCAACTGATGTTGATCGTCTAGGATATGGAGATTGCAAAGCATTGTCTAATTATACAAAAGCACTTTTACAGGCTGTAGACGTTCCTTCGTATAACACTATTTTATACGGAGATCGCTATAAATCCGATATTCAGTCTGATTTTGTTTCGATGCAGGGAAACCACATGATTTTGGCGATTCCGAATAAAGATAATTACATCTGGCTAGAATGTACAAGCCAAGATGATCCTTTTGGTTACCAAGGAATTTTTACAGACGATCGTGATGTTTTGGTGGTAAAACCAGAAGGAGGAGAAATTGTTCGCACCAAAATTTACGATGACAAAGGAAATATTCAAGACGGTAAAGGAACGTATACAATTGATGGGACTGGGAATTTTTCAGGAACATTAAAAATAGCATCCCAAGGAAGCCAATACGCACTTAAATCTCGAGTAGAAAACATGCAACCAAATGAAAAAGAGGAGCATTATAAGGACTATTGGGAGAATATCAATAATTTGAAATTGGGTAAGATTACTTTTAGCAACGATAAAGAGAATATTCGTTTTACTGAGGATGTTCAGTTAAGTGCAGCAAATTATGGAACGCTGACGGGTAATAAAATGATTTTTGTTGTTGATGCCTTTAATCAGAATACAGGGAATATAAAACGGGTTCGAAATCGTAAAAATCCATTTCAAATTCAGCGTGGCTATTTGGATACCGATGAAATAGAGATTACTCTTCCGGAAGGATACAGTATCGAATTTCTTCCGTCAAATTATGAGCTAAAAGGAAAATTTGGTGAATACAAGACCGAGATTATTAAAAAAGACAATAACAAATTAACGTATAAAAGATCTATGTTCCTTAACAAAGGAAAATATTCAAATAAAGAATATGATGAATACCGTTTGTTTATGGAACAAGTTTCTAGAAACGATAATGCTAAGATTATATTAACCAAGAACTAACTATTTTAAACCAAAACCAACCAAAAATTACCAATGAAAATTATTAAACTATTTAGCCTTTGTGCGATTTTATTACTTGGTCCAAAAATAATTTCGCAAGAATTTAAACTCGGAAAAGTGTCTGTTGCAGAACTTGAACAGAAAGTACATCCAAAAGATACTTCGGCTGTAGCGGCAATCCTTTATAAAAAAGGTGTTTCTAGAATGGAGTATGATCAAAATGATGGTTTTTACATGATGACCGATGTAGAAACGCGTATTAAAATTTATAAAAAAGAAGGTTACGAATGGGCTAATCAGCAAGTTTGGTACTATAATACGAATAACTTAAAAGAACGCGTATTTTTTGCTGATGCAGTAACTTATAATTTAGTTAATGGCAAAATTGAAAAAACTAAATTAAAAAGCGACGGAACTTTTGATGAAGTTATTTCTAAATACAGGGGGCAAAAGAAAATCGCAATGCCAAATGTAAAGGAAGGCTCGGTAATAGAATTTCGCTATACGATCAAATGTCCAAATGCTGGTATTATTCGTGATTGGGATTTTCAAACCTCAATTCCTGTAAATTATTCAGAGTTAAAAGTAGCTTATCCAGAATATTATGTCTTTAAGCCAAGACAGAAAGGGTATATATTTCCAAAAGCAACAACATTAAAAAACTCGAGATCAATAACAATCAACGGAAAAGAAAGAAGTGGAGGGCGTGTATCTCAAACGGAATTTTATTCTGATAAAATAGACTATTTAGAAACAGAGATTACCTACGTGGCTCAAGACTTTCCCGCTTTAAAAGAAGAAAGTTTTGTAAATAATATCGATAATTATACTTCTAGTATTCAGCATGAACTGTCATTGACACATTTCCCGAATAGTCCAATGAAAGAATATTCGACAGATTGGAATTCTGTGGTGAAAACGATTTATGAATATGAAGATTTTGGTCCTGAATTAAATAAAACGGGTTATTTTGAAGAGGATTTAAAAAAAATACTTACAGGAATTAGCACCCCTGAAGAGAAAATTGCTGTTATATTAAATCATGTAAAATCAAACGTAAAATGGAATAGTTATGTTGGTTATGGCTGTGATAATGGAGTTAAGAAAGCATACAAAGAAAGAACAGGTAATATTGCAGATATAAACTTAATGTTAACGGCAATGCTTCGTTATTCGGGTTTAACTGCCAATCCAGTTTTAGTAAGTACGCGATCAAATGGTATTGCTTTGTTTCCTAATAGAACAGCATTCAATTATGTAATTGCTGCGGTTGAAACACCAAATGGATATATTTTACTAGATGCATCAGAAAAATTTTCGGTTCCAAATATTTTACCGCTAAGAGTTTTAAATTGGTCAGGAAGATTGATTAGAAAAGACGGCTCGTCAGAAGAAATTAATTTAATGCCAGAAAAGACATCAGCTGATAATGTTTTTCTAACTTATAGTATCGATAATACTGGAATGATTACAGGGAAAACAAGAAGACAATCCATGGATTATAATGCAATGATTACCCGAAGTAATATTGAAAGTTTAAAAGAAGAAGAATATTTAGAGAAGCTAGAAAACCAAAATAATAAAATAGAAATTAGTGACTACTCTAGAACTAATGAAAAAGATATGCTTCTTCCTATTATAGAAACTTATTCTTTTAAAGGAAATAATTTATGCGAACTAATTGGTGATAAAATATATGTAAGTCCGATGTTGTTTTTCACCAACGATAAAAACCCTTTTAAACAAGAAACGCGAGAATATCCAGTTGATTTTAGCTATCCTTTTGCAGATAAGTATAATATTACGATTAAAATCCCAGAAGGTTTTGCAGTAGAAACATTGCCAGCTCCAGCTGTTGTATCTATGGAAGATAATCTTGGGGCTTTTAAATTTAATATTATAGCCAATGGAGATACTTTACAATTGGCTATCTTACATCAGATAAATGAGGCTATTGTTTCTGCCGAAAAGTACGAAATGCTAAAGGAATATTATAAAACAATGATAGCCAAAGAAACAGAAAAAATCGTTTTAAAACGTATTTAGATTATGGTGAGGCTCTTAATTTCGATTCTTTTGTTTTGTGCATTTCTAAAAGGCAATGCACAAAATAACTCTTTGGGAAATGTTACAATAGCACAGCTGGAAGAAAAAAAATATCCTAAAGATTCTGCTTCTGTTGCTGCTGTTTTGTATAGCAATGTTACTATAGATCTTCATATGAATGGAAATTCTCAAAAGACTACCGCAAAAAAAATTAAAATTTATAAGGGAGAAGGTTATAATCTGTCAAATGTCCAGATTTATTTCGCAGCTGGAAAAACAAATTATGTAAATATTGTCAGTGCATTTACCTACAATTTAGTAGACGGAAAGATTGTAAAGACAAAGTTAAAGCCTGAAAACGAATTTGTTGAAAAAACCAATAATAATTACTGGATAAAAAAAATAGCTTTTCCAGAAGTAAAAGAAGGTTCTATTATTGAATATCAGTATACAGAAGAAGGAGGATTTTTAAGTACTTATAATTTCAATTTTCAAGAAAACATTCCAGTTAATTATTCTGAATTTAAAACAATTTTCCCAGATGCCTTTGTATTTAAAAGAAATCTTAAAGGTTTTTTTCCTCCTAAAATAAATTCAAAAATTGCAAATACTTATAATTATGTCGCTACAGAAACAAGCTACGTTTTTCAAAATCTCCCAGCAATTAGAGAAGAAGCTTATGTAAATAATATTGACAATTATAGAACAGGGATTTCTTTTGAGTTAGAAAGGATTGCCGTTCCTGGACAGTTGTCTAAAACATTTTCATCAGATTGGACAAGTGTTGCTAAAACTATTTATGATTTCGATTCTTTTGGGCAGGAATTAAACAAATCAGGGTATTTTGAAGATGATCTTAAAATAGTATTGGAAGGAAAGACGACCGTTACCGCCAAAATTGCAGCGATTTTAGAATATGTGAAATCAAACGTAAAATGGAATAATCATACGGGATATTCATGCGAAAAAGGTGTCCGAAAAGCATACAAAGAAAAAATAGGAAATTGCGCAGATGTTAATTTGATGCTCACAGCAATGCTTAGAAGTGCTGGACTTACTGCAAATCCTGTTTTGATTAGTACGCGTTCCAACGGAATTGCTTTTTTCCCTAATTTGACTGCTTTTAATTATGTAATTGCAGCTGTTGAAACAGGAGGTGAAATGATATTACTCGATGCAACAGATCCGTTTTCAGCTCCAAATGTACTTCCTTTGAGAGATTTAAATTGGTTAGGAAGATTAATTCGTAAAAATGGAACTTCAGAAAGCATTGACTTAGTCCCTAAAAAATTTGCAGTTGATAATATTTCGATTGATTATACAATTGAATCTGGAGATATAATAAATGGAAAAGTAAGACGTCAGTATACCGAACACAAAGGAATGGAGTCTAGAAATAATTTTGAAAACGTTAAAGAAGATGTTTATATCGACGATCTTGAAAACAAGTATGGTAAAATCGAAATAACCGAATACAGCCGTTTAAATCAAAAAGATATCTTATTGCCAGCTGTAGAAAGTTTTTCATTTGCTAGTGCCAATTTGTGTGAGTTAATTGGAGATAAAATATATATTAAACCACTGCTTTTTTTTACCAATACAGAAAACCCTTTTAAACAGGAAACAAGAGAATATCCTGTAGATTTTGGATTCCCTTTTGTAGAAAAATACACTATTAGTATAAGAATTCCCGAGGGATTTGCTTTAGAAACAGTTCCTCTTGCAGGCGTATTGTCAATGGAGGGAGGCCTTGGAGTTTTTAGATATAATATTGCGGTTAAGGATAATATGCTGCAGTTGTTAGTATCAAACCAAATTAATTCTCCTATAGTATCTAGAGAACAATATGGAGTTCTTAAAGATTACTATAAAGAAATGATTGCAAAACAGACTGAAAAAATAGTTTTAAAACGTATCTAAAAATAGTATGCCAAGATTTCTCCTAATATGTGTCGCCTTTTTTTGGAGTACAATAACCATTCAAGCTCAAAATTATGAATTGGGCAAAGTAACGATTGCAGAATTAAATGAGAAAGTCCATCCTAAAGACAGCAGCGCACCCGCTGCTATCTTGTTTAAAAAAGGTAGGACTTATTTTGGCTACAACAAGGATGTTGGATTTTATGCCAATCATGTCTGCGAGGTAAAAATTAAAATTTATAAGAAAGAAGGTTTAAGTTGGGCCGATCAGAAAGTGCGTTTTTATATTGGTTATGAAAAGTTAAACGAGGATCGTTTAGAATTTTCGGAAGCAATGACCTATAATTTAGAGAACGGAGACATTGTAAAAACAAAACTAAATAATCAGGGAGAATTTAAAACTAAGATTAATAAGTATTGGAAAGAAAAAACGATCACTCTGCCAAATGTGAAAGAAGGTTCTATTATTGAATACAAATATGTTTTAAGATCTGAAAACCTTATAAAATTTCCAGATTTCGATATTCAGTTTGATATTCCTGTTAACTATTTTTATTATAAAACACAGATTCCAGAGTTTTATATCTATAAACCGCTTTTAATCGGAGGAATTCCGCTAGAAACGGAATCTAAATTTACAAATGCCAGTCAGAACTTTGATAACGCTTATAATCAGACAAACTCATTTAGCTATAAACAAATTGAAACTTTTTATACAGGAAAAGACGTTCCGGCATTAAAAGAAGAACCATACATCAATAACCTCGAAAATTATCGCGGAAGCATTCAGCAGGAACTTGAAAGGGTTCGTCTTCCTGATCAGCCTGTTAAAGATTACAGTTTAACTTGGGAAGGTGTTGCCAAAACTATTTTTAAAGACGAAAGTTTTGGTAAGCAGCTTAATGAAATTACATTATTTACAGATGATTTAAATAAATTATTGTCTAACGTAGAAGATAAAAATGAAAGATTAAACCTGATTTTTACTTACGTTAAAAATCGAATGAACTGGAATGAAATTAATAGTTGTTATACAGAAAAAGGCGTCGCAAAAGCTTATAAAGAACAAACAGGAAATGTTGCGGAAATCAATTTTATTCTGATAAATATGCTTCGCGCGGCTGGTATAGAAGCAAATCCGGTTTTAGTAAGTACAATCCAGAACGGACTTCCGGTTTATCCCACAAGAACAGGATTCAATTACGTTATAGCGGCAGCCGAAATTGACGGGAAAAGAATTCTTTTGGATGCATCTCGTAAGCTTACAGCTCCTAACATTTTACCATTAAATGTTTTAAATTGGAAGGGAAGATTAATTATGAAAGATGGAAATTCTCAAGAAATTGAATTAGATCCTGCAGTACAGTCAAAAGAAATTTACAGCCTTATAGTCAAAATTGACCCTGACGGAAAAATGAATGGTCAAGGTAGAGTGCAGCGAACAGAATATGATGCATACAGTTTCAGAGAGGAAAACAAAGCCAAAACGGAAGACGCTTATCTTGAAAAATTTGAAAATAATTTAGGAGGTTTGAATATTTCAAATTATAAAATAGAAAATCAGAAATCAAATTTAGATCAGTCTGTTATTGAAACTTTTTCTTTTTCTTCGGGCAGTCGTTCAGATATTATTCAGGGAAAGATTTTTGTCAATCCATTGTTGTTTTTTACCCGAAGCAAAAACCCTTTCAATCAGGAAAGAAGACAAATGCCTATTTATTTCGGATATAAAAACATGGAAAAGTATAATTTTAATATTCAGATTCCAGAAGGATATGTTGTCGAATCTATACCAAAACCAGTAAAGATAACTTCAGAAGACAAACAGATGTCTTTTATCTTAAATTTTTCAGTTACTGAAAACAAAATTCAAATTGTAAGTCAAAAAGAAATCAACAATAGTATTTTTGCAGCTGAGGATTACGGAATGATAAAAGAGTTTTTTCAGAAAATGATCGTAAGCCAAAATGAAAAAATAATTCTTAAAAAAATATAGAAGATGGATTTGAAAAATGCACAGCTGGATGTTGATACTTGGATAAAAGAACATGGAGTTCGTTACTTTAACGAATTGACTAATATGGCACAGCTAACCGAAGAAGTTGGAGAGGTTGCCAGAATTATTGCACGCCGCTATGGCGAACAATCTGAAAAAGAAAGCGACAAAAACAAAGATTTAGGAGAAGAATTAGCAGATGTTGTTTTTGTTGTGCTGTGTTTGGCAAATCAGACAGGAATAGATTTACAGGCTGCATTTGATAAAAAAATGGACTTAAAATCGGTTAGAGATAAAGATCGTCACAAAAACAACGATAAATTGAAATAATTGTGAAATTTCAGTGTGAATTTTGATTTACGAGCGAGGAGTGGTAAATTGCGCGCTTGGATTATGTTACTCATAATTTGCAACTCATAACTAATATCATGAATTTAAAATTAACGACGAATTCACCATTCACCATTGATGATTCGCAACTAAATATCACCGGTTCTAAAAGTGAAACGAACCGTTTATTGTTATTAAAAGCATTATTTCCCAATATTACTTTAGCCAATACTTCAAATTCAGACGACAGCGAAGTAATGCAGAAAGCTTTAGCAGGAAATGACGAAATTGTAGATATTCATCATGCTGGAACTGCAATGCGCTTTCTTACTGCTTATTTTTCGGTTAACGAAGGTAGAGAAGTAGTTTTGACAGGTTCTAGTAGAATGCAGGAACGCCCAATCAAAATTTTAGTAGACACTTTAAGACAATTAGGAGTTGAGATTTCTTATGAAAAGGAAGAAGGATATCCGCCAATTCGAATTAAAGGAAAAAAAGTTACGGCTTCAAAAGTAAACTTGGCGGCAAATGTGAGCAGCCAATATATTTCGGCACTTTTATTAGTGGCTTCAAAATTAGACAACGGTCTAGAATTGACTTTAGAAGGAGAAATTACTTCGATTCCGTACATCAAAATGACTTTGGCTTTGCTTAATGATTTAGATATTAAAACAAGTTTTGAAGGAAATGTAATCAAAGTTTATCCGAAAGAAACTGTTGAATCAAAAGAAATGGTTGTAGAATCTGATTGGAGTTCGGCTTCTTATTTCTTTAGTCTTGTAGCTTTATCTGATGCTGCAAAAATAACCTTAAGCAGTTATAAAGAAAACAGCCTTCAAGGAGATTCAGAATTAGTTTCTCTTTATGAAAAAATGGGTGTAAAAACTACTTTCCAAAACAACAAAATGACTTTGGAGAAAGTGGAAGGGTTTAATTATCAAGATGTAAATTTTGAATTAAACAATACGCCAGATATTGCTCAGACAATAGTAGTAACTTGTTTAGGTTTAGGAATTGGATGTTATTTGACAGGTCTTCACACTTTAAAAATTAAAGAGACAGACCGACTAGAAGCGCTAAAAACAGAACTGACTAAATTAGGAGCAAATATTTCTGTTACAAACGACAGTTTAACTTTAGTAAAGTCTGATAATATAAAACACGATATTCATATTGCAACTTATAATGATCATAGAATGGCAATGGCATTTGCGCCTTTGGCAATAAAAGTTCCAATTATTATTGATGATGCCGAAGTAGTTTCTAAATCATATCCAGATTTTTGGAACGATTTAAAAGCCTTGAACTTTCAAATCTCAGAATTGTAGTTTTTGAACCATGTAAGAAACATAAGTTCATTTAAATTAAAAACATAGCCTCTGGTTTTAACCAGAGGTTTTTTTATGGTTGAATTTTAGATGTTTTTTTGTAATTGATTTGCTTTCAGCTTTAGCTCAAGGTTTTATAGATGTTTTTTTGGCTTTAGCCAAATTATAGGTTTGCTTTAAATGAACTTATGTTTCTAATATAGTTCAAAAAAGTTAAAATTGACTTAAAGAATAGCTTTTTAAGTCAATCTGAAAGTGCAGTAAATCAAGGACTTTTGAAAATAAACATCAAAACACTTGACAACGCCTATCTCACAATCGTATATTTGCAACCGATTTAAATTTTTAGATAAACAAATCTAAAAGCTACACTCTAAAATCAACAACTCAAATATGAAATTATCACACTTCAATTTCAATTTACCGAAAGAACTTTTGGCTGAATTTCCAGCAGAAAACAGAGATGAATCTCGTTTAATGGTAATTGACCGTAAAAAAAACACTATCGAGCATAAAATGTTTAAAGATGTTATCAATTATTTTGATGACGGAGACGTTTTAATTCTTAACAATACAAAAGTTTTCCCTGCGCGTTTGTACGGAAACAAAGAAAAAACGGGAGCGAGAATTGAGGTTTTCTTATTAAGAGAATTAAATTCAGAGCAACGCCTTTGGGATGTTTTAGTTGATCCAGCTAGAAAAATCCGTATTGGTAACAAACTTTATTTTGGTGATGACGATTCGTTAGTTGCTGAGGTAATTGACAATACAACTTCTCGTGGTAGAACATTACGTTTCTTATACGATGGTTCTTATGAAGAATTCAGAAATAAATTGACAGAACTTGGAGAAACTCCAATTCCTAAATACATCAATAGAGAAGTAACTGCTGAAGATGCTGAAAGATACCAAACAATCTACGCAAAAGAAGAAGGAGCTGTAGCTGCACCAACTGCGGGTTTACACTTCTCAAAACACCTTTTGAAGAAATTAGAAATCAAAGGAGTAAATTTTGCTGAGGTAACTTTACACGTTGGTTTAGGAACTTTTAACCCAGTTGAGGTTGAAGATTTATCTAAACACAAAATGGACTCTGAGGAATTAATCATTACTCAAGAAGCTTGCGATATTGTTAATGAAGGAAAAGCAAAGAAAAAACGTATCTGTGCTGTAGGAACAACTTCTATGCGTGCAATTGAAAGTTCTGTTTCTTCTGCTAATACTTTGAATCCTTATGAAGGATGGACGAATAAATTTATTTTCCCTCCTCACGATTTCAGTATTGCAAACTGTATGATTACAAACTTCCACACACCAAAATCAACATTATTAATGATGATTTCTGCTTTCTGTGGACACGATTTAATGAAAAAAGCATACGACGAAGCAATCAAAGAAGGATACAAATTCTATTCTTACGGAGACGCGATGTTAATTCTTTAATTAGAATTTATATTATAAAGAAGACCCGACAAGTTTTATAACCTGTCGGGTTTTGTTTTTTAATGGTTTCAAGTTTCAAGTTTCAAGTTTCAGGTTTTAAGTTTGAAGTTCGTTGTGAAATTTAACCGCAAAGTTCGCAAGGACTTTTTACTGAGTCTGTGCTTGCCAAATGCAAAAGAACACAAAGCTTTGCGAACTTAGCGTTTGTAACCAATAGCCCTGATAAAAAATCCTTTGCGAACTTTGCGGTTAAAAAAACACTAAGTATATCAACTTGAAACTTTAAACCTGAAACAAAACAAACAATTTTTGTTATTTTAGCATCCAAAACAAAAACACAATGACTTTTCAAAATACACGCGAATTTGCACGAGAGCTAGATTCGAAAGACGCATTAAACCATTATAAAGAGCAATTTATTTTTCCAAAAGTAAACGATAAACGAGTAATCTATTTCACAGGAAATTCTCTAGGATTACAGCCAAAACGCACTAAAGCTTATATAGATGAAGTAATGAATGACTGGGCAGAGCTAGCTGTCGAAGGTCATTTTTATGCCGAAAAACCTTGGTGGGATTATCAAGAAAGATTTGCTGAACCATTGAGTAAAATTGTGGGCGCACTTCCGTCTGAAGTTACGGTTATGAACACTTTAACAGTGAATCTTCATTTATTGATGGTTTCTTTTTATCAGCCAAAAGGCAAACGTTATAAAATTATCTGCGAAGAGAAAGCTTTCCCATCAGATCAATACATGTTTCAAAGTCAGGTGAATTTTCACGGATACAAACCTGAAGATGCAATTGTAGAAATAAAACGAAGAGAAGGAGAACATAATATTCGTCTGGAAGATGTTTTAGCCAAGATTGAAGAAGTTGGCGACGAACTGGCTTTGGTATTAATTGGAGGAGTAAATTATTATACTGGACAAGTTTTTGATATTAAAACCATTACAGCCGCAGGACAAAAAGCTGGAGCAAAAGTGGGTTGGGATTTGGCTCACGCTGCTGGAAATATTAAATTAGAACTTCACGATTGGAATGTAGATTTTGCTGCTTGGTGCAGTTATAAATATATGAATTCAGGACCAGGAAATGCTTCGGGTTGTTTTGTTCACGAAAAACATCATAATTCAGATTTGCCAAGATTTGCAGGATGGTGGGGACATAACAAAGAGCGTCGTTTTAAAATGGAACCAAACTTTGATCCTGTTCACGGAGCAGATGGATGGCAGATTAGTAATCTTCCAGTTCTTTCTCTAGCACCATATTTAGCTTCAGTAGAAATGTTTGCTGAGGTTGGAATGGATGCATTAATCAAAAAACGTGACCATATTACTTCTTATCTAGAGTTTATTCTTCATGAAATTGATAAAGAAGTAGAAAGTACTTTTGAAATCATCACGCCTTCAAATCCAGAAGAAAGAGCTTCACAGTTATCTGTTTTTCTTCACGGTGAAGGAAGAGCTTTATTTGATTATTTAATGAAAAACGGAGTTATTACAGATTGGCGTGAACCAAACGTAATTCGTCTGGCGCCTGTTCCTTTGTATTGTTCTTATGAAGATATGTACGATTTCGGGCAAATTCTTAAAAAAGGAATTTTAGGAAAGTAAGAATTTATTAATCTTGCAATCCCGATAGCTATCGGGAGCGAAGGCGCAAAGTTTTTTTGCCACAGATTAAAAGGATTAAAAAGATTTTTTAAATAGCCTCCAGCTTTAGCTGGGGTATTAAAGATGAAGTTAAGGGGGCTTTAGCCAAACTAGTGCAGTTTGGCTAAAGCCTTTTTCTTTTGATCACTTTTTTTCATCCAGCTGAAGCTGGAAGCCATTAAGCTTAAAAAAAATAAAACTTTGAGTCTTAGCGACTTTGCGAGATTAATTTCATTCAGCTTGAAAAATAAAACGCAGCGAGAAAATCTTCAAATCTTATAAACTTTCTAAGAAATTCTGTAATAATCATTATAGCAGATATTAAGAACTTTGTAATGTATAATTTTTTAAAACTTACAATCATGAAAGGCTTATATATTTTATTAACCGTGATATTTTTAACTTCTTGCCAAAATCAGAGCAAAGTAGATATAAATAAAGCCAAGCAAGCCAGTATTGATTCAATGAAAGTTGAGATTAACAAACAGCGTGTTATCGATTCGATGAAGACTGAAATGGCGAAATTAAACGAGGAAAAGATCGAAGCTCAAAAAGAGAAAGTTGTAGTAGTGCATCAGCAAGACGCAACAACGGCAGCTGCACCAGCTAAAAAGAAAGGTTGGAGCGCAACTGCTAAAGGAGCTGTAATTGGTGCTGGAGTAGGTGCTGCAACAGGAGCAATTGTCAGTAAGAAAAAAGGCGAAGGTGCCATTATTGGCGGTTTAGCGGGAGCAGCATTAGGAACTGGAACAGGAGCTGTTATTGATAGTAAAAATAAGAAGAAGGAATAATTATTCTATAAATAAAAACAAACCCCAAATTAAATTTTAATTTGGGGTTTTCAATTTTAAACCAACTCTGAAACGGGAATTTTAATACCAACTAATTCTGATTTACAAGAATCGAGTTGATCAAGATGACCCTTAAAGACTGACGTCGATTCAAATAAATTTTTATAATACTCAATTCCATCTAACAGATTAGATTTAAAAGTAGTCCATTTTTTAAGCTGAGCTGTTGTAAGTTCTCCAGAAATAGACTTAAGTTCATTTCTAAAATATTCAACATACATTTTAAGCTCTTTTATAAATAAGTTCGGGCGGTCTGTTCTAATAATCGATTTGCCTTGATAAATATGCTGGATCATTTCTTTTAAAGAAACCTCCTGATCAAAATAAGCTAAGTTTGGTCCAGGACAAATTACTACGCCTTGAGCCTGACCTTTTATTTTAATATCGTTTTCTAGATAAGAAGCATTGGCCAAACCAACACATAAACATGATTTTTCGGTGATTTTGATTTTACTTTTCTCAAATTCATCATTAGATATCGAATCCTTTTTTGCTTCTAATTCTTCCAGTTTAATATCCTGATATTTTTTTGAAGCTGTGCAAATTCCGTGTGGATCATATTCTTTGCTTAAAGCTAGAAATTTCTTCGGACAAGAACTTCCTGCTTTATTTTCATGAATGCGTTTTTGCTTTAAAAATTCATTTGTAGTTCCTTTCAAAGTATTAAAAGGAACTCCAAGAGGCGAAATATTGCTTAAATAAAAATCATCTTCTTTGGCTTCCTTCAACAAATTGCGAGTTTCTTTATCGACAGACGTTGCTTCGGGAACTAATAAAAAAGGCGAACCCCAACCTACAGAATCAACTTTATATTCGTCTAACAAAAATTCATGTTCTGCAGCAGTTCCAACACCGCCTTGAACCGTAATTTTTAATTCTAAGGGATTTTCAGGAGTAGGCTGATTTTTTGCCTGTAAAGCTTTAATCATTAAATCGTGAGCCGATTGCACCAATTGTTCCTTTTTTTGCTTGAATTCTTCTAAAATAGTGCCTAATAAGAGTCCGTCAGTTGCAAAGGCATGTCCACCACAGTTTAATCCCGATTCAATTCGGTATTCTGAAACCCAAAGTCCTTTTTTAGCTAAGAAATTTCCCTGAATCATTGCTGATCTAAAATCGCTTACTTTTAGAATGATTTTCTTTTTTAGTTCGTTATTTTCATTCGGAAAAAAATCTTTGAAGTTTTCGAAGTAACCAAACAATCTCGGATTCATTCCAGCAGAAAGAACTACAGAAGATTCCAGGTTACTATTGGCAAAACCTCTTAAAGCTGCGTGTGCGTCATTAAACTCAACTGGAAGCTGTTCGTTTTTGATAAAATTATCTTTGTCTAATTTCGTCATGATATTCACATCGATTTCTCCTGGAAAAAGATGCGATTCAATGTAATTTTGAATGTTTTCTTTAAAGGCAATTCCGTCATCCAATAAAGCCTGAAATCCCTTTTTAATATCAGAAGTATTCGGCAGCATTGACATGAAATTTTCTAAAGCCGTTTTGCTTTCTGCCAATTCTGTTTTGAAGTTTTCGAATTTCTCTTTTACAATTTTATCGACTAAATTTAAATAAGAGGTAATTCTTTCAGCGCGATAGTCGTGAAATTTTTGAGTAATTTCTTCGTAAGGAATATTGAATTTTGTGCTGTAAAAATTACGCATCTTTTCAATCAGATCATCGTCTGCCAAAGCAACAACTGATGAAATTCCGTACTGCGCTACTCGAATCGGACTGTCTATGGTATAAGCAAGTCCCATTACTGGAATATGAAAAGTATGCAGATTATTTTTTGTCATTTGTATTCGGATTAAAATAGGAACAAATGAAGAAAAATAAATTGTCCTAAAACCTGATAATTGTCAGGTTTGAAAGGGATTGCGGATATTGCAAAAAGATTGCCGCGAATTGCACAAATTTTCTCGAATTTTTCTTTTTTTCACACTGCGAATAAAAAATTAGTGCCAATTCGTGCAATTCTTGGCTAAAAAAAACTCCTAAATCAAAATCTTCTTCAAGGATTCAGCAATGCTTCTCCACAAAAGATTGTAGAATGATCTATCTTGAAGCCTTTCTACTTCGACTTCGGCGGATTTGGGTTTTTCTTTCGAATCGTTTTTGACTAGTAAATTAGCAACTGCTGTTTTGAGTTTGGCTTCTTTTTCAGGATTTTTCTTTTGGTATAATTTGACTTTCAGATCTTCATAATCTAAAGAGGCATTTCCTTTCGATCCGTTGTCATTTCCATAAAAATTAAAACGGTATTTATTGAAAGTTCCGGTAAAAGTACTGTTGATGTAGGGTTTAGTGAATCTTGTCATAGCTCCAACATCAAAATTTGAAATCACACCTTGAATATGAAATCCGTCACTTTTGTCCAAAACATTAAAACGCCAATCGACATCAAGCGGAGAGTTTTTCATAAAAATACATTTGACTTTGATTTTTACATCATCTGTTTTTTTCAGACCAAAACCACTTCTTAAATTAGTTGCTTGTAGATTGAATCTATCGAAAGTTAAAACTCCAGGACCTTTGGCAAAATCAAGTTCTTCTTCATACACCAATTTCGATTTTAAAACTTGTAATGTGTCAACTTGAAGCGGAAATTTCAGATTTCGCAATAAATGATTATAAAGATATTTTTTGCTTGGATCGTCTTTCAGCATTTTTCCGCGGTAGATATTAGCGTCAAAATGGTGGATAATCAGTGAATTTGCTTTGAAATAAAACTGGTTATTTTTGAAACCCCAGTCCATTTTTGCGACTTGAGCCGAATCAAATTTTAAATTGTAAATATCCTTTTCTTTTTCAAGACGTTTTAAAAATTCTCGACGCTCAAATTGAGGCAGATTTGAGAAATTATTAATCTTTAAAAAATTCTTTTCGGTACTTATTTTTCCAATGTTGATGTAATAAAAACCATTTGGTCTGTAAAATAAACTGTCGCAAACGAGAGCATATTTTTTATATTGAATCGGAATTTTTTCTTTTAAAGTTGCATCGGTAATTAAAATGCCTTCTAGTTTTAAAAGTATTTTTTTTATGCTAAAAATAGGTTTATCTGTGTCTAAAGAAACAACATCAACCGATCCGTCGTTGAGGTAAATATTAGAAACTGCAATAATTTTTCGAAACGGATCAATAATTTCTTTTTCAATGCTTTTGCTATTATTGATGAGTTTTTCGCCTTTTTTGTATAAAATGATTCGCGGTTTATTGATAATTATACTTTCTGCCTGAATGATATCGCGAAAAGCCAAATCCCAAATATTGAAATGTTTTATTGTGATAGATTCAATTTTAGAAAAAAGTCCATTTTTGCTGTCTTTCGGTTCGTTTTTTGGACTGACAAGTAAAGTCTGTGCATTAATATTTCGAGAAAAAAGAGAGACTTCAATTTTCTCATAATTGATATTATATGCGGTTTTATTTTTTTCGTGAATAATGATTGGAAGCTGTTTTTTGATCCAGTAATTCAACCCGACATTGGCAAGAATTACAAGTGTAAGAAGAGAAATTAAGACAATCGCTATTTTTTTATATACAGACATTTATAGGATTAATTTTAAATACATAAATTTAGACTTTTAAAGACTATTGTCTCTTATAAGATTTTTAAGAAAAGTTACATTATTACGAATTTCATCCTTTTTTAAAATATGAGAATAATTAAAAAAATCCTGCTGACATTATTGGTTCTTATTGTAATTCTTGCGATTGGTTTATGCGCTTACATTTTTCATCTAAAACCGAAATATGAAGGCTCTTTGCAATTGAATAATCTCGAGAAAGAAACCACAGTTTATTTTGATGATTTTGGAGTGCCTCATATTTATGCCGATTCTGAAAAAGATGCTATGACTGCACTTGGCTATGTACATGCGCAGGAAAGATTATGGCAAATGGAATTGTTACGTCGAATTGCTCCAGGACGTTTATCTGAACTTTTTGGCGCTGTAGCGCTTAAAAATGATAAATTTTTTGCGGGAATCGGAATCGAAGAAGCTTCGGCAAAAGCCATTGCAAAATTGGATAAAAACAGTGAAAGTTATAAATTGACTCAAGCGTATTTAGATGGAATCAATCAATATCTAGAAGAAGGAGTAACGCCAATCGAGTTTACTTTGGTGGGTGTAAAAAAGCAAAAATTTACCATAAAAGACGTTTATAATATTTTTGGATATATGTCTTTTAGTTTTGCCATGGCTCAGAAAACAGATCCTTTGTTAACTGATATTAAAAATAAATATGGGACTGCTTATTTGAAAGATTTAGGTATTGAAGGAGAATTTAATAATACAAGAATTAAAATCTCAAAAGAGAAAACAGAAGAGTATACCGAGATTTCAAAATCTATAACTGCCATGTTGGATCAATCTCCAATTCCTCCATTTGTTGGAAGCAATAGCTGGGTTGTTGGGCCACATAAATCAAAAACAGGAAAAGTTATTTTTGCTAATGATCCGCATATTGGATTTTCGCAACCTGCAACTTGGTATGAAGCACATATTGTAACACTAAAACATGAATTGTATGGATGTTATTTGGCTGGAACTCCGTTTCCGCTTTTGGCGCATAACAGGGATTACGCTTATGGTTTAACGATGTTTGAAAATGATGATATCGATTTTTACCAAGAAAAAAATAAAGCAGATGATCCTTTTCAATATCAAACACCAACAGGTTTCAGTAAATACGAAATCAGAAGAAAAACGATTAAAGTAAAAGATTCATCAGATGTTGTTTTGGAGGTTAAGATTACTCGTCACGGACCAGTTATGAACGATTTTATAGATCTTTTAGGAAAGAAGAATCCAATTGCAATGTCTTGGACGTATACGAGAGAGCCAATTCAAATTTTAGATGCTGCTTACGGGCTTTCGCATGCCAAAAATACAACTGACTTTAAAAAGGCAGTTTCTTTAATTGCAGCGCCAGGATTAAACGTAATGTATGGCGATGCTAAAGGAAATGTTGCTTGGTGGGCAAGTGGGAAATTGTACCGACATAATGAGGGTGTTAATACGCATTTGATTTTGGATGGTTCAAGCGGAAAAGATGATATTACGAAGTTTTTAGATTTTGAAGAAAATCCATCAGCTGAAAATCCAGAATGGGGATATGTGTATTCTGCCAATAATCAGCCAGAAGCAATAGATAATGGTTATTTATATCCAGGATATTATCTACCGGAAGATCGTGCAAAAAGAATTTCAGGAATTTTAGATGCCAAATCAGATTGGGACAAAGAAGCCATCAGTAAAATGATTTATGATAATACTTCTGATGTTGCTGTTGAAACGACTAAAAACTTAATTGCAAGTTTAGATAATAAATCGCTTTCTGATAAAGAAAAGGAGGTTATAAATGCTTTAAAATCTTGGAAAGGAACCACAAATATTGAAGATGTCGCGCCAACGATTTACAATAAATGGATTTATTTGTATTTGAAAAATACATTTGAAGACGAAATGGGGAAAGACGATTTCAATTTGTTTTTGGGAATTTCTCTTGGAAAACAAGTTATTGCCAATCAGATAAAAAATGAAAATTCGGTTTGGTGGGATAACATCAAAACAAAAAATATAAAAGAAACCAGAACAGACGTTGTTTCAAAATCTTTTCATGATGCTGTTGTTGCTCTGCAGAATCAGCTAGGTGAAAATATTTCAGAATGGAATTGGGGGAAAGTACATACAGTAGAACACGAACATCCATTAGGAAAAGTCAAAGCGCTTCGCGGATTGTTTAATGTTGGGCCATTTAATTCTCCAGGTTCAAATGAGGTAATCAATAATTTATTTTTCGGATTTAACGATGAAGGTAAATATTATACCAAAGGTGGACCTTCAACCAGAAGAATTGTAGATTTTTCAGATGTAGAAAACAGCTGGAGTATTTTGCCAACTGGCCAATCTGGAAATCCGTTTAGCAAACATTACGACGATCAAGCCGAAATGTACAATGCAGGAAAGTTCAGAAAAATGAAATTAAACAAAGACGAAATCATAAAAACATCAACAAAACTGATTTTAAAACCTAAGAAGTAGGTTTTTTGTTTGAGGTTTTTTGTTTGAGGTTTCATGTTTCAGGTTTGAAGTTACAGCCTTTGTCAAAGTTTAAAACTTTGACAAAGGTTAAGAACCTCAGAACCTTAGCACCTTATTTAGAAATATATTTCCCAAGCACAATATCATTTGCAAAAATGTTCAGATTATTAATCAGAACCCTATTGTTGGTCATGACATTTTGAGTCTGATAAGCAGTGTCTTTTTCGTAAGCTTTTAATAAAGTTTCCAGTTCAACTTCGTCAAACACTACAAAACTATTGTAGATCGCATCTCTAAAGTTTTTATAGTTAATGCTCTGCGTAATTTCCATTGCCTTTTGTTCGTTCCAGCCTTCTTTTGCCGAAGCTTCATTTATTTTTGAGAGACAGAAATCAATTACGTAGTTTTTGTAATGAGTAGCTTCAACAATTTTATCGATTATAATTTTGTTTTGCTGGCTAGGCATTAACGGTTGATTGCTTTGAGATAAAGATTTGAAAGAAACAAATAGGCATAGCAAGACAGTTAGAAAACGATAGTTTTTCAAATTTTTCATAGGTTATTCAATTATTTTGGGTGAGGCTAAAATAATATTTAAAAAAAATAATTCACCGAATTTGAATGTCCCAAGTTGTAACAAAAAACGGCTCCGAAAAAATAGATTTAAAACCTACTTTTTCGGAGTCATTTTTAAAAATTTAAACTATAATTATGCGTCTATTTTTTAGAAAGTTCTTCTAAAACTTTTTTTCCTCCTTGATTTGTAGGATCCAATTCAACAGATTTTTTATAGTTGACCATTGCTAGTTTTTTGTCTCCGTCAGCCAAATATGCTTCGCCTAAACTATCATAAGCATTTCCAGATTTTGGGAAAGTCTCAACATTGATTTTGAAAACTTCAATGGCTTCTTTCTTTTTTCCAGTTTGCAATAATTGATATCCAACTCTGTTCATGTCACCCTCTTTAATGGCATAAGTTGGATCATTTTTAAGTTTTTTATAAGTATCTGTTCCTGAAATAGCTCCTTTTTCATTATAAACATCTAATAGATCAAGAGCCAGAGATTTTTTGGGCTGATTAAAGGGCTGATTGTATAAAATATTGCGAATTGCTGTGTTCATTTCTCCCAAAACAGTTCCGCCGGTGTTATTCAATAAAACGATAAGAATTTTATCTTTTGGAATGCGAGAGATAACAGTATTAAATCCGTTGATACCGCCACCATGTTCAATAACAGTTAATTTATCGTTGCCGTTTGGCACTTCATAAGTTGACCATCCGTATCCGTAAAAACCATTCCACGCTTTAATGTAAGGTTTGAATAAAGATTCCATCGATTTTTCAGAAAGCATTTTATTGGTATAAAGCGCCTGATCCCACAAATTTAGATCTTCTACAGTAGAGTATAAAGACCCAGCTGCATACGGAATGCTCATGTCAATATAAGAGGCATTAACAATTTTCTTTCCTTCTTTTTCATAACCAGCTGCTCTGTTTTTTAGAATCACATCGCTATGATCGTAACCAGAATTCACCATTTTTAAAGGATTAAAGATTGTTTCTTGTAAATTCTGCTCATACGTTTTGCCTGTAATTTTTTCGATAATGTAACCCAATAAAAAATAACCCGAATTGCTGTAATTGAATTTTTCGCCTGGAGTAAATTCTAGCGGTAGACTAGAAAATGTTTTTACAAAGGCTTCAGGCGTATATGGATTTTTTGCTTTGTCTCTTAGAAAGTTTGGCGCGCTTGTGTAATTAGGAATACCTGAAGTATGTGTTAGTAAATGGTGAATAGTGATTTTGTCGCCGTTTTCTTTTGGATAGTCAGGAAGATAAGTTGTAATAGGAACATCTAGTTTTATTTTTCCTTCTTCTGCCAGCTTTACAATTAATAGAGCGGTAAATTGTTTGCTTATAGATCCCAATCTGAATTTAGTATCAGGCTCATTCGGAATATTCCACTCCATGTTTGCAGAACCAAAACCTTTTTTGAAAATTACTTTCCCGTTTTCGGCCACCAAAGCCGAACCATTAAATTGTCCGTATTCGTTGTATTTGTTTAAAAGCTGCTCAATTTGTTGTGCTTTATCTTGAGCGAAAACGCTCATTGCTGAAAGCTGAAAAGCGACAAATAGTGCAATAAGTTTGATTGATTTTTTCATAATGGATTGATTATGGTTTTAGATTAATGAAATTCGTTTTTGATTGATGATTGAAACTTCTTAAATGAAATAAATAAGGTGTCCTAAAATGTTAGACGACTGATTCGCGATTTGGTTTCAAGATTAACCCAAATTTTTTATTTTTTTCAGAATATAAAAAAGTAAGAGCACAGACCAGTTACTTTAAAAGTAGATCTATGCTCATAACTAACAAATATTTTTAAACACAATTAATTAGTCAAAACTTTACTTATATATAATAAAAAAAGGATAAATAACTTTAGCATGTTCTTGTATTGATATTCAATTGTATGTGAATTATTTTGTTTCGATCTCAACTATTTTCTGACCATTTTCTCCTAAGTAATGCACCACGATATTTTCGTAAACTTTATAACCGTCATCAACATTGGTAAAAATGACTAAACCTTGTTTGGTTTTTGGAAGCAAAACAAAAATGGTTTGGACACCTTGATCTGCACCGCCATGAGACAAAGCATAATTTCCATTTCCTAAATCGTAAATTTCGAAACCTAGACCAAAATATTTATTCTTCTTGGTCTGAACTTGATGCGAAATCATGTCTTCAGAAACTTTTTTGCTTAATCCTTCGTTGTTCATGATGCTCGATAAAAATCTGCCATAATCTTCAATCGTGGTCAATAAATCGTCTGCTGCATTTGCAGATTTATTTTTTGTTGGTTCATAAGCATTGCCGTTTTTGTCATAATTGACGGCGTATCTCGAAAGGTCTATTTTATCATTCCAAATTAATTGAGAATCGGTCATTTTTAAAGGTTCAAAAACTAATTCTGAAGCCAATTGATCTAATGTTTTGTGGAATTTTTTCTCTAATGCTTTTCGCAGATATTCAAAACCTTCTCCAGAATACTGGTATTGTGTTCCAGGTTTGAATTTGAAATCTAGTTTTTTAGACTCGTTAAAAGATCTCCAATTTGGAAAACCTGTTTGATGGCTCAAAACAATTCTTGTAGTCAGTAATTTTAAATTTGGGTCTTTTTCAATATCAGGATCAATCCAATATTTGTAAAGAGGTTCGTCTAAATCCCATTTTCCTGCATTTACTAATTTCAAAACGGTCATAGCAGTTACGGGTTTTGTCAATGAGGCTACGTTCCAGATCGTATTGTAAGGTGCTGAAACTCCTTTTTTAAGTTCACCAAAAACTTTAATCTGTTTTAGTTTTCCATCTGTAATAATTCCAATTCCTAAAGCGGGAACATTATTTTCTTTCAGCCATTTTTCGGTTTCCTTATCATTATCAAAAAGATTTGATATGCCAGCAGTAGAACTTGTCATTTGATGATTATAACTAAGCGATCGGGCTAATTTCCATTCTTTATTTTTTAAAAGCCATAAATGGGTAAATTTGGCAAAGCTTCCAGCTTGTTCTTTATTTTCAGCAGAACTTTCGTAAAAACGATGCGTTCCCATTTGAATGGCACCATATAAAATGCCATTTTTATATAAAGGATAAATTTCTGTGCTTCCGTCTATTAATTCTCTGCGATAATTATATTTTCTTGTTGGAGAACAAATTCCGTTTTGAAACGTTTTCAAAAACTTAGCCTTATCAGAAATACTGTCTTTGTCGTGATAAAATTCAAAATCTTCCGTGTAAAGATTCTCAAATTGTTTTACATCGCAGGTATTAAAACCAATATTGAAAAGAAGACTGTCTTTTGAAACAATGGTTTTATATAAAGCTGAACTTTTAGCTTCCTGAGAAAATCCAAATTGGATTTGAGCGAATAAAATTCCAACTAAAAGAAATTTTAACTGAAAAAAAGATTGATTGATTTTCATTTGTAATTGATTTTGATTGATGGTACTGCAAAAGTAAATCAATCAAAATCTACAAAATTGTACAAATGCGAAAACTTATCTTTTGTGAGAAAGAAAATAGGAATCAGGATCGAATGTTTTCGGAGTGGTTTTAGTTACATCTTTAAACTTTTTGATAAAATGAGACTGATCAAAATATTTATTGTAAAGTGCAATATCAGTCAGTTTTAGTTTTTCTAAATCAGAATTTACCATCTGATCGACTGATTTTCTGAATTTCAAGATTTGGATATATTTTTTAAGTGTTAATCCGGTTGCGGTTTTAAATTTGATTTGCAATAATCGCTGAGAAGAATTCAATAATTTGCTAAGTTCTGAAATTGAAACTTCAAAGTCTCTTAATTTTATGATTTCGCAGATTTTTTCAATTATATTTTTCTCAGAATGTAAGTCGGATAATGTTTCAAAATAAGTATTCACAGTGTTTAATACAATTTTAATATCAGCATCAATTTGAATTTTGAAAGGCAGTTCTGCAGTGTCAATTTTAATAATCGAATCTGTAAAATTGCTTAAATCGTATTTCGGAAACATAGAAAGTGTCCAAGTTTGAAGTTGAACAATAGTAACTTTAGTTTTTGGATGAATATTGACTAAAACTTTATTAGTCATTTGCGAACAGAAGTAAACGCCTGCGTTCATTGCATATTTAGCTTTACTCGTATGAACTTCAATAGAATTTCCAGTTATAATAGCTAGATTAAAACAGCCGTTTGGAAGAACGAGTTTGTTCTCGATTAGGCCTTCGCCGATGCTGTTGTCGAGACACCAGATTTTATTGATGAATCTTTCCGTTTTTGGAGTTACATAATGTTCGGAGTATAGCTGCATTTTAGTATGCGATTTCATCATTTGAAATCGCATACTAAAGTACAGTTTTCTGAATTATTGTTTAGATAAACTTTCCAAAATTATCTCGTTTAGTATTCTGCCATTCTTCCAAAATTACGCTGTAGTAAACATCAGTTTTACTTTTTCCTTCAGAGTCGACATAATTGTTTCTAAAAACGCCTTCTTTTACAGCTCCCAATTTTTCAATAGCTTTTTGCGATTTTATATTTTCAAGATCGGCACTGAATTGTATTCTTCGAAACTCAATTTTCTCAAAGCCAAAATTCAATAACTCATATTTGCACGCTTTGTTTAAACCTGTTCCTTGAAATGCTTTTCCGTACCAAGTCCACCCAATTTCACATTTCTGACTCGCATTATTTAAATAGCCATACCGTGTGCTTCCCGCAACTGTGTTTGTAGCTTTGTCTATAATAAGGAAGGGATAGCAAATTCCTGCCGCTTTCTGTTGTAAAGTATTCTGGATATAGTTTTCAAAATCCTGATCATTTCGAACATACATTCCCATGTATTTCCAGATTTCATCATCAAAAATGATTTCTTTGAGTTCTATATTTCTTTCGCTTTCAAAAGGAATCAAAAGCACTTTGTCATTTTCTAAAATAATGTCTGATTGTAAAATTTCGATGTTCATGATTTCTGTTTTACTAATTGTATAAATCTAATAACGAAATTAAATGTTTAATTTCTGTAAATAAATTTAATAAAATAACAATTTGTTATATTTATAAAATATCAAAAAACAGGATAATGTTTGTGAATCACTATTTACGAACAATTTGTTCATTTATTTTACGGCTCATGTATTATTATTAGTTATTTTTACGACCCAATATTAGATTTTCCCTCGATGCAAACATCATTAAAAATTGCTGTAGTTGGTTCTGGACTTGTAGGGTCGCTTCTGGCAATTTATCTTAAAAAAGCTGGACACAGCGTTCACGTTTATGATCGTAGTCCAGATATCCGAAAAATAAATTTTTCTGGTCGTTCTATTAATTTAGCAATGTCCAACCGTGGCTGGAAAGCTTTGGATGCAGTTGGCGTTGGTGATTCGGTTCGAGAAATTGCAATTCCGATGGACAAACGTGCCATTCACTTGGTAGACAAATTAAATTTTCAGAATTACGGTCAGGAAGGCGAATCTATATATTCTATTTCAAGAGGAAAATTAAATCGAAAAATGATCGATCTTGCCGAAGAAGCTGGAGCAGAGTTTCATTTTGAACAGAAAGTTTGGGACGTCACTTTAAACGATGCGACACTTCATATTGGTGAAAGCGAAAGAGGCGAGTGGGAAGAAAGAAAGTTTGATATGGTTTTTGGCGCTGATGGAGCTTTTTCTAGAATTCGTCACAGAATGCAGCGTCAGAGCATGTTCAATTATTCGCAGGAATTTTTGAATATGGGATATAAAGAATTAAATATTCCGGCAAATCCAGACGGAACACATAAATTAGATAAAAACTCATTTCATATTTGGCCAAGAGGCGAATACATGTTAATTGCACTTCCAAATCTTGATGGAAGTTTTACTTGTACTTTGTTTATGCCTTTTGAAGGAGAAAACTCTTTTGAATCATTAACAGACCGTAAAATGGTCGAAGATTTCTTCGAGAAAAATTTTCCAGACTCGATTGAAGTAATTCCAGAACTGGCAAATGATTTCTTTAAAAATCCAACCAGTACTTTGGTTACTATGAAATGTTTTCCGTGGACTTACGAAAATAAAATTGCTTTGATTGGAGATGCCTGTCACGCGATTGTTCCATTTTACGGACAAGGAATGAATGCTGGTTTTGAAGATATCACTGTTTTGAGTGAAATGATTGAAAAGTACCAAGACGATTGGAAAAAAATATTTGCAGAATATCAGATCTCTAGAAAACCAAATGCAGACGCCATTGCAGAGCTTTCATATCGAAATTTCTTAGAAATGAGCACCAAAACGGCAGATGAAAAATTCTTGCTGCAAAAGAAAATAGAAAAAGTTTTTTCAGACAAACACCCAGATAAATGGATTCCGCTTTACAGCCGTGTTACTTTTAGTGATCGTCCGTACGCCGAAGCTTTAGCAATCGGAGATTATCAAAATGCGATTATGGAAGAGGTTTTAAAACTCGATAATATCGAAAATATATGGAACACGCCTGAAGTAGAAAATAAGATTCTGGAATTGTTAGAAAATAGATAGAATTTTTAAACCATATAAGTGATATAAGTTCGTTTAAAATCTTTATAGAAAGTATTATATTGACTTATATCGCTTATATGGTTTAATTTTTTTTATTTTTTGAAGATTTTGGTTAGCACACCAAAAACACCCCTTATAAAAGTAGCGCTTGTTACGACTTTCAAAACAGATTTTGTAACAACTTCTGTTGTACTCGGTCCTGCTTTTGATGATTTGGCAGGAGCTTGTTCTTCTTGTTGGGCAGCGACTTCTGCTGCATCCGATAATTTTTTGGTTAAGATTTCAAAAGCACTTTCACGATCGATTTCTTCAGCATATTTTTTAACTAGTTTCGATTTGCCATTTATTTCGTCAATTTCAGATTGAGATAAAACATCCATTCTACTCATTGGTGCACGCATCATCGTGGCCACAAGAGGAGTTGGAATTCCTTTTTCGTTAAGCGCCGTAACCAAAGCTTCTCCAATTCCTAAACTCGTTAATAATTCATCCGTTTTATAATAAGGAGAAGTAGGGTAGTTGTCTGCTGTTTTTTTAATAGCCTGGCGATCATTTGCAGTGAAAGCCCTCAAAGCGTGTTGGATCTTTAATCCCAATTGGGCCAAAACACCACTTGGAACATCCATTGGATTTTGCGTTACAAAATAAATTCCAACACCTTTAGAACGAATTAATTTTACAATTGTTTCAATTTGCTCTAATAAGGCTTTGCTAGCTTCATTGAAAATTAAATGTGCTTCATCAATAAAAATGACTAATTCAGGTTGGTCTGCATCTCCTTTTTCGGGCATCTTCTGGTAAATTTCAGCCAAAAGACTCAGCATAAAAGTTGAGAATAATTTAGGTTTATCCTGGATATCCGTCAAGCGGATGATATTAACGTAACCTTTTCCGTTTTCGTCAATTCGCATTAAATCATCCGTTTCAAAAGACAATTCGCCAAAAAACAAATCACCGCCTTGCTGTTCCAGTTCTATAATTTTTCTAAGGATAGTTCCAGTTGTGGCAGTCGAGATTTTACCATAACTAGCAGCAATTTCATCTTTACCTTCTTCTGTAATATAATTGATTACTTTTTTAATGTCTTTTAAATCAAGAAGAGGCATCATGTTATCATCACAATATTTAAAGATAACCGCTACAACTCCGGCCTGTGTGTCATTCAGATCTAAAATACGCGAGAATAAAACAGGTCCAAATTCAGAAACTGTCGCACGCAAGCGTACACCATTTTGTTTAGATAAAGACATCAACTCGACAGGAAATGCGGCTACATTATAAGGTATGTTTATTTTGGCATGGCGCTCTGTGATAAAACCTTCTTCTTTACCTTCTTTGGCTATACCGCTAAAATCTCCTTTAATATCCATCATTAATACAGGAATTCCTGCATTAGAAAGTTGCTCAGAAAAAACCTGAATTGTTTTAGTTTTTCCTGTTCCAGTTGCACCAGCAATTAATCCGTGTCGGTTTAAAGTTTTTAGCGGAATTTTTACATGGGCTTCTGCAATTGGCTCACCGTCAAGCATTGCGCCTCCAAGTATAATACTGTCTCCCTTCGAAGAATACCCTGTAGTTATATCTGAAATAAAATTCTCTTTTTTATTCATGTTTTTATTTGTAATTTAGATTGTTATATGAGTATTGCTTTGTTTTTGGGTACTTTTTATGTGGTTTTTTTTAGTAAGAAAAAGCTTTTTTTGATTGAAAATTTAATAAAAAAAAAATTCGCAGCTTTTTAAGAAGATATCAAAGGAATCTTTGAATATTTACTAAAACGTTGTAATTTTTCTAATTATCGTCCTTTTTTTTGTTTTATCTAAAAAATGATACCGGCAATTTAATGAGATATTTTTTAATTTGAAGTTAAATTTCGGTCAATTAAATTAAAAAAAGTTTTTTTATTTAAACTAAACGTATAAATTTGCTCCTCTACAAGTTAAATATAACTAAAAAATAAAAATTATTTAAAACTATTAAAATTAAAAAAAATGGCAAACGTTAAAGTTAAAAAAGAAAGCACTTCAAATGGCGGAGGAATGATCACAGGAATCATTATTGTAGCGTGTATCTTAGTAGGGGTGTTTATTTGGAAAGTAATCATGGGAGATGCTGCGAACTTCGAAGGAGGTAATCCAGAAACAGGACATCCAATCAATACATTAGGACAAGTATATAAAGGAGGTTTCATCGTACCAGTATTATTAGGTATGTTTTTAATGGTTGTTGTTTTTTCTATTGAAAGATTTATTGTTATCGGTAAAGCTGCAGGAAAAACTAACCTTGACAAATTTATGAAAAGCGTTCAAGGTAGTATTAAAGAAGGAAACATCGAAGCTGCTATCGCTTCATGTGACAAACAACAAGGTTCAGTTGCAAACGCAATTAAATCTGCTTTGGTAAAATACCAAGATGTTAAAAAAGAAGGATTCAACAGCGAAGAAGCTTCAGAAGTAATCCACAAAGAAATTGAAGAAGCAACTTCATTAGAAATGCCAATGTTAGAGAAAAACATGACTATCATCTCTACTTTAGTATCTTTAGGTACATTAGGAGGATTATTAGGAACTGTATCTGGTATGATTAAAGCGTTTGGTGCGTTAGCTTCTGCTGGTACTCCTGACCAAGCTGCTCTTGCAACAGGTATCTCTGAGGCACTTATCAACACTGCTACAGGTATCTCTACTTCTATCTTAGCAATTGTTTCTTACAACTTCTTTACTGCTAAAATTGACGATTTAACTTACTCTATCGATGAGGCTGGTACTACTATCGTTAATACTTACAGAAAATTCAGAGGAAGTTTAAGACAATAATTAATTTTTGATTTTTTACAATCAAAAAAATAAAATAAAAGATAATGGCTAAAATAAAAATGAAAAAAAAGTCTACATCGACAGATATGACTGCGATGTGTGATGTAGCGTTCCTTTTGCTAACGTTCTTTATTTTGACCGCTACTGCTAAAGTGCCTGAGGCATTGCCTGTAGATATGCCTGCTTCTGTTGCTATAACTAAATTGCCAGATACTGATTTGGCTATTATTACAGTAGGAAAAGGGAAAGTATTTTTTGACATCAAAGGAAGAGAAGTTCGTAAAAGAACTCTTGAAGGTATGGGTGCAAAATATGGTATTGAATTTTCAGAAGAAGATAAAACCAAATTTGCATTGATGGATGATTTTGGTGTGCCAATTACAGGTCTTAAGCAAATCATTGATATGAAAGCGGCAGACAGAACTAAAGCAAACCAACCTGGAATTCCTTTGGATTCGTTAGATAATCAATTAAAAGACTGGCTTCTAATTTCTAGAAGAGCTACAATTGATTTAGATGATAAAGAATTGCAGATTGCGATTAAAGGAGATGCTAAAGAGCAATATCCAAAAATTAAAAAAATTATGGATATTTTGCAAGATCAGAAAATCAATTCCTTTAACTTAGTTACTGGTAAGAGAGGAAGAGACTTTTAATTAAAAAATATACACTAAGATGGCTGAATTAAATACCGGCGACGGCGGTGGTGGTAAAGGTGGTAAAGTAAGAAGTAAAAAGCAAAATTCGAAAGTCGATTTAACGGCGATGGTGGATTTGGCATTCTTATTGATCACGTTCTTTATGTTAACTACTTCGTTGTCAAAACCTCAATCGATGGATTTGTCTTTACCAAATAAAGACGATGATCCAAATAAGAAAACTGAGGACACCAAAGTAGACGAAAATCGTACCATGACAGTAATGTTAGGGGAGAATAATAAGATGGTTTACTATATGGGGTTATTGGCAACACCAAAAGTGGGACCAAAAGATATTGCATATGGTAAAGATGGCATCCGTAGAGAATTATTAAAACAAAAGAAAAATGTTTTAGCGTATTCTACTGCTTTAGGGAAACCTAAAAACGGAATCATTGTGATCATTAAACCAACGAAAAAATCAAATTACCGTAATTTGGTTGATATCTTGGATGAAATGGCTATCACTGGAGTTGAAACGTATGCAATCGTTCCTGAGTTTACACCAGAAGAAACAAAAGTGATAGATAAAAAATAAGAGCAATCTTAAATTTTATCGACTTAAAATCAAGAAGTATGAAATTAGATATTATAAAAAATCAGTGGCTTGATATCGTATTCGAAGGTCGTAATAAGATATATGGTGCATATGAGCTGAGAAAATCAAACGGAAAAACAACTGTGAAAGCACTTGTTATTGGTTCTCTTATCTTTAGTGCTGCTATTGCTGCTCCTCTTATTGCAAGTTTCTTACCAGACTCTGCAGAAGAAGAAGAGGTTAAAGAGGTTAAGATGGCTACGGTAAAATTACCTCCAAAAAAAGAGGAAATTAAACCTAACATGCCACCGCCACCGCCACCGCCACCAAAAGTGGATCAGGTAAAATTCGTTAAACCTGTGGTTGCTAAGGCAGAAGAAGTAACTGAAGACCCACCAAAAATTGTTGATTTAAAAGACAAAAAAGTTGGTGCTGAGACTATCAAAGGAGATCCAGACGCAGTTTTAACTGTTGATGAGCCAGTAGGAAAAGGACCAGTAGCAGAGGTGGTACAAGAAGATAACACTGTATATAACACAGCTGGTATCGAAGTAAAACCAGATTTCCCAGGAGGTATTGATAAATTCTACAAATTCGTAGGAAACAATTACAAGACTCCAGAAGAAGAAGGTTTAAAAGGTAAAGTTTACGTTACGTTTGTAGTTGAAAAAGACGGGTCGTTAACAGATATCAAAGTTTTAAGAGATATCGGTTACGGTACAGGAGCAGAAGCAATTCGAGTTCTTAAAAAATGTCCAAAATGGACTCCCGGCGAGCAAAATGGTAAAAAAGTTAGGGTATTATACTCTCTGCCTATTACTATTCAATCTGCAGAATAATGTTAAAAGATATGCTTAATAATATTCAGAAGAAATCGCTCAAAGAGCGATTTCTTCTTGTTTTAGGAATACTGTTTTTTTTAATATATCTTGTGCTCGGTTTAATGATTATGTTTTGGGAGAAACTTCCGCTAAACATGGAATGGAAATATAGATATGCTTTTGGAGGTTTACTGATTGTATATTCGGGAATAAGATTTTTAAGATTAATTAATTCAAAGGAAGAATAATTATGTTGAAATATAGTAAGGCTCTAGGTTTGATCGTTTTTGTCTTTTTGTTTGTCATGTGCAACCAAAAAAGCAATAATGAAACTAATAAAGAAACCATTTTAAAAGGATCACTTGATATTACGGTTGATGAAACAGTAAAGCAAATTGTAGATGATCAGGTAGCTGTTTTTGAGGGTACTTACTATGATGCAAAAATTACGGTAAAACCAAAATCAGAAGCTGAAGTAATTAATGATTTATTAAATCAAAAAGTTAAAGTTGTAATTACAACTCGTGATTTAACTAAAGAAGAAAAAGCACGTTTCGATAAAAGTAAAATTAATCCTAGGGTAACTCCTTTTGCGCACGATGCGATTGCTTTTATTTCAAACAAAAGCAATAATGATACTCTAATTGCGTTGAAAAGTGTAATCGATTTTATGCAAGGAAAACCAGATGGTAAAATTAAAGGTCTTGTTTTCGATAATCCTAATTCGAGTACTGTTCGTTACATGAAAGATTTAGCGAAGATTGGTGAAATACCTAAGTCGGGAGTTTTCTCTTTTAAAACGAATAATGAAGTTATCAAATTTGTTTCTGAAAATGAGGGAATGATTGGTGTAATTGGTATTAATTGGTTTTATCAACCAACACCTGATATGACTGAAACGATTAATAAGATTAATGTCCTTTATGTTAAAGGTTTGGATAGTAATGAATATTACAGTCCTACTCAAAATGACTTAGAAATTGGAAAATATCCTTTGGCACGTGATTTGTTTATTATCAATTGTCAAGGTTATTCTGGGCTTGGAATGGGGTTTGCTTCATTCATAGCAGGAGATATTGGACAGCGTATCGTTTTAAAATCTGGATTGCTACCGTATAAAACTCCAGGGCGTAAACTTAAAATTAGAAGTGAAATTATAAAAGATAAAGAATAAATTAATTACGATAAAGATGAATAAATTTAAAATTTTTAGTCTTGCATTAGTTGCCTCAGCCACTGCAGCAAAAGCGCAAGACATCAACCAAGCAAAGAAGGCAATAGATGCTGAACAATTTGATAAAGCAAAATCACTTCTTAAATCAATTATTAAAGCAAAACCGTCAGATGGTGAAGCTAATTTTGTGCTAGGGAATGTTTATTTAAACCAATCTGTTGTTGATTCTGCAAAAATCTATTACAATAATGGATTACAAGCTTCAGACAAGAAAAACTTAAGCTATATTGGTTTAGGTCAGTTAGATCTTGATGCAAAAAATGCAGCAGCGGCTCAAGCTAACTTCGCTTTAGCAACTAAAGACATGAAGAAAAAAGATGTAAATGAATTTATTTACATCGCTAGAGCTTATATGAATTCTGAAAATCCTGATTATAAAAGCGCTACAGATATTTTAAAACGTGCTTTATTGGTTGATCCACAAAATGCACAAGCACTTTTAGCAATTGGAGATGCTTATTATGGAGCAAACAATCAAAATGATGCTTACAAAGCATATCGTGACGCTTTTACAGCTGATAATACTTTGTTGAGAGCTAAAATGCAATTAGGAGTTTTGTTGAAAGGAGCTAAATCTTACGATGAAGCAATTAAATCTTTCAATGAAGTTATCGCTTTAGATGCTAATTATGGACCAGTTTACAGAGAGTTAGCTGAAACGTATTACAAATGGGCAAGAAACAAACCTTCTACTGCTAAAGTTAATTTGCAAAACGCAATTACAAACTACGAGAAATATTTAAGTTTGACAGATTACTCTCTTGATTCTAAAATGCGTCATGCTGATTTCTTGATCTTAGTTAAAGATTACAAGCAATTGGAAACTGTTGCTAACAAAATGATTGCTCAAGATAAAGTGAATCCTAGAATTTACAGGTATTTAGGATATGCAGCTTATGAGAACGGAAATGTTGATGTAGCGATTAAATCTCTTCAAGATTATATCAATACTCCATCTAACAAAGTAATTGGTAGAGACTACTATTATTTAGGACTTTCGAAAATTAAAAAAGGAACTGCAGCTGATGGTACAGTAGATCAAGCTTCTTTTGATTCAGGTTTGGCTGATATTAAAAAAGCTATTGAATTAGAGCCTTTAGTAGTCGAAGAATTTGCTGATTTTGGAAAAGAATTGTTTAGTAAAAAACAATATGGACAAGCAGCTTCTATTTTCGAACTTGGTGCTAGTAATCCAGAGTCTAAAAACTATTTGGACGACAGTGTTTATTATGGTATCTCTTTATATTATGGTAATGCTAGCAAACCAAAAGAAAGCCGTGATGCTGTTGCTCTAGGGAAAGCTGATGCTGTTTTTGATAAAATTTTGGCTACAGCTCCTAGTTATGATGAAGCATATTTATACAAAGCAAGAATTAATTCTTTATTAGATAAAGATGATTTAATCATTAAAAACTATGAAGAATATGTTTCTAAAATTTCAGCAAAGGGTGCAGAAGAAGTTGCTAAACCAGCTGTAGCTAAGAAATTTGTAGAAGCTTACAATGGTATTGGTGCTGCTTATGCTAATACAGATAAAGCTAAAGCTATTGAGTATTTCAATAAAACTTTAGTTTTAGATCCTGCAAATTCATATGCTACACAATCTATAAAAGCTTTAAAATAATTAAGTTTTTAAAAAAGAATAGAAAACCGATAGTTCAAAAAAACTATCGGTTTTTTTGTTACGTATTTTATTGACTATCTTTGCACTCTTAAAATATTAAAATGTTACCAAAAGAAATACAATTAGAAGTAAATAAAGGAGCTATGCTTCCTTTGATGGAAGAATTCTACACCATTCAAGGAGAAGGTTCGCATACAGGACGAGCTGCTTATTTTATTAGGATTGGAGGATGTGATGTAGGTTGTCATTGGTGTGATGTGAAAGAGAGCTGGAATGCTGAGCTTCATCCGCCGACAAGCGTGGATTTAATTGTTGAAAATGCTGCAAAGTACGCTGATACAGTTGTTGTAACTGGAGGCGAACCTTTGTCTTGGGATATGACATTTTTAACAAATCAATTAAAAGAGAAAAATTTAAAAGTGCATATTGAAACTTCTGGAGCTTTTCCATTATCAGGAACGTGGGACTGGATTTGTCTTTCGCCAAAAAAGAATAAATTGCCCACACAAACAGTATATGATAATGCACACGAACTAAAAGTAATCATTTACAATAAACATGATTTTATTTTTGCCGAAGAACAAGCAGAATTAGTAAACGATAATGCAATTTTGTTCCTTCAGCCAGAATGGAGTAAAAAAGAAGAAATGACTCCGCTTATTGTTGATTATGTTATGAATAATCCAAAATGGAGAGTTTCATTACAGACTCATAAATATCTTAATATTCCATAAAACTGAAAAATCTCTTCACTTGAAGAGATTTTTTGTTTACATAGGAGTGTGTAACTGTGTAAAAAAAGGAACATTTGTTAATCCCATTTTTTGTATTCTTTTAATGTAGTAATATGAGCCAAATGATGGTTTCCATGCCAAGCATACATTCCAATCATTCTTTTGAGTTTAATTTCTGAATTGTCGGCAGGATGTACAAAAGTTTTTTCCAAATCAGATTTAGATAAGTTTTTCATAATATAACCCAATCTAAAATGAAGTCCTTTTAATAATTCTATTGTTGGCTGGATAGGCATCGTTAGATTGTCGTTTAGTTCGGACCAAAGTACTTCATCATATGGTTTAATGACAGGATTGTTTTCAGTCAAAGCCCATTTAAGGCGAATGTAACAATTCATATGACTTTCAGCACAATGATGAATAACCTGTCTCACAGTCCATCCGTTCGGGCGATAAGGAGTATTCAATTGTTCATCGGTTAAATGAATGGTTTCTTTTGCTAATTTTTCTGGAAGTGTTTCAATCTCTCTAATTTTTTCAGAAAGATATTCCAAAGAAAAATGTTCTGGTTCAATAAATTTTCCGATAGGGTATTTTAATTTTTCTAAATCGAGTTCGTTCATTGTTTTTTAGTTTGTTTTAAATGGAAAGTCTAGCTAAATAATCATAATGTTCACCTTCAAGAATAAGTTCGCAATTTAAGCCATTGGCAATTGCTGCATTTTGAAGCGTATTGTAATCCAAATATAGCCAATCAAAAGATTCTTCTTTTTCTCCTTTATAGCTAATATTAAAAATAAGCTCGCCGTAATAGTCATTTTCAGACGGAATCCATTTGCCGCCGTCTTCATCTTCATCAAACATATAAATGATATCAGAGCTGTCAATTAAAATTTGGCCTCCTGGATTTAGAAGCGATTTTAATTTAGTTAAGTAAGAATTGCAGTTTTTTAATTTACCAAAAATACCTGTTCCATTCATTAAAAGCAAGATTGTGTCAAATTTTGCCCCTTCAAAGTTTAAAATATTTTCAACTTTAGCGCTTTTAATTCCTCTAAGATGACAGGTTTCAATTGCTTTTTCCGAAATGTCAATAGCAGTTACTTCTAGATTGCGCTCATTTTGTAGTGATAACGCATGACTTCCAGCTCCGCATCCCACATCTAATATTTTTCCTTTAGCCAGTTGTAAAGCCTTCTGTTCTATTTTTGGCATTTCGTTATAAGTGCGAAAAAGGTATTCAACACTCATTTCGTCTTCTTCAGAAATTGAAGTTTCAGTAATGATGTCTTCAGGTGAATTTTTGGTGTGAAAATCAAATATTGCTTTTCCAAAAAGATCTTTCATGTTTTAGTTCAAAGATTAAGGTTTCAAGTTTAAAGTTGTTTAATTTTGCACATCAACTTTAAATTTTAAACTTGAAACAGATTTTAAATAACTTAAGTAAGTTAGCCAAAGATAAGCATAACGAAAATAAAAAGTATTTCGATAAGCTTAAAAAGAAACAGCCTAAAAATTTAGATTACATTATGCAAGATCTGCACGATGCAGAATTTAAAAGAACGGATTGTTTGAAGTGTGCTAATTGTTGTAAGACTACAGGACCACTATTTACGTTGGCAGATATCGAACGAATTTCAAAACATTTTAGACAAAAGCCACAGCAATTTATAGATCAGTATTTAAGAATTGATGAGGATAAAGATTATGTTTTGAAAAGTGTTCCTTGTACGTTTTTGGATAATGAAAACTATTGTATGATTTACGATGTTCGTCCAAAAGCCTGTCGGGAGTTTCCTCATACAGATCGAAATAAATTTTACCAGATTTCAAATTTGACTTTGAAAAACGTCGAAATTTGTCCAGCGGCATATAATATAGTAGAAGAAATGAAAAAGAAATTACCACTATAAATGAAAATTGGCAATTGTTTGCGAGAATGTCTCAATTTCTTTTTTTAAAATGTACTTTTGAGAAAGGAATAATTAAAGAACCCAAAGAAGACTTATAATTTGAATTTAGAATATTTTATAGCCAAAAGACTTATCACTGCAAAAGATTATAAGAGCAGTATTTCGGCACCCATTATAAAAATTGCTATTTCTGCAATTGCAATCGGAATAATTATGATGATTGTTTCTGTAGCAACCGGAATAGGTTTGCAGAAAAAAATCCGTGACAAAGTTTCGGCTTTCAATGGGCAGATTATAATTTCTAATTATGACAATAACAATTCGGAAGTTACGACAGTTCCAATTTCGAAAAAACAAGATTTCTATCCTAACTTTAAATCCGTTCCAGAAGTAAGCCATATTCAAGCAGTGGCAAGTAAAGCGGGAATTATAAGAACAGAAAATGCGTTTGAAGGAATTATATTTAAAGGAGTAGGATCCGATTACGATTGGAATAATATTAAAGAATATATCGTAGAAGGTAAACTGCCTGATTTTACAAAAGAACTAAACGAAGATGTTATTATCTCAAGATTTCTTGCGGATCGTTTGAACTTAAAAATTGGAGATCAATTCAATACCTTTTTTATAAAAGAGGAACAAGGAAAACTTCCAAACAGCCGAAGATTTAAAATTGCGGGAATATTTAATTCTGGTTTTCAAGATTTTGATGCTACATATATTATTGGCGATATTCGACATATCCAAAGAATCAATAAATGGAATGAAGATCAAGTTGGTGCATTTGAAATTTTTGTCAAAGATTTTGATGAAATTAAAACAGTTGGGAATAAAGTGTACGAAGCAACTTCATCTAACCTGGATACGAAAACAATTATAGAGAAATACAGTTATATTTTTGACTGGCTTCAGTTGTTTGATTTTAATATCATAATCATTTTAGGAGTCATGATAATGGTTGCTACTATTAATATGATAGTAGCGCTCTTGGTTCTTATTTTAGAAAGAACCCAAATGATTGGAATTCTAAAATCAATGGGAGCAAATAACTGGTCGGTTCGTAAGATATTTTTATATAATGCTTTCTACTTAATTCTTCGAGGACTGTTCTGGGGGAATTTGATCGGGATTTCAATTCTGTTAATTCAGCAACAGTTTGGAGTAATTCAGCTAAATCCTGAAAACTATTATGTAAACCAAGCTCCAGTATATCTAAATTGGATCTATATACTGTTGTTAAATCTGCTTACTATTGGAGTTTGTTTTTTAGTGTTGTTAATTCCGTCTTATATAATAACCAAAATATCTCCAGTAAAAGCAATTCGCTTTGACTAAGTAAAAAGTAAAATCCTAATATCTAACCCGACAGTTTTTGAGAAGCAGTCAGGTTTGTTTTTTTGTATGCATATATAAGTATGATTTGAATATTATGATTTTTCAGGAGCTTAATCCCGCTATCCGTTGCAATCTTTTGTGCCGAACCCCGGCACAAAAGGATTTCCACTCCTATCGGGGCTAATAAAACCTGTTTTCATAAAGAGGCTCTCGGAGAAAGAGGTATTTTGAAAATTGAAAAAACATATAAAAATAGAGCTGAAGCCTGAAAACTCTGTAAAATGTAGAAGGAAAACTTCGCGTAGAATATGAAAATCACAACATAATCAGTAAAAACTTACAGGTATTGAAAAAACTTTGAAATGTAAAGAAGCTGTTATCAGTGCGTTAGGAAAAAAGGCGAAAAAAGATCAAAAAAAACCGGTAAAAAAGCTTGGAAAAGCGGAAAAAGGTTCTACTTTTGCACCCGCAACAGCGAAGGCGTTCATCGAAATACC
>NZ_JBCPXY010000014.1:0-109188 GCF_039581425.1 Flavobacterium movens
AAAACCAGCCAAGAAAACCTGACTGGTTAATATAAATTTTTATTGTAAAATCTGTCAATCTATTTTAGGACGACTCAATATAAAACCTACTTAGGTTCAATCCAATAAGGATTCTCTTTAAGTTTTTCTACAACATATTGAATAACTTTCTGAGCTTTTAAACTATTTCCAGATTCATCTAATGGCGGCGAAATAACAGCAATTCCAAATTTACCAGGACATATCGCCAGCATTCCTCCTCCTACACCACTTTTTGCTGGAAGTCCCGAATTAAAAAGCCAAATTCCAGAATTGTCATATAGCCCCGCAGTTGCCATTACAGGTAAAGTATACATTACAGTTGCCTGACTAACCACCTTATTTTTTGTAATAGGATTAACGCCTCCATTTGCCAATGTGGCCGCCATCGTAGCAAGATCCTTTACATTTACATTCAATGCACATTGTTTAGTATAAATGTCTGTTGCTTGTACTGGATCAAAATACATTCTATTATAAGCCAATAACAAATGTGCAATAGCTTGATTTCTCAAATTATCACCAGCTTCACTTATATAGACAGGACGATTCATAGAAAGCTGCCTTCCGGCAAAGTCGCTCTGAACTTTCTGGATTTCTTTCCATTTTGCTACAGAATCATTACCTCGAATAAGACTTGTAGTTGCAATCGCTCCAGGATTTACGAGAGGATTTATTTTATCGCCTTTATGCATTTCTACTGCAACAATAGAATTAAATGGCAATCCAGTGGCATTTACGCCTACTTTGTCTTGCAAAAACTGCGGCCCTTCTTGTTCAATTACTTTTGCCATCGTAAATACTTTCGATATACTTTGAATTGAAACCATTGATGTTATATCTCCTTTTGTATAGACAGCTCCTTCTGAAGTAACAATTGCAATACCAAAAATATTAGGATCAACATTGGCTAGTTCTTTAATATAGTCAGCATTTTTTCCTTCTTTTAAATCTTTAAATTTATTAAAGGCCTCGTTAAGCGTATTTTCTATATTTTGTTTATTCAGTATTGTTTGGCTATAGCCGTGGTTTATGATAAAAGCAATCATTAAACCAGCAAAAATCAATTGCTTGTTCATTTTAAAAAAAGGCATTCTTATTTCTATTCTAGATTAATTATAGGTAAACAGTATTTAATTAAAAATCTTTACTGCTTTTTAAGTTTTTAAGATTTGGAAAGAAATCAATTCCAGTCATTTTTTCTAAAGTTTCGATTGGAACAACAAAATCATAAATGGATTTATCACTTTTTTCATTTGGTACTAAGAAAGCAATTGCCTTATGATCTTTTCCTGATTTAGCTAAAACAATTTTATAAAAATATTTAGGAACCGCAACTTTCTCTGTTCCAATTTTTTTATCCGAATCTTTCGCAATTCCACCAGTTACGACATAAATATCATTGTATTTTCCTGCCCAATAGCGAGTCTTCTGCTCGATTCTATTCCAAATTCCTGCATTAAATTCTTTTTTCTGTGGAGAAATATTCGACGTATAAAAAGTATCATTATATGCATCTTTATTGAACTCCATATCACCAGCAGGACAAAGATGCCCTTTATCATAACCTGATTTTTTATAATTTCTCCAATCAGCCGAACCTGTTGTTACTTTTGGATCTTCTATAAAATAAGGTCTTTTGTAATCATTGTTTTTTAAATACTCCTTTTTCAATTCGTAAGCAACCCACTCTGCCTGTTCAAACTTTTCATTATAAGAAAGCGTGTAATATTGGTGCTTTACAATCTGTTTAGTTGTCGAAGTCGGGAGATAAGCAATTGTGTATAAAGAATCTTTGTGAGTAGAAATCCCTTTAAAAGAAACCACTTCATTACCATTTATCTCTTCCTTAATTTGCGCATTTTCTTTTTTACATGATAACAATGCAAAACTCAGCAAAATTAAACCTACACAACCTTTCATATTTCTATTTTTAAAAGCGAACTTACAAAAAAAAACGCTCCATAAATTCAAAATTTATAGAGCGTTTTTAAACAAATTAAATTCTTCTCGAACTTAAGACTTCACTAGTTTGTCCTTTTTCATTTTAGGATTAACTGTAGTTTTTACCAAACTTTTTGTTTGCAAATCATCTAATACATTTAAAGCCTCTTCTACATAAACATCTTTAGATAATGCTTGGTGCCATGCGTCTCTTTTTTCTTTTAAAGAAGCATCAGCTTTCATTTCTTCTTCTTCATAAGGAAGTGATGTAAAAATCAGATCGTTTTTGTAATCAGAAATTGGCTTATATTTTTTTCCTTCGTTTTCAACTTGTTCCTGAGTCTCTTTAAAACTCTTAATATTCAAGCTATAAACGTTTTCTTTATTTTTAACATCAATCCATTTTGCATTATCATCAATTAATTTAAACTGAGGATTTTGTGCAATTCTGTTTCTACTGTTATTGATTGCTTTAGAAAAATTCTCATTAGAAGTCCATGTGCTGTAATCAGCTGGATCAATTTTATCCCAAGGCATTGCATTATCAATATCTCGCTCGCCCATTTTAAGGTAAGCATAACGATCTGGCATTACAACATCGCTATGAACTCCTTCAAGCTGAGTAGAACCACCGTTTATTCTGTAAAACTTCTGTCCTGTAATTTTCAATGCACCAAGATCTCCATAATTTGCATTACGCACAAATTGATTCAAATCTAGTACATTTTGAACAGTTCCTTTTCCGTAAGTCTGTTTACTTCCGATAATTACACCACGTTTGTAATCCTGAATTGCCGCTGCTAAAATCTCAGATGCCGAAGCAGAAAAACTGTTTACCATGATAACCAATGGACCATCCCATTCGATTTTTTTGTCTTTATCGTATAAAACTTCTTTCTTTTTACCAGCAGATTTTACCTGAACGATTGGTCCGTCTTCGATAAATAAACCTGCAATATCAACCACTGTAGAAAGAGATCCTCCACCATCATCACGAACGTCTAAAACAATACCGTTAACGTTTGCTTGTTTCAATCTTTCTACTTCACGAGCAATATCTTTTCCTGCATCACGTCCGTCTTTATTTTCAAAATCGATATAGAACTTAGGAAGATAAATTACGCCGTATTTCAAACCATTTTTCTCAACAACACTAGACTTAGCATATGTTTCTTCAATTTCAACAACATCTCTAATAATAGAAATCACTTTGATAGAACCGTCAACTTTCTTAACTGTCAGTTTTACTTCGGTTCCTTTGTGACCTTTAATTTTTTTCACAACATCATCCAAACGCATTCCAACAACATCTACCGGCTCTTCGTTTCCTTGAGCCACTTTTAAGATTAAATCTCCAGCTTCAAGCTGTTTTCCTTTCCAAGCTGGACCTCCAGAAATCAATTCATCTATTTGAGTAAAATCGTTTTTCTTAGTCAAACGAGCTCCGATACCTTCAAGTTTTCCACTGATATTTACATCAAAACGATCTTTTTCTTCTGGTGCAAAATAACTTGTGTGTGGGTCAAAACGAGCCATAATAGAGTTTAAATACACAGAAAACCAGTAGTCTCTATTCAAATCCTTAATTACGCTAAAATTATCATCTAGAGATTTTAAAGAGCTTTCACGAGTTTCTTTTTCTAAAGTTTCAAAAGATTTTTCTTTGTAAGCTGGATCTTTTTTCTTCTTTTCTTCTTCAATTTTTTGTTTTGTAACTAAAGAAGAAAGAGTAGATAATTTAATCTGTTTTCTCCATCTTTCATTAATCTCATTTAAATTCTTTGCATACGGGATTTTCTCATAATCCGCATCAAAAGTCTCATCTACATTATAGTTAAATGGCTGACTTAAAATCGTTTTATAACGTTTTTTACTTTCTTCCATACGCTTCATTAACCTTGTATAAGTAAGGTTAAAAAACGTAATATCTTTATTTAAAAACTGATCATCCAACATTAATTCATACTGTTTGAACTCATCAATATCAGACTGAAGAAAGAACCTTTTTGAAGGGTCTAAAGCATCAATATAATCCTTAAAAATACCTTTTGAAAACTCATCATTTATTTCTGCTGGACTATAATGTCCTTTTTCAATAACAAATGCTAATAATTCTAAAAGTGTCTTGTCTCTGTTCGGATCTGGGTCGATTGTCCTATCGGCATTCATCTTAAATGCAAATAATGTAAGCGATAAGCACAATACGGCTATGAGTATCTTATAATTTCTTTTCATAAACTTTATAATAGCATTCATCAATTTTTTTATCTAAGTTACGTTAAAAACTATGCCACGAGAGCTAACGCTTCGATAATTTTTTGTTAAAGATATAAAAATGTTTAATTCGTAAAAAAGTTCTTTACCTTAGTTGACAAATTTTACAGTATTTGTGACTTATCGCAAATAATTGTGATTAATTTTGTTCTTAAAATCTTACAATTGTTAAAACTACACATAATATTTATTAAATGAAAGCTGAGAAACCACTTATATTAGTAACTAACGATGATGGTATTTTGGCTCCCGGAATTAGAGCCCTAATTAGCGTTATGGAAACAATAGGCGATGTCATTGTTGTTGCGCCAGACAAACCTCAAAGTGCAATGGGACACGCAATCACAGTCAACAATACTTTGTTTATAGATAAAATTTCAAAAGACGATGACACAATTGCAGAATACAGCTGTTCTGGAACTCCTGTAGATTGCGTCAAATTGGCCGTAAACGAAATCTTGAAACGCAAACCCGATTTATGTGTTTCTGGAATAAATCACGGATCGAATTCTTCGATCAATGTCATTTATTCTGGAACCATGAGTGCTGCTGTCGAAGCTGGAATAGAAGGCATCCAAGCAATAGGATTTTCTCTTTTAGATTTTGACTGGAATGCAGATTTTGAGCCTATAAAATCTTTTGTAAAAAAAATCACTTTAGAAACTTTGGCTAACAAACTCCCCCCTGGAGTGGTTTTAAACGTTAATTTCCCTAAATTAAAGGAATCTGAAATTAAAGGCATTAAAGTTTGCCGTCAAGCGAAAGCGTATTATGCGCAGAAATTTGACAAAAGACAAACTCCATTCGGGAAAGATTATTACTGGCTTGCGGGCAAATTTGTAAACGAAGATAAAGGTGAAGATACCGATGAATGGGCCTTGGCAAACGGATATATTTCGGTAGTTCCGGTACAATTTGACTTGACTGCCCACCACTCTATTCAGCAACTTAATACTTGGAAATTAAATGACTAAAGAAATACTGATCGGTTTTATAATCGGAATTTTTACGGCTCTTTTAGGAAGTTATCTCTTCATCACTTTTTTTACCACATTTGACATTTCACAAGGATTTCAAATGATACGAGAATACGGATATCTTGGAAAAATAATTACCATAGGAACACTTTTAGATCTTGGCGTATTTGCTATTCTTTTAAAGAGAAACAAAGAATATATGGCTCGAGGGGTAATTTTAGCTGTGATTGTATTGGCAATTTCTACATTAGTTATTTAAATCTTATCTTTGCTAAGTTCCCTTTAACGGTTACAACTTTAGCACATTTACAAAAAAACCAACATGAAATATTACATAATTGCAGGAGAAGCCTCTGGAGATTTACACGGTTCAAATTTAATGAAAGCATTATATGTTGAAGACCCAGAAGCAGAAATTAGATTTTGGGGCGGAGACTTAATGCAAAAAGCAGGCGGAACTCTGGTAAAGCATTATCGCGATCTAGCATTTATGGGCTTTATTGAAGTGGTTTTCAATTTAAAAACCATTTTGAACAATATCAAAATCTGTAAAAAAGACATCACAGAATTTAAACCAGACGTGATTATTTTTATTGATTATCCTGGTTTTAATATGCGAATTGCAAAATGGGCAAAAGAATTAGGCTATAAAACACACTATTATATTTCTCCTCAAATTTGGGCTTGGAAAGAAAACAGAATTAAAGCCATCAAACAAGATGTCGATAAGATGTTTGTGATTTTGCCTTTTGAGAAAAGCTTCTACGAAGACAAGCATCATTTTCCTGTAGATTTTGTTGGACATCCGCTTATTGATGCCATTCAGAATCAGCCTGCTTTTGATGAAGCTTTATTTAGAAAAGAAAACAATCTAGGTAAAAAACCAATCATTGCTGTTCTGCCAGGAAGCCGTAAACAGGAAATTACAAAAATGTTAAGCGTGATGTTGAGCGTTGTAGATGATTTTCAGGATTACGAATTTGTTATTGCGGGCGCTCCAAGTCAAGAATATGAATTCTATCAGCAATTCTTAAAAAACAAAAACATCGCATTTGTTTCAAATAAAACGTACGATTTGCTTCGTTCTTCGACAGCTGCGTTAGTAACTTCTGGAACTGCAACTCTTGAAACAGCACTTTTTAAAGTACCAGAAGTGGTTTGTTATAAAGGAAGTGAAGTTTCTTATCAGATTGCAAAACGAATTATCACCTTAAAATACATTTCTCTAGTCAATTTAATTATGGATCAAGAAGTGGTAACTGAATTAATTCAAGGAGATTGCAACAAAAAACGAATTAAAGAAGAGCTTCAAAAATTATTAGAGCCTAGTCATCGCAATAAAGTGCTACAAAATTACGATATATTAGAACAAAAACTTGGCGGAGTTGGCGCGAGTAAAAACACAGCAAAACTCATTGTCGCCGATTTAAAACAAACTAATTAATCTATTTTGAAAAGAATACTGCTTTTTCTGCTTTTAGCAATTGCTTTTACTTCTTGTAAATCAACCTCTTCGGTTACAAACAAAAATGAATCTAAAAGGGAAAACAGAACTTTAGTAAATAGTCTAGTTGAAAAAGCTACTGACAATATTGGTGTTCGATATAAAGCGGGAGGCACCACAAAAAGCGGATTTGATTGTTCTGGATTGGTTTATACTACTTTTGAAAGCGAAAGCATCAATCTTCCGAGAAGTTCTTATGAGCAGGCAAAAATTGGAAAAGTAATTCCGTTGAGCGATGCAAAAAAAGGCGATTTAATTTTCTTTAAAACCAACAAAAGCAGACAAATTAATCATGTTGGATTAATTACAGAAGTCAATTCTGATGAAGTAAAATTTGTTCATTCTTCGACTTCAAAAGGAGTAATTATTTCCTCTACCAAAGAACCTTATTACAAAAACTCTTTTGAACAGGTTAACAGAGTAATTCCTTAAAAAGAATATCTTTTACTATTTTTCTTACAAATATTTAATACTTTTATGCCATGAAAGTATTAGATTTTCCGTTAGTAAAAATTACGTCAGCCTTTATAATCGGCATAATTGCTTCGTATTATCTTCATTTTTCCATCTCGCTGGTTTCCATTTTTGTCTCGATTAGTTTTATAGCATTTTCTGGAGTTTTCATTTGGAATTTAAAACGCAATAAGAAATCGAAATTATTCGGAATTTTGAGTTACATTTTATCTTTCTACATTGGAGCATTAACACTTTTATGCCATACACAAAGTCTTCAGAAAAATAATTATACACACTGTCAAATTGCTTTTAAGAATCCGCAATCTATCACATTAATCTTAAGAGAAAAATTAAAAAGCAACGATTTTAGCGATCGATACCTTGGCCTCATAAAAACAATCTCAGGTAAAGCATATTCAGGAAAAGTAATTGTAAACGTTCAAAAAGATAGTACCCAAAATACTTTATTGATAGGAAATAGCATTAAACTTGAAACTGTACTTCAGCAAAATAAACCAAACAAAAATCCAAACCAGTTTGATTATAGCAGGTATTTGGCAGACAAACAAATCTACGCACAGATTTATTGCCAGAAGAAAGAAATTCTGGTTAGCAAAACGATTCAAAAAGACATTTGGCACTACTGTGCAAAATTGCATTCCAGAATAATATCCAATCTCGAAAAATCAAAATTCAACAAAGCTGAAATGAATGTTGCCTTGGCTCTAATTTTAGGACAGCAACAGGAGATTTCACAAGATATTATTCAGGATTATCAATATTCTGGAGCAACGCATATATTATCTGTTTCAGGGCTCCATGTAGGCTTTATAATGCTTTTCATCACTTTTATCCTTAAACCTATTCCAAACACCAGAAAAGGCTCTTTCTTTAAATTGGCATCAATCTTAATTTCATTGGTCGGTTTTGCTATAATTTCTGGTTTATCTCCTTCGGTTTTAAGATCTGTAGTTATGTTCTCATTTGTTGCAATCGGAAATCATTTACGTACAAATGGCAATATCTATCATACTTTATTAGTTTCTATTTTATTGATATTACTTTTTGAACCCTATTTTTTATTTGATGTTGGTTTTCAATTAAGTTATATCGCCTTATTCTTTATTCTTTGGCTACATCCTATTTTAAAAAACCTTTATAAACCAAAGAACAAATTGACAGTTTATATTTGGGAGGCTTTGACCGTTTCTTTTGCGGCACAAATTGGTACTTTGCCTTTATGCCTTTACTATTTTCACCAATTTCCAGGTCTCTTTTTTGTCACTAACATCATTATCCTTCCCGTTTTATCTTTTATTATGATTGCAGGAATAGTAGTTATGATTATCGCCATTTTTACAAGTCCACCGTTATTCATAACATTGATTTTTGAAAAAAGCATTTATCTTTTAAACTTAATGATTCATGCTGTAGCATCTGTCGATTCATTTGTTATTAGAGATATCCGTTTCAACTTCTATCATTTATGGGCATTCTCACTCTTTACAATTGGCTCAATAATCTGGATTAAAAAACCAAACTACAACAAATTGATATTGGTATTTGTCTCAATCATTACGATCCAAATTTCTTTTATTCTAACTAAAATCGAAACTGAAAACAAAGAAGAATTAATTGTTTACAATGAAAAAAGCAATACAATTATTTCTGAACGTTTAGGAAGAAACATTACACTTTATACCCGAGATACAATTCAGAAGAACATCAATACAAGAACTATAAATTCTTATCTCGTTGGAAATTCAATTGCTCTGTCTAAAATCAAAGAGATTAAAAACGTGCTTTACTTTAAAAACAACAAAATTCTAATAATTGACAGTGCTAAAGTTGTTCCTGAAAAAATTCACCCAGATATTTTAATCCTTACTCAGGCTTCAAAATTAAATCTAGATCGAGCACTGGAAAATATTCATCCAAAAGTTGTTATTGCAGATGGTTCAAATTCTAATTCGATTCAGAAATACTGGAAAAAAAGCTGTCTTAAAAAAAACATCCCTTTTCATTCAACAAAAGAAAAGGGATATTATCAACTATAATTTTTTATTCTGGATTTAAAATCGAATTAGATTCAGAAATCCAATTCTTAACTCCAGAAGCTTTATAAGCAATAAGTCCCAGTTTATTAAAATTGGTTTTTCCTTTCCTGACCGCGACTTCAGAGAAACATACTTGGGGAATATCTTCTATACCAAAAGCATTCTTTAATCTTAAATTTTGCTCTTTAGCAGTTTCAGATGCAGTAGGATCAGAAAGGTCAAGTTTTAACAAAATAACGTTTTTACGCGCCCATTCCTCAAAATCGCGAGTAGAGAAAATTTCATTCTGCAACTGAGGATTAACACCTTGAGCAGTAAAAAAAATCAATAGAGGTTTTCTTTTTTCAGCGCTCACAGCCACAGCATCATTAATGTCTGTTTTCCATATTACATTTTGAGAATTCATGTAAAACGGACTTAAAAACAGCAATAGGATAAGTAATTTTTTAGGCATATAATTGGGGTTTTGGTAGGTTAATACAACTAAATTAATACAAAAACACAATCCTATAAAAAATTTAAGCTATTAAAAATCAACCTTTAAGCATTAAAATGAAATTGATAATAAAAAGGTTGTTTTTTAACAAATGTAAAATAAACACTCCTCGAAATAATCAAATTCTTTACATCTTATTTTTAGATCAAAAAAAATCCCTCTCTGCATGAAACAGAAAGGGACTAAAAAAATTAAAATAAAAGTCGAATGAAATCGTTTACTATTCTGCTGGATGTAAAATTGCATTAGATTCTGCAATCCACGCTTTTGCTCCTCCAGGTTTGTAGGCTATTTTTCCTAAAGCACTAAATGTAGTTTTGTTTTTTCTTACTGATGCCATTGCAAAACATACTTCTGGAAGATCCTGAACTCCAAATGCATTTTTCAATTTTACGTTTTGCTCGCGATCACTATCTGAAGCATTCATATCAGATAAATCTAATTTTACTAAGACCACGTTGTCTCGTGACCACACAGCAAAATCAGGTGTTTTAAAGATTTCATTTTGAAGATTTTCTGGTACACCTGAGGCAGTGAATAAAATCAACATTGGTTTTTTCTGGTCATTACTTATAGCAATAGCATCTGTCATGTTTGTTCTCCATGCTAAGTTTTGTGCTTGCATCATAAATGAACCTAAAAAAAACAGTAGGATAAGTAATTTTTTAGTCATATAAATTGGTTTTGGTTAGATTAGCAAGACGAAATTAACATTATATTTTAGTTATCCAAATTTTATTAGCACAAAAAATACATTATGTGTTTTTTTAGATATAATAAAATAAATAATACTCAATTTACTAGAGTTTTCTAAAGAGCTTTTCCTACTAAACAAAAAAAAATCTCTTGCAAAGCAAGAGATCTTTTCATTATCTTTTAATTAAAAACTACATTTTCTTCGGATGCACTATTTCTTCCGCAACAGTTAACCATGCTGACGGCCCGCCGGCAACATATCCTGTTTTACCAAGACCTTTAAAGTTTACCCTACCATCTTTTGTTTCTGCACTAGTAAAGAAAACCGTCGGAAACCCTTGAATTCCAAAAGCTTGTTGCAATTCGTTATTCTGACTTTTAAGCTCTGGTGTCTGAGGAACGGATCTAGGATAATCTAACTCAACTAAAACCACATTGTCTGTTGCCCATTTTTTAAACTCAGCAGTCTTTAAAACTTCATTTTGTAAACGAATACACCATCCGCACCAATCACTGCCTGTAAAAAACATCAGCATAGGCTTCTGCTCTTTATTGCTCACAGTAATTGCTTCTCTAACATCTGTATACCATTTTAATTCTTGTGCCTGTAGATTAGCAGCACCAATTAAAAACAAAGCAATAAGTACTATTTTTTTCATAATGGGAAATTTTTCACAAATTTATGCAAAAAGTTATTACAACATAATTATTTAACTTCTTGCATTAATTTTCTAATTAACGGGGTAAAAACAATTAAAACAACTCCAGCAATTAAAGAATATAGTGCTAATTGATAATATCCGTCTGTATAAGCAATAAGTTTAGACATTAATGTAGTTCCAGTATTGGCATCAGATATTTCAGCTCCTAATTTCCCAGCAGCAAACTGACCAAATGCACTTGATAGGAACCATAATCCCATCATCATTCCAAATAATCTTTTAGGCGATAATTTTGTAATTACCGACATTCCGATTGGACCAATACACAACTCTCCAAGCGTATATACAAGATATCCTAAAGCAAAAACATCTAGAGAACTTAATCCGTCTGCATCAACAAAAAATCTAGCAGAATAAAAAATGAAGAAACCTGCCGCAAGCAAAACAAATGATAAACCGAACTTAATAACAGTATTAGGCTCAATTTTTCGTTTAGCCATAAATATCCATAACAATCCTACCAACGGGCTAAAAATAACAACATACAATGAGTTGATACTATTATTTACCACATTTGGATCAATATTAAAAAACAGCAATTTGTTAGATAAATTATCTTTTGCAAACAATGACAATGAACCTCCAGATTGTTCCGAAATTGCCATAAACATAAAGTATCCAAAAATAAACACAAATGCAGCCAAAAGTTTTCGCTGCTGTTTTCCATCTTTTAGCATTATCAATTCATATGCAAAGTACCCTAATGCCACTATTCCCATAGTATACATAAAGTACTCTGTAAAATCAGAATTGATAACCATTATATAAACTAATGGTATTACAACAAAAGAACCAACATATACCGCAATTTCGTAAAGATTACGTTTTTTAGGCGCTTGATTTTCTAATGGAGAATTTCCAATTGGCGCTAAATGTTTTTTCGTTAAAAGAAAAGTAATAACTCCAATTACCATAACAATTGCTGCAGAAAGAAAGCAAAGACTCCAAGAATAGTTCTTTCCTAAATAAATAGGAATTGCTCCACCAAGCATTCCACCTATATTAATTCCCGCATAAAACAATCCATAACCAGCATCACGACGGCCGTCGTTTTCATGATACAACTCACCTACCATCGAAGAAACGTTTGGTTTAAAAAAACCTGTTCCAATAATAGAAAGTGTTATTCCGTAGTAAAAGAAATCATGCGGAGAAGCTGCAATAAGCAAGTTCCCAAGAATCATGACAATTCCTCCAAAAAGAAGCGATTTCTTAAATCCTAAAATTTTATCAGCAAAAATTCCACCAATAAAAGTAAATGCATATACAAAAGCTTGAATTGCTCCATATTGCAAATTTGCTTTTCCTTCCACTAGACCTAATTGGTCTACCATAAAAAAAGCCAGAACCCCACGCATTCCGTAGAAACAAAAACGTTCCCACATTTCAACCAAAAACAAGTACCACAATTGTTTTGGGTACTTGCCTTTAAAATTTTGAATTTCTTCTAAAGTAATATTGTTTTCCATTTTTTATCTAACACCGTGCATTAATTTTTTCAAGAGTGGTGTTAAAGCAAACAATAAAATTGCTGCAATACCAGTTAGCACAACAAATACCATAAAGAATTCATATAAATTATGGATTTCAAATCCTGCAAAAATTGGGTTTTGAGCACTAATTTGATGGTGATCCAATAAAGATAATTGCTCTGCCGATAACGTTACTTTTTTATCTAAAACCGCTTGAAGATCGATTCCTAATTCTTTTGCTTTTGCAAATTTATCACCAGTTGCAGGCAAGATAGAACCCAAAGTTCCTCCTAAAGCATATCCTGATGCATTAGATAAAAAGAATACTCCGTATAATAATGATGCAAAACGTTTTGGAGATAATTTACCAACCAAAGACAAACCAATTGGAGATAAACACAATTCAGCACATGTATTTAAGAAATATAATAAGATTAACCATTTAACTAGCAATAAACCAGAAGTTCCGATATAAGAAACCTGAGTAGCAATCATAAAGAAACTCACAGAAATTATGACTAGACCAACTGCTAATTTTACCGGAGAGATCGGCTCTTTTCCTTTAGCTCTTAAAGTATCCCAAAGAATACTGAAAGGAACTGCTAAAACCACAACAAACATTCCGTTAAAAATCTGAACCATCGATGGCGGCATTGCCCAACCAAAGAAATGTCTGTCTGTTTGGTTATCTGCAATAAAAGTTAAAGATGAACCTGCTTGCTCAAACGCCGCCCAGAAGAAGATAATAAAGAACGACACGATATAGATTACAATAATTCTATCTCTTTCAACTTTAGTCAAAGAAGTATCAGATATAATTAATCCTGCTAAAGCTAAACCACTTGAATAAATTAAAGTATAAATTAAGTTCTGACCTACAACATAATGAAAAAAGAATCCTAAAGCGATAAACGCAACTCCTGCAACTGCCAAAGCCTTATTAGAAAAGTTTGCTTTTTGCGCTTCTCCTTCTTCAAAATCTGAAGCATCATTTTTAGAAGGAAGTCCTCCTAATGGTTTTCCTTCCGGAGAAACTACATATTTATTTTTCAGGAAATAGAAAAGGACTGTCCCTAACAACATTGCAACAGAAGCCGCCAAGAATCCCCATCTAAAAGCATGAATATCTCTAATTCCTCCTGCATCTTTAACATCTCCTAACAAAGGACAGATAGACTGGCCTAAAAATGCTCCGATGTTAATTCCCATATAGAAAATAGTAAAAGCACTATCTAATTTGGTTTTTTCTTGTTTTGGATATAAACTTCCAACCATACTAGAAATGTTTGGCTTGAAGAATCCATTACCAAAAACAATTACTCCTAACGCAGAGTACATGATAATTTTTGCTAAACCTAAATTAGATCCAAAAACGCTTCCGCTCGTAAACAAAAGCAATTGTCCTATTGCCATCAATAATCCTCCTAATAAGATACAATTTCTGTTTCCTAAATATCGGTCAGCAACAAAACCACCTAACATTGGTGTCAAATAACAAAGTCCAAGAAAACCTCCATAAATTAATGACGCCTCCTCTTCTTTCATCAATAATGAATTCACAAGAAATAAAGTCAATAAAGCTCGCATTCCATAAAAATTGAACCGCTCCCACATCTCCGTTCCAAACAATACCCAAAGTCCTTTTGGATGCGCAGTTTTCACTTGATTTTCTCCCATATTATTCGTTTATTTAATTAGGTTAAATTATTTTTAGATTATAAATTTTCTTTGATAAAGTTGGTCATTTTAGTATAAAGCTGAACTCTTGTTTTCCCGCCATAAATGCCATGATCTTTATCTGGATAAATTTGAGAATCAAATTGTTTATTTGCCTGAATTAAAGCTTCCATCATTTGCATTGTGTTTTGAACATGAACATTGTCATCTCCAGAACCGTGAATCAACAAAAACTTTCCTTTTAATTTATCGACGTGATTGATTGGAGAGTTTTGATCATATCCGCTTGCATTTTCTTGCGGAGTCTGCATATATCTTTCTGTATAAACACTGTCATAAAATCTCCAGTTTGTAACTGGCGCAACAGCAATTGCCATTTTAAACACATCATTTCCTTGGAAAATACAGTTAGAAGCCATAAATCCACCGTAGCTCCATCCGAAGATTCCAATTCTTGAAGCATCAACATAAGGATAAGCACCAATTACTTTTGCCGCATCGATTTGATCTTCAACTTCGTATTTTCCTAATTCTTTTTGAGTCACTTTTTTGAAATCAGCTCCTTTAAAACCAGTCCCTCGTCCGTCAACACAAGCTACGATATAACCTTGTTGTGTTAAAGAAAGGAACCAGTAATCATTAGAATTATTCCACTGATTTGCCACCTGCTGAGATCCTGGTCCTGAATATTGGAACATGAAAACAGGATATTTTTTTGAAGGATCAAAATCTTTTGGTTTTAAAATCCATGCATTCAATTCATTTCCTTTTGCTGTTTTTAAAACAAAATATTCTTTTGAAGGAAGATTATACGCTTTCAATTTATCTGCAAGAGCCTGATTGTTTTCGATAACCTGAATTTCTTTTCCAGTTTTAGCCTCGTTTAAAGTATACGTTGTAGGCTGTGTATTACTTGAGAAAGTTGTAATAAAGTATTGGAAGTTTGGACTAAAAGTTGCTGCACTTGTTCCTGTTTTTGAAGACAAACGCACTTTATTTTTTCCGTCTAAACCAATTCTGTAAAGATCTCTATTGATAGAACCATTTTCTGTAGACTGATAGAAAATAGTTTTTGTTTTTTCGTCGAAACCGTAGTATGAAACCACTTCCCAGTTTCCTTTTGTAACTTGATTTTTAAGCTTTCCGTTTTTATCATATACATAAATATGATTAAATCCGTCTTTTTCGCTTGTCCAGATAAAACTGTTGTCTTTTAAGAACGTCAAATTATCATTGATATCTACATACGCTTTATCTTTTTCATTTAAAACTACTTTTGCAGTTGCTGTATTTCCATCAATAAACAATAAATCTAAATTATCTTGGTGACGGTTTAAAACCTGTGCCGAAAGTACATTTGCATCATTTGTCCATTGCATTCTTGCAATATAGAAATCATTATATTTTCCTAAATCTACTTTTTTTGTTGCTCCCGCAGCTACATCATAGATATGCAATGATACTTCAGAATTTTTTTCTCCAGCTTTAGGATATTTAAAAGTCTCAATTTTAGGATATAGATCTTTATGGAAGATTGACATTGAAAACTCAGGAACCTGGCTTTCGTCAAAACGGATGTAAGCTACTTTTTTACTGTCTTTACTCCAGTCGAAAGCACGAACAAATGCAAACTCTTCTTCATAAACCCAATCAGTAATACCATTTATAACAGCATTTTTCTTCCCGTCTGTTGTAATAGCCGTAGATTTTTTTGATGCTACGTCGTACACATATAAGTTATTTTCTTTTGCGTAAGCGATTTTTGTTCCGTCAGGTGAAAATGTTGGTTCTTGAATTTGAAAATCAACAAGTTTAGTCAGAGATTTTGCTGCAATATCATAAAGGAAATAATCTGCAGTAAAAGAGTGACGGAAGATTTTAGAAGAATTACAAGCAATTAAGATCTTTTTTTCAGAAGCATCAAAAGTGTAGCTATCAATTCCGCCTGCAAGTTCTTTGAAGTTTTTAGTATCGATAAGATTTGATACTTTTTTCAGGGTAGCAAAATCGTATAAATCAATCTGCATACTTCTGCTCGCCTGATCAACATTTAAAACAGTATATTGATTTGTATTTTTCAGCGATTGTAGTTCATCCATTCCTTTTGCCCGGAAAGTACCGCTAAAAACATTTTCGACAGTTATTTTCTGCTGTCCAAAAACAACCGCAGTTAAGAATAAAAGTACTGCAGTAAATTTGCTTGTATTCATTAGAATTATTTTAAATATAAAAAGAGCCCAATTTTAGTAAAAAAAATAAACATAATACACATTTTAAGTGTTAAATGTTAAAAAAAATAACGATTGCGTACTTTCATGTCTGAAATAGATTGCAATCAAAACTCTTAAAATAGTATCTTTGCCACAACATTATTATTTAATACATTGAGAATGAACAACGCTGTTGCCGGATTTTCTAAATTATCCAAAAAAGAAAAAATTAATTGGATTGCAAATGAATATTTTTCAAATCCTGAAGAGGCACAAAATATTATAAGAAATTACTGGAATTCAGACGAAAAGCTTCAGCAGCTTCATGATGAATTTATAGAAAACACCATTACAAACCTTTATATCCCACTTGGAGTTGCACCTAACTTTTTGATCAACGGAAAATACAAAACCATTCCGATGGCAATTGAAGAAAGTTCTGTAGTAGCAGCAGCTTCAAAAGCAGCAAAATACTGGTCAACAAGAGGTGGTTTTAAAGCTACAATTATCGATACCGAAAAAATTGGTCAGGTTCATTTTACTTATAGCGGAGACGCAGAAAAATTAAATAACTTTTTTGACCAGATAAAACCAAAATTCTTCTCAGAAACGCAAAGCATTACCAAAAATATGCAACAACGTGGCGGAGGAATTTTAGACATCAAACTAAAAGACAAAAGAAGTTTACTAGAAAACTACTATCAGCTTCATGCTACTTTTGAAACCAAAGATAGTATGGGCGCCAATTTCATCAATTCTTGTCTGGAGCAATTTGCTACAACTTTAAAAGAAGAAGCTCAAAATTCTGATTTATGCCAAAATGGAGAAAAGTTAGAAGTTATCATGAGCATTCTTTCTAACTATGTTCCGCATTGTCTTGTTAGAGCTGAAGTTTCTTGCCCAATTGAAGATTTAGCAGAAAAACACATAACCAATCCGCAAGAATTTGCAGAACGTTTTGTTCAAGCAGTTCAAATTGCGGAAATAGAACCTTTTAGAGCGGTTACACATAACAAAGGTATCATGAATGGCGTAGATGCTGTCATTCTAGCAACCGGAAATGATTTTAGAGCTGTAGAAGCTGGTGTACATGCTTATGCTGCCAAAAATGGCCAGTACGCAAGTTTATCGCATGCGAAAATAGAAGATGGAATTTTCACTTTTTGGCTTGAAATTCCGCTTGCAGTTGGTACCGTTGGCGGTTTAACCTCTTTGCATCCTTTAGTAAAACTGTGTTTGGAAATTTTAGAAAAACCATCTGCTCCAGAATTAATGGAAATTGTTGCTGTCGCTGGTTTAGCGCAAAATTTCGCCGCATTGCGTTCGTTAACCACAACAGGAATTCAGGAAGGACACATGAAAATGCACCTTAACAATATTATAAATCAATTTGAAGCTACCGATGAAGAACGTCATTTAATTAAAGCGCACTTCAAAAAAACAGCCGTTTCTCACAGTGCTGTGGTAGAATTTATTGAGAATTTAAGAAAATAATTAGAAGCTAATCCCGCTATCCGTTTCAATCTTTTGCTTTTTTAAAGAAAAAAAGCAAAAGGATTTCCACTGCTATCGGGGCTAAAAAATAAACCATGAAGAATACCTTTTACAGTAACGGAAAACTTTTTATTGCTGGAGAATATCTAGTTTTGGATGGAGCAGATGCATTTGCGCTACCAACAAAATTTGGTCAGGATTTAGTAATTGAAGACTCAGAAGACAAACAAATTGAATGGAAAAGCTACGATTACGATAAACACTTGTGGTTTGAAGAAACTATTTCATTTGACGAAGTTGTAAAAGGTTCAGACTCTCACATTGACACTGTAAAATCAACTTTAGTTAACATTTTACACGAAGCGTATATTTTAAATCCAAAATTTATCGATAATGCTAACGGATATAAAGTAAGCACACATTTGAGTTTTCCAAAAAATTGGGGACTAGGAACTTCTTCGACTCTTATCAATAATATTGCACAGTGGACTGAAATCAATGCTTTCACCCTACTAAAAAACAGTTTCGGCGGAAGTGGTTACGATATTGCATGCGCACAAAATAATACGCCTATTTTATACCGTATAAAAGATAATTTCGTACAACAAGTTGAATTTAATCCAGATTTTACACAACACCTTTATTTTGTGTATTTGAATAAAAAACAAAACAGCAAATCTGCCATATTCTCCTACAACAACCACAAAGGCAATCATTTAGCAGCTAGTGTTGCAGAAAACAATAAAATCACAAATGAAATTCTTCACGCCAAAACATTAAAAGAATTTGCGTCGGCGATTCAGAAACACGAAATTCATTTAAGTAAAGTGTTAGAAATGCAGACCATAAAAGAGGCTATTTTTCCTGATTTTAATGGTGTAATAAAAAGTTTGGGAGCTTGGGGAGGCGACTTTATTCTGGTAGTTTCTAAAGAAAATCCGAAAGAATATTTCTCCAATAAAGGCTACGAGACAATTTTAACTTATGAAGAAATGATATTATAATTCATTTCAAAAAAGCTATTAGTTTGCTTTTTTATTGTTTTTAACTTCTTTTGTCTCCAAACGGCGAACCGATTTGTCTTGTTCATTTGACTCTATAAGTCTATTATGCAAACGTTCTGCCATTTTTTCGATGCTATTGGTAATCGAATCGTAAACTACTTCCATTCTACGGTGTTTCTCTTCTTTTACAGCTCTTAAAACATCTTCGACAAAAACTTTATCATATTTTTCAGCAACAGAATCATGTGTATTTGTCAATCTAATCACATAGTCATTGCTTAAAATGGTTACTTTAAAATGTTGCTCTTCATTACTCAAATAATATTTTCCACCCAATTCATCAACATTGATGTCGGTGCTGCTCACTTTTAAAAGCTCTGTAATAATACCATAGATGTGGCTCTCTATTTTGGTATATACTCTCGGCTTCTTTTTAAAAATTTTAAAAGTAAAAAACATTAAATAGGCGATTTGTTTATTAGCTCATTATTCTTCTTTACTCTATTTCCTCGCAAAAGCTAAAAATATGTTAAAGTAAAAATCGAGCAAATTAACTGTAATAATTTGAAAATCACAAGTTTTTTAAATTAAATTTCGATAATCCCTATATACTTTAAGAAAATTAACACAAAGTAGATTTTCTTAATTTTATATAAAAAAAAAGAAACCCGAAACATTAATATGTTACGGGTTTCTTTTTATGATAAATTACTTTTAATTAGTAATTAAATTGTAATCTGTTATCTTCAATTTTAGCATTGTTTTTTAACGCTGGCAATACTCTGTTTACATCAGATGCGCTTTGAGCTTTTACTTTCTCTACGTAAGCTGCGTGATTAGCAATTGCTGGAGCTTTTACTGTCTTAACGTTTTTAACTACATAAACACCGGTATTTCCTTCAATTGGAGCAGAGATTTTATTTGCTGCTAATGCAAATGCATTACCTACTACTCTTGGCTCTTGTCCAACTCCACCAGGTAAAACTGGATTATCAAGAGTTACATCTGCAGCTTGCTGAACAGCAACTCCAGCAGCTTTAGCAATAGCCTCAAGGCTTGAACCTTGCATTTTTGCTTTTAACAATTCTGCTTTTTTCTTGTTTTTCAAGATTGGCTCCACATAAGGTCTTGCCATATCAACAGAAACTAAACCTGATTTGTTTTCACCTTTATATTGTGCGATAACGTGTCCGATGTTTGCAATTTCGAAACGTTTTACATCACCTTTACTTGTTTCTTTATCAAAAGCCCATCTTACAATGTTACGTTGGTTTCCTAGTGGTCCAAACGCTTCATCCATAGCTTTTGCATTAACAGCTGGAGCAACTTTTAATCCTAATTCTTTTGCTGCAGCATTGAAGTCTTTATCAGCAGCATCCATTTCAAATTTAGTTGCTAATGTAAATACTTTATCAGAAGTAGCTTCAGATGGCTCAATTTTTTGAGCAATTGTAGCTAAACGAATTCCGTCTTGTTTGTCTGTAATTTTGATTACGTGAAATCCGAAAGGAGTTTCTACTAAACCAACTTTACCAATTCCGTTGCTGAATACAAAATCGTTGAAAGGTTTTACCATTTGGTTTGGCCCAAAATATCCTAAGTCACCACCTTGCTGTGCAGATGAATCATCAGAACTTGTAAAAGCTAACATCATAAAACTATCTGGATTAGCTTGAACTTGTGCTAAAATTTCTTCAGCTTTAGCTTTAGCTTCTTCTTTAGTTCTTTTTTCTTTTTGGTTTGGAGTTTGAGATCCTTCGTAACCAATTAAGATATGACTAGCTTTTGCATTAACTCCAGGTTTAAATCCTTGAGATTTAGAAATTGCATAGTATCTTCCGTAAACATATGGCCCGTAGATTGCTCCAGCAGGTAAGCTGAATAGTTTGTCAGCATCGACTGCTGGCAATGCATTTTTAGGAACATAAGTAGAATCGTAAGGAACATCAGAATTTGCATTTACAAATTCAGCAATGTTTGTAGCATTTTTAAATCCTGGCAATGTATCGTTTTTACCAGTTTTTGCATTGTAAACAACACTTCCTGATAATAGCGCAGTTAATTTAGCTTTAATTTCAGCCTCATCTTCTTTAGATGCTTTATCTTCAACTAAAACGTATTGAATTTCGCGAGTTGCATCTGCTTTGAATTTTTTCTCGTTTTTCTTCATGTAAGCTACGATCTCATCATCAGAGATTTTTACTTCGCTATCTTTAATAGAAGAATAAGGAGCTGCTGCAAAAGCAAAGCTTACTTTATTAGCTTCCATTTCATACTTTAATTTTCCTTCACTAGCAGTTGTGTAAAGACCTGATTTAATTAAAGTATTATAGATTTGAAATTTTGCATTCAATTCAGCATCTTTCTCTTTTTGAGAGATGTATTGTGCCGCTTCTGGGTTTGATTTAAAATAATCTTTGAACTTAACAACATCAAACATTCCTGCTGCGTTTAAGAACATTGGGTTTTTACCAATATTTGGATCTGATTTTAAAACCTCTAAAATGTGTTTTTCACCAACTCTCAATCCTAATTTATCAAACTGTGATGATAATAAAGCGATTGAAACTTCTTGATCCCAAACTCTGTTTGCAGCTTCAGTGGAAGTTATTCCTTGTCCACTTTTTTCAACATTACTAACTTTAATTCTAAAGTCTTCAAATGAAATATCTTTTCCATCGATGCTTCCTACATCTTTTGAACTTTGACCGAATGTTCCTCTTGTAAATAGATCTTGTATTATAAATGCAAATAATGCAAGTGCAATAACTCCTATCAATAAAGCGGAACGCTGTCTAATTTTTGCTAAAACTGCCATTTTATTATCGTTAATTTTATATTCAGTTTGCGAAAATACAATTATCTAGTTAATAACAATACAACTAGCGTTTTATTTTCAACATTTTTTTTCATTAATTTAAAAAATCACTCTTTAATTGTCATTTTGACTAGTTCTATTTTCTTATTTGAAGCCTCTTCAATAGAAAAATGAAACTTATCTATTACAATTTTATCTCCTTTTTGTGGGATTTCTTTAGTGTGATTTACAATAAAACCCCCTAATGTGCCATAAGAATCTTCTTCTGGAATCATTAATTTATAGGTTTCGTTCAAATACTCAACGTCTAATCTGGTAGAAAACAAATACTTCCCTTCTCCTAATTCTTCTTCTATTAATTCTTCATCCAAATCGTGCTCATCTTCAATTTCTCCAAAAAGCTCTTCGACAATATCTTCAATTGTAATAATTCCAGAAGTTCCTCCATATTCATCTAAAACAACTGCAATATTTTTTCGTTTTTTGATCAATAAATTCAGGACGTCCTTAATCAAAATTGTTTCTGGCACAAATTCAACTGTCATTAAAACCGACTTTATCGTTGCTGGCTTTTTAAACAAATCAAACGAATGAACATATCCAACAATATCATCTAGTGAATTCTGGCTTATAATAATCTTTGAATATCCCGTTTCAATAAACAAAGCTCTAAGATCATCAACAGTATCAAAAAGATCAATATCTACAATTTCTGTACGAGGTGTCATAATATCACGCGCCTTTACACCCGAGAATTCTAATGCATTCTGAAAAATCTGAATTTCAGAATCAACCTCTTCATCTTCTTCAACAGTACTCATTTGTTCTGTTATATAATTCCCTAACTCTATACGGCTAAACAAATGGATTTGATTTCCTTCTGTTTTAAAGAATTTACTTAACACAAAATCTGCAATCCAAATGAAGAAAGTAGAGATATAATAGCATAATCGATAGAACAGATAAGCTGGAAGCGCCAGAATTTTAATTAAAGAATTGGCATAAATTTGAAAAAACACCTTAGGAAAAAACTCCGAAGTAAGCAAAACCACAAATGTGGCAAGAAGTGTCTGAATAAGTATATTCCACCAATCAGAAAAAATCAATCCAAAATAAGCCATCCAGCTTAAAATAAGATCGCCCATAAAAAAGCCATAAATCACCAAAGCCACATTGTTGCCAATAAGCATGGCAGCAATAAATTTGGATGGATTTTCGGTTAGCTTGGTTAAGATTCGAGACAGGAAATCATCTTGTTTCTTTTCGATTTCAAGATAAATTTTGTTGGCGGATGTAAAAGCAATTTCCATCCCAGAAAAAAAGGCAGCTAGTATTAAACATATTATTATAATACTAATTTCCATTTTTTATTGTTTTTTGTTTCGGTCGTTGTGCCTATTAAGAAATCTTCTTCTGAAGAAAAACATAAAAATAGCCATCCCTGCAATCACAAAATAGAAAGGATAGCTCTCATCACCCTCATTTAGTTTTACAATACCATCATAAGTAAAGAAAACTGCAAAAAGGATGTAAACGTATTGTGTATATTTTAAATAACCCATAATATTATAATTCTTCGTTCGATTCAATTTCACCACTTATTCGCTGCGAATTGATCACTTTAAAATCTTTGCTAAAATCTATTCCCTGACCATAGGAAACTCCTTTTGTATCGGTCAATTTAAATTTTCTTTCCGTATAAAACCATTCGTTTTTCTGATCGAAATACAACTGTTCTGTTTCCAAAACTTGTCCCGCTTCTGAAGTGATTTTTACCTTTCCTATTAAATCAATAATCCCAGTATTCTTATAAGAAACTGCGTAATTACCTCTTATAAAGGTACGTTTTTGCTTTTTATCATATAATGTAACATCGATTCCTTTAGGAAATTCTGTAAAAGGAAAATCGAGATTTGAATAATCTAACATTTTTGGACTTATCAAAACTCCTGTAATGCGTCCAGAATCTGTATATTTAATATTTACAGTATCAGCATCGCTGGCAGGAACAAATTCCGAGAAGTTAATTTTCTGAACTTCTTTAAAATTACTTTCGCATCCAAAAAATAGTGTCACAGTAAAAACTGTGACAGCTATGAGACTATATCTTTTTGGTAAATTCATTTGCCAAATGTAGTAAATTGTAATGAGCTTCGAAAAGATAATATGTTTTGATTATTGGTATTTGCTCTTCACAAACCATTTATCGTTGAAAGAGAAACTTACGCTAAAATTCACATAATTTTCCTGCACTAAATCTGCAGCTGTTGTACCACGCTTACCAAACTCAATTCCGAAGTTTACATTTGAATAAGATTGTGGAATTGGAACTCCTACACCTAATGACATTCCGATATCTTTAATTGATTCGTTATTTACAATCAAACCGATTTTTTCGTATTTCAAACCAGCTCTATAGGTAATTCTGCTCATATAGCTAGTAAAAGATGCGTAGTTTGGAAGGTAATATCCTCCAACAGCATATTTAGAATAGCTTTCGTATCTTACATTGTTTGCAGCATTGTAATAATTCTCTAGCTGCCCATCTCCTTGAAAAGTCATATTTGCTCCCACAAGCCATTTTCTAGCTTCACCAACTCCTACTCCGATACTTAATTTGTTTGGAAGTTTTAGCTTTGTTGATTCTGTAGGAAAGCCATAAGGCTCTGGATCTCCTTGAACTGAAATAACTCGCGTATTATCTGAATTTAAATTACTTGCAAAAGAATAACTCAAACTAGAGAATATGCTCATCTTTTTATAGATCTTTTTTTGGTACATAGTCCCGAAACTAAATGCCATACCTGAAAGTTCAGAAGTATTTACTTCTGCTGTTCCATTTTGAACTCCTGTAACAGCTTCGACACTTGTTGTAGTAATTTTTCCAAAGTTATACTGTGCATCTACTCCGATATTCCAGTTTTTCATTATTTTGTATGACAAACCAAAATACACCTTATTTACACCACCTTTTCCATCAAGCTGTGAACTTGTTGCTCCTTCAGTTGCAGAATTGTCGTTACGGATTTTATACCCAACCGAAGTTACCGGTATCAAACCGAATGAAGCACCAAATTTTCCCATTGGGATTCCTAATGCTAAATAATCAAAAGTAGAGCGCTGTGCTTTTTCTGATGCAGAATCCGTTTTTAAATTTGAAGTAGCAAATGTTCCTCCAACTGTAAAAGTTGTCTGAATTAAGCTGGCATAACTTGCCGGATTTTCTAAATTTAAGTGAATCGTATCCTGCTCTACTGCAACTCCTGCCATAGATCTGTTCTCAAGAGTTCCCTTGAATCTCACATCTCCTATTCCGAAAAAAGAATAAGGCGAAGCAGTACCTTGTTGAGCGAATGAAACGAACGATATAAGCAAACAAGCGCTTAGTATTACTTTTTTAATCATTGTCGATTTTATATTGATATGTTTGGCTCAAACTTTCTAAAAGGAAATTTGAATTGGCAAATATGGTATTTTTTAATCGTTTAGCCAAAAAATCTGCATCGCCTCCCGTTAAAATTATGATAAAATTTGAAAACTCTTTGCGATATTCATCGATAAAACCGTCAATCTCATAGACGAAACCGTTGACAACACCAGAATGTATGGCTTGTGCCGTAGAGTTTCCTACATAAGAATCAGGCTCTTCTAAGGTTAGTAACGGTAGTCTGGCCGTAAAATTATGCAATGATTCGTATCGCAAACGTAGACCTGGAGAAATGGCTCCTCCTAAATAATTGTCTTTTTCGTCGATAAAATCGTAGGTAATGCAAGTTCCAGCATCTATAACTAAACGGTTTTGTTTTGGAAATTGAAGCGTTGCTCCTGCTGCCAAAATCATTCGGTCTATTCCTAAAGTTTTTGGAGTTGCATACTTATTATGGAAAGGAAAAATATCTTCGTGGGTAAAAAAATGAACTTTGAGTCTATTTTCGAAGGACAAAAATGATTGTTTTTCGATACTTCCTACCGAAGCAACAACCAAATCGGAGCATTTTGGATATTTTTCTAAAATTTTTTCAATTTTTTTTTCAAGTTCTTTTTTTTCAAAAACAAAATTCTCCAGAGTAGTATTTCCCTCAAAGACAGATGCTTTAATTCTAGTATTTCCGACATCAACCGTTAAAATCATATTTCCTTTTTTGCTTTTGCGAAGATACGAATTGATTTTTTCTAAAAAATGTTTTGCACAAACCAAAAATGATTATATATTTGCACCCGCAACAAGCACGGTACCTTAGCTCAGATGGTAGAGCAATGGACTGAAAATCCATGTGTCCCTGGTTCGATCCCTGGAGGTACCACAAAACCCGAATAGAAATATTCGGGTTTTTTGTTTTTTATACTTTTCTGTTTTATTTAACCGCAAAGTACACAAAGAAAAAAAGCGCAAGGTTCGCAAAGTTTAAAAATAACTTTGCGAACCTTTGCGTAAATCTTTGCGGTTAAAAACCTCTTCAAATTTACTTTAGTTCTTAAATCCAAAATGTCAACAAATTAATAGTTTTTGTTAAAAAAGTATTGACTGAATAAAAAAATATCTTCTATATTCGTAAAACTGTATTTTTCTTTTTCATTCATTAACAAGATCTCAAAGCAGTTTTATGAGCAAAACTTCTACTAAAGGCATTTGGAAAGTAATTTCGGCCTCTTCAATGGGCACCATGATTGAATGGTACGACTTTTACATTTTTGGCAGTTTGGCTGTCGTAATTTCAACAAAATTTTTCCCTAGTGACAATCCAACCGCAGCATTTTTATCTACTTTAGCCACATTTGCCGCTGGATTTGTAGTTCGGCCATTTGGAGCTTTATTTTTTGGAAGGCTTGGAGATATTATTGGCCGAAAATATACTTTTATGGCTACCTTATTATTAATGGGCGGTTCAACCTTTTTGATAGGCTGTATTCCAAGCTATGAAACAATTGGTTTTCTAGCTCCTTTATTGGTTTTGATTTTACGCTTACTACAAGGTCTTGCTCTTGGAGGAGAATATGGCGGCGCCGCCACGTATGTTGCCGAGCATGCTCCACCGGGAGAAAAAGGATATTGGACTTCATGGATTCAGACTACTGCTACCGTTGGTTTATTTATTTCTCTGATGGTTATTCTAGCTACCAAAAATATACTTTCTCCTGAAGCTTTTGATCTTTGGGGATGGCGCGTTCCTTTTTGGGTTTCTATTGCTATGGTTGGAGTTTCCTATCTGATTAGAAAAAATATGGATGAATCTCCTGTTTTTGCAAAGGCTAAAAAAGAGGGAACGACAAGTGCTAATCCGTTAAAGGAAAGTTTTGGAAACCGATACAATTTAAAATTTGTGCTTTTGGCATTGTTTGGAGCCACCATGGGACAAGGTGTTGTCTGGTATACGGGACAATTTTATGCGATGAGCTTTATGAAAACAGTAATGAATGTCGATTCTTCGCAGGTTGATGAACTATTAGGTATTGCTCTTTTAATTGGAACCCCATTTTTTATTGTTTTTGGATGGCTGAGCGATAAGATTGGCCGTAAATATATAATGATGTTCGGAATGTTGATTGCTATACTATCATACAGACCTATTTACAAGATGATGTACGATACGACTGATGTAAGCAAGAAAACAGAGATTCTTGAAACTCCAAGAATTAAAACTGAAAACAATGCTGACGGAAGTTCGATCACAATTACAGAAAAAAAATATACAGATGGAACAACCGTGGTGGAGAAAAAAACGTACATGCACAAAAAAGATGCTCAAACTAGCATTTCAGTAACAATTAATTCAAGCGATAAATGGACATTAACCTTCTTAGTTTTTATTCAAGTACTATTTGTAACAATGGTTTATGGTCCTATTGCAGCTTTCCTAGTCGAAATGTTTCCAACCAAAATTAGATATACCTCTATGTCATTGCCTTATCATGTTGGAAACGGAATTTTCGGAGGTTTACTTCCAGCTATTTCTACTTATTTTGTATCTCACGCCAAAACAGCTGGCAAAACCGATTTTTATCTCGATGGATTATGGTATCCGATTATTATTGCAGGAATCTGCTTTGTAATTGGAATGATTTATATTGACAACAAAAACAAAACTACTCACCTTTAAAATTTAAAAAATGAATGCGATTAAACAAGTTTTAGGGGCTTTATGGATTGCTTTAGCGGCTGCAGCGGCTTATTTCTGTGTCTTTGAATTTGGTTTACCTAAACTGCTTTCGGACCAACAAGACGATCTGGTATTTGGTGCCATTATTTTATTTATACTTACACCGCTTATTGTTATGGGTTTAGGAACATTTGGATATTATTCTCTAATTGGAGAATACAACGATACGAAAAGAAAAAACAAATAAAACCTATCTTAAAAAAATCGAAAAGGGCTGTCTGCAATGTGCAGAACGGCCCTTTCTCATTACTAACCTAACCAAATTTTTAATCTGTTAAGATTTATTTTTAAGTTTATCTTTTAATAAACTTCATCACCTGAGTTTTGTTGTTTTCGTCAGAAGCTTTTACAACGTACAATCCTGATTGCAATTCACTTACGCCAAATTGAGAATCTGGAACGCCTTTAGAATTAAAACTTTTGACCAGCTGGCCTGAAACAGAATAAATTTGAACCTTTACAAAACCTGCATTTAAAGTAAAATAATCTGCAACTGGATTTGGATAGAGATTAACAGAATTCCCCTTTTCAAAATCTTCTATCGCTAAATTTGCGACTTTGTTACCGTAAATTCTATATTCTCCTGCTGGAAGATTTATAGCAGCATTTACATCTGTTACTGCAATAGTAGTATTATCCATTAAATTATACCAAGTTCCGGCATACGGAAAACCAGTCGCAATGTTTTGAGCCGTAGTATCAAAATTGGCTAAAATCAAAACGTCTTTCAGCTGTGCAGAAGTCAAACTGCTGTTTGTAATTTTGATGTTTACTGCCAGAGAAGCAACATTCGCCATTGTTGCTGTTCCTAAAAATACTGGCTCAGTTTTTTTAAGTGTAATCATTTTAGCCCAATCGTTATAAATTTTATTACGATTAGAATTCCCTAGCCAATTGTTTACCCACTGAGGTTGTGGTTTAGTATCTAATTTACAATCTCCCCCTGTAGCGTCTGAGTCTGTATTTACTGAATTGTCATTACAAGTAAAAATAGAACTCTCCCAGCCTAGCTCCCCAAAATGCCAGATCATTTTTGGCCCTGGAACCATTAATGAAACCGCACCAATTGCCGACATTCTAGACAAAGCTGTATTTAATGTTTTTACATTATAAGCACCATTTACAGCTCCATACTGTACATTTTTATACATCAAACGTTCTTCGTCATGACTTTCAGCATAACCCATTAAACGATTGGCAGCAAAACCACGATTTGCACTATTCATTCTATAAATATTGCTTTCAGAAGCATATCCCATCGACAATTGATTATACTCTTTTGTCATTTTCCCCCACATCATAACACCTTTACTTGGTGTTTCTGTTACCCTGTAATTAGCCCACTCTTTTTCTTCTGCGTCTGTTCCTAAATGTTCAAAAATGGTATAATGCGTTGGATCTATTGCCCAAGAAAAATCAGCATATTTTTTCAGAATATCAACACGATCTTGTTTGTAAGCATCGGTGCAAGCACTATCGCCCGCTGTACATAATTGTGTAAATCCCTTTGTTAAGTCCCAACGGAAACCATCAATTTTATATTCTTCAATCCAATGTTTGATCACTCGATTTACATAATACTGCGTTTTTAGTGATTGATGATTAAAATCTTCTCCTACACTATAACTATGTTTTGCTACTGTATTAAAATAAGGATTCTCTGCAGTCGGCGATCCAAAACCATCTCCATCTGGATCATTCATCCACATTCTCACCATCGGGTTTCTTCCGAAGGCATGATTTAATGCAACGTCAAGAATTACTGCAATTCCGTTTTGGTGACACAAATCAATAAACTCTTTTAGTTTATCCGAAGTTCCGTAAAACTTATCCAAAGCCATATGAAATGAGGTATTATAACCCCAGCTTTCATTGCCTTCAAATTCCATTACCGGCATTAATTCGATTGCATTTATTTTTAAATTTTTAAAATAATCTATTCTATCAATCAAACTCTGATAACTTCTTGACGCATCAAAATCACGAACCAAAACTTCATAAACGACTAGTTTCTCTTTTTCAGGTTTTTCAAAATTGGTTACCTGCCAATTGTATGGAGTCTGTCCTGTTTTTAAAACTGTCACTTCAAAATTTTGTCCCGCTGGATAAACGGGCATATTTGGATATTTTGAAGCAGGAATTGAAGAATCATCATAAGGAGACAATACTAATGTAGAATATGGATCTGCAATTTTTACCAATGATGACGAATTGGCAATTGGCGTAGTGTCTACAACCCAATATTGATAGGTATTGCTGACACCAGAAACCAATCCTGTTAATTCCAACCAGAATTTACCCGTAGTCGGATCTTTTTTCATGGCATAAGCAGATGTTGGCTGCCAGTTATTGAAACTTCCTGCAACATAAACAAAGTCTTTTAATGGCGCATCCAGAACCAAAGTTGCTTTTGTAGGATCTGCAGCATTATAATTAATTCCATCCTCAAGACCCGCTGGCATAGCTTCAGAAACTGTATTTGGATTTACGACCACTCCAAATTTCTTTGAAACGGCTGTAGTTCCTTGTGTTGCAATCAATTCATAAGTCTGATTCCCTGTAATATTAGCATGTGTATAAGAATAACTTGAAGTACTTGCGTTTGTATTGATTGTTACTCCGTTAGATTTCAAAGTGTAGCTTCCAGCTCCACCTGTATTTGTTGCCGTAATATTAAAACTTGAACCAGAGTTAATAATCGTTGTACTGTTTTCGGCTGGCGAAGTTAATGTTACTTGAAAAGATCCTACTTCAACTATAATGTCTTGTGACTTTTTATCGCCCGTTCCGTCTTTCGTTTTAACCAAAAAACCAATTCTTCCTATTCCGTTTCTTGCGAAATAAGCAGAAGGGGTAATTGTTTTAGTATATGTATCGGTTCCTGCATTATAGGTAAATTCACTTGCTTCGTTGGATGAAGTCCAAGTTCCATTAGAGGGACTATCTGATTGATTAATATCATTTACATCAAAAGACCATGACCAAAGATATAATGCATTAGTGGTACTGATTCCCCATGAAGTTTCATTAACACTATTGCCATTAATTGTAATGGTAATAGGCATCGTATCTTCAAAAGTAGAAGGATTTATTGAGTAAGTAACTGTTTGAGGCTGGGCAAAAACGGTTACTACCATCAATAAAAATATTGATAGTAAAATTTTTCTCATAATCTTGTGGTTTGCGGTTAGTTAGTCTGATTAAAAAAGGGCTATCTGGAGATAGCCCTTTTTGTATAACACATTAAAAACTAGTCTAATGTTATTTTTTTCGCACCATTGTCAATAGTTAAAACTCTTGGTCCAGTTGGTCCAGTATATTTAAAGTTACTGTCACCGTCACCCGCGTTTACTAATTCGTCATCAATAGTATAACCTAATCCAGAGTAGTAAGTATAGTTGTGGCTTGCATCCCAGTTACCATTACTTGTAAAGTTATTTCCTAAGAATTCTCTAAACGCTTCTCCGCTTTTAAGAACAACTGTTACTTGATAAACATCTGTTTTACCAACTACTAATGGGAATTCAGTTTCAGCATCACCATCCCAAGACCATCCTCCTGGAGTAGCAGCACCAACTAACCAGTGAGAAGTTGCTAATGGTGTGTGATAAGGAGTTGCTTTAAAAGTATAGAAATTAGAATATTGCGCTTCTGCTCCAGTACCAACTGTAGCTTTGATACGAATATCAACATTGTTTTCTTCTTTCTCAATAAAACCTCCATTAACCAAAGCAGAGTTTAATTCTGCAACAGTTAAAGCTTTATAACGCGCTGTAGTAGTAGTAACAGTGACTGGTGTCGCAAATTTTGTTCCCGCTTTTGCAATCTCGATAGTATAATTGATAACCGTTGCTGTACCATCATACTTTGCATAATCCCAAATTACTGTTGTAGCAATCTCATTTTCATTTTCTTTTGTAAGAACAATGTTGAAATCATTTTGAGGGCTAAGCAAAACTGGTGCTGATTCTGGTGCAATTACTGGTCTTTCTTCTACATCGTCTGCATTACATGACACCGCTAATACACCAATAAATGCGATTAAAATTTTATATATATTTTTCATTTTGTCTATTTTTTTATAAAGGTTAGTTAGTATCCTGGATTTTGTTTTAAAGTTGGGTTAGCTTGAATAGCTCGTGACGGAATAGGCATCAAATCTCTGAATGAGTCTGTACCACTACCATTTTTAACGCCACCTTTCCATTGCCAGATTTTAGACGATCCTGTGAATTTACCAAAACGAATCAAATCTGTTCTTCTATGACACTCCCAAAATAATTCGCGAGCTCTCTCGTCTAAAATAAAATCCAAAGTTAAATCTGTAGTCGTAATAATACCTGCACTAGCTCTTAATCTAATTTTATTTACATATTCTAATGCTAATGCAATATTACCTGTAGATGCTCCTCTAAGAGTTGCTTCAGCATACATTAAATACACATCCGACAATCTAAACATAGGGAAATCTGTATCAGGAATATTATTTCTTTGTGCTGCAGATCCATCAGAATTTATGTTTGAATATTTTGTAACTGCATAACCATTTGTAAACACTCCATAATCGGTAACATCTAAAGTTTGTCCATTGGTATAAAAAGTTCCTCTTTTATCCAAAGCTGCATTTACATCAGGGAATAGTCGAACAAATTCAGGTCTTGTTCTAATACCAGACCAGCCTCCGTCCATACCTTGATCAGCTGCCACCATGCTTCCTCCAATAGATGCGTGAAGAATAAAACTCATTCCTCCTCCTGTTGCTCTAATAGCATTACCATCTCCAACAACTGGGAAGATAACTTCATTTTGAGCTCCATTTCTATCATTATCCGCAGCAAACAAATAGTTATATGGTACATTTGCAAAAGCGTACGAAGAACCTGTTATAATTTCATTACAAACTGTAGCAGCTTCACTATATCTTTCTGTTCCAATATAAACTTTAGCATTTAAATAAATTTGTGCTAACAAAAATTTAGCTGCAGTTTTATCAACTCTTCCATATTCATTTGCTTTAGAAGGCGATAAAGTATTATCGATATCCTTCAATTCAGATTCTATAAAAGCAAAAACTTCTGCTCTGGTTTTTTGTTCTGGGTAGAAGAAACCAACAGGGTCTTTTTCAGTAGTAATTGGCACATTCCCGAACAAATCCATTAAATTATAATACGAAAATGCTCTTAAAAAACGAACTTCTGCTCTAAATCTCTCAACTTCTGCTTTTGTTGCTGTATCAACACCACGCTCAGTTAATTTTTCATCTGTCGTTTGTCTCAAGAACTCATTAGCAACGCTAATTTCATAAAATGCTCTTGAGAAAATCCCGTATAAAAACTGGTTACTTGGACTCCATTTTTGTCCATTTATCGCTGGCAAACCATCATCAGACCAAGCAACAATAGCTTCATCAGTAGGAAACTCCTGAGTAACAAAAAGCAAACGCAAATAACTGCTAAAATCACCCCCAAGACCTGAAATATCAGGTTGCCCGTCACCATCATTTCCTCCTACATACAAACCTGCATATAATTTTGCCAATACTTGCTTGTAAGATGCAGGATCTTTAAAAAAGTCATCCGAAAGAAACTCATCATCATCTGTTGGCTTCACATCTAAATCGTTCGTACACGAAGTAAGCGTCATATTTAATCCTAAAATTAATAGGAAAAAATAAGATATATATTTAAATGATATTTTCATTTTATTGATTTTTAAAATTTTATTTTTCAATGTACTATTAGAAATTTGCATTTACTCCAAACAAGAATGTTCTAGCTCTTGGGTAAACGTTATTGTCTATTCCGTTGAATTTTTCAGGATCCAAGCCATTGTATTTTGTAAGAACAAAAACATTTTGAACTCCCGCTGTAAATCTTAGTGACGCTGCTTTTAATAACGTTTTATTAAAAGTATATCCTAATACAATGTTATCCAACTTAATGAAAGAAGCGTCTTTTATAAAGTAATTTGAATAATTACGCTGTGTTCCATTAGAGTTACTTTCAGTAGTAAAGCCAGTATTAAAGTAATCTGTAGTTATGTTAGCTAAATCAGATTGTCTTCTTAATCCTGCTTCTAAATATCCTTTATCAGAGCTTACGTTATCGAAAATATAATTTCCTAAACTAGCTCTCCAGTTCATTGAAAAATCGAAATTTTTGTAATTCAAAGTAGAGTACAATCCAAAAGTATAATCTGCTGTTGGCTTGTGAAATTTGTAACGGTCAGCATCTGTAATAACTCCGTCACCATTTCTATCTGCATAAGCACCTTGAATTGGTCTTTTGTTTGCATCATATAATTGCTCAAATACAAAGAATGAATTTGGCGCATATCCTTCTGAATGTATTAAAATTTGGTTTCCAGTTCCTCCAGCAATATTATCTCCTGTCAAATATCCTTGGAATCCAGGAATTGTATTTCCTAAATCAGAGATTTTCTGGTCAATGTAAGTTGCATTAACTGCAACATTCCATGTTAATTTATCATTTTTAATAATATCAGACTGAAGGCTGAATTCCACCCCTTTTGTTCTTACACTACCAATGTTACTATAACCTTGGTTTCTAATATTTGCTCCATCTGGCACAGGAATATTTGCTAATAAATCGCTTGATTTTTTATCAAAATAGTTAACCGAACCAGTCAATCTTTCATTAAAAAATCCAAAATCAACTCCTAAGTTCATCTCAGCAAGATCTTCCCATTTTATATCTTCATTATATCCTTCAGGTCTTGCAGCTCTGTAAATAACTCCGTTAAAAACATATTGCGTATTAAGTGTCCCTAAAGTCACACGACGTAAGTAATCGTATGCAGGCGGAATATCTTGTTGTCCTGTAGTACCATAACCTACTCTTAATTTCAAACTAGACAAAGTCTCATTATCTTTTAAGAAAGCTTCTTCTGCAACGTTCCATGCAAAAGCTCCTCCCGCAAAATTACCCCATCTGTTTTCTTTAGAAAAACGAGAAGTTCCGTCTCTTCTGTAGTTTACAGTTAATAAATATCTACTGTCGTATCCTAAATTCAAACGTCCAAAATACGATTGCAAGTTAACGTCTGGATCTGTAGTAACATCTGCAGGCGGATTTGGCTGTTTAATATCTCCTGAATTAAATCCTTCACGCTGGAACAGCTGATAGTTGTATCCTGCAGTAGCATCAATTTTAAACTTTCCTAAATCTTTAGTATAATTAAAGTAAGTATTTAAGTTTTTGTTCTGACGGTGATCTGTATAATGCGTATATCCTCCTAAATTAGTCCAGTTCCCTTTATCAAATGTTGTAGGCTGATATCCTAAAATACTCTCAGTACTTATAGCATTATAACCATCACTATCAAATGCATCGATACCTGCTTCTGCAACGATTCTCAAATCTTCAAAGAAATGGAATTTATAATCTAATCTAATATTACCCCATTTTCTTGTAGAAGTTGCTCTTCTGTCTTCTTGATTTAATCTTGCCACAGGGTTTCTTGCTGGCAATAATGGTACATTTCCATTTGGCTCAAGCCATTCAAAGTATCCTCCATAACGAGAACCTGACTGATAAACTGGCTGTGTTGGATCGAATATGATTGCACTACTAATTACCGCTCCTTCATTTTGAAATTGATTTTTTCCAAAAGCTAAATTTCCAGTAATGTCAATTTTTAAGTGATTGTCAAAAAGAACTGGATTCAACGATAACGATGTCGTAGTTCTTTCAAAAGAAGTGTTTCTTAATATTCCAGGATTATCAACATTTCCAACAGATAAACGTGCTGGCAATTTATTGAATAAAGAACCGCTTACAGAAATATTATTGTTTGTTGTTAAAGCAGTATGGAAAATTTCATCTTGCCAATCAGTATTTGCCGTACCTAATAAAGCCTTTTGGGCCGCAGTACCTTTTTCATTTACTAAAGCACGATATTGATCTGCACTTAATACGTCAACAGTATTAGCAACAGTATTAATACCAACCTGAGAGCTAAAGTTAACTTTTACACCGCTTTTTGTACCTTTTTTAGTTGTAATAACAATTACACCATTTGCAGCACGAGAACCATAAATTGCAGCTGCAGAAGCATCTTTAAGAACAGTAAAAGATTCAATGTCATTAGGATCAATTGTAGACAAAATACTAGTTGCACCATCAGGAACTGAATTACTCATTGGAAGTCCGTCAATAACAATTAATGGTTCATTAGAAGCACTTAAAGAAGATCCTCCACGAATTCTAATATCTGCCTTTGCTCCAGGAGCACCGCCTCCAACAACATTTACACCAGCAATACGTCCGCTGATTAATGTCTCAGGAGTTACGTTAATTCCTTTATTAAAGTCTTTTGCAGCAATTTGAGAAACAGATCCTGTTGCATCTTTTTTCTTCACAGTTCCGTAACCAACTTGCACTACAACTTCTTTAAGCTGATTGGTGTCTTCTTCTAAAGTAACGTTAAGTGTTTTTTGACCGGTGTACTCAATTGTTTCTGTTTTGTAGCCAATAAAAGAAACAACAATCTTGTTACCATTTTTAACATTTGATAGCTGGTAATTTCCATCAAATCCAGTTGATGCACCGTTTGGAGCACCTTGTACATTTACATTTACTCCTGGTATTGGCTGCCCTGTTGTTTTATCAACGACAGTTCCTTTTAAAGTGTTCTGAGCCAACACTGTAAAAGGCAACAATAGGAATAAAAATAACAACTTTTTGTAAATTGTTTTCATACTTTTTGTTTAAATTAGTTTTGAGTTTTTGAACGTTAGTTAAGTTTTTAATTTTACTTCGAATTTCAAAATTATGAATTTATTAACATGCTCGACAGCAGGCACTTTTTATTGCTTTACGAAAACGTGGTAGTGTTGAAAACTTTCTATTTTTTGTAATCTTTCAGTGTTAAAATTGCAAATACCAAAAATATTATACACCTTTATTATTAATTAGATTTTTTTCGATTAACTACATGAAACGCAAAATAACCCTCAAACAAATTGCAAAGGAACTTGACGTATCGATTTCAACTGTCTCAAAATCACTCAGAAACAGTCTCGAAATTGGAGAAGAAACACGCCTAAAAGTGCAGGCTTTTGCAAAGTTTTACAACTACAAACCCAACAATATTGCCCTTAGTTTAAAAAACCGAAAAACGAAGAGTATAGGCATCATTATTCCAGAAATTGTACACTATTTTTTCTCTACTGTCATCAACGGAGTAGAACAAGTTGCAAACGAATACGGATACAGTGTAGTAATCTGTGTATCAGACGATTCTTTCGATAAAGAGGTATTAAATATGGAAATGTTAGCCAACGGGAGCATCGATGGTTTTATCATGTCGCTTTCTAAAGAAACACAGTTTAAAGGTGACTTCCATCATATAACCGAAGTAATCAACCAAGGAATGCCTGTAGTTATGTTTGATCGCGTAACTAATGATATTCTTTGCGATAAAGTAATTATTGATGATAAAGCCGCAGCTTATGAAGCGGTTCAGAGCTTAATTGATAACGGCCGCAAAAAAATCGCCTTGGTAACTACGGTAGATTATGTAAGTGTCGGAAAACTGAGAACTGATGGCTACGAAAAAGCTTTATTAGATAACGGATTACCGTTTAATGAAGATTTAATCATAAAAATTGAAGATGTAGATACTTGCGAAATAACTATTTCTGAGCTTCTACACGCCAGAGCTTTTGATGCTGTTTTTGCTGTAAATGAGCTTTTTGCCGTTACAATTATTAAAACAGCAAACAAAATGGGATTAAAAGTTCCTGAAGATTTAGCTGTTATTGCATTTACTGATGGAATTATTTCTAAATATTCTACTCCAACCATTACAACAGTAAGCCAGAGCGGTGAAAAAATGGGCAATAAAGCAGCTAAAATGCTTATCGAAAGACTTGAAGCCGAAGAAGATGATGACGAAGAACATACCGAAAATTACACCACAGAAGTTATCGAAACCCACCTCATAGAACGAGAATCTACTGACTAATTTTCTTAAAATCAATACTTTCTAAAGCCATAAAAAATATTTATGGCTTTTTTATTAGCATATATAAAAAAATAATTTATAATTTTACGCCCGTCAAGGCTTTTACTTTTACTTCGAAAAAACAGTAAGTTTTGATAAGCAAAGCGCTTATCGTATAATTTTTTACAAATTACGATAATGGAAAAGCGTAAATTAAGTTTCTGGGAAATCTGGAATATGAGTTTCGGTTTCTTAGGAATCCAAATGGGGTTTGCACTTCAAAATGCAAATGCTAGCAGAATTCTTCAAATCTTTGGTGCCGACGTACATGAACTTTCTTGGTTCTGGATTATTGCTCCTCTTATGGGATTAATAGTACAGCCAATAATTGGTCATTACAGCGACAAAACTTGGGGAAAATTCGGCAGACGAAAACCTTTCTTTTTAGTGGGAGCCGTTCTAGCTTCTGTGGGATTAATTTTAATGCCACAAGCTAACATTTTCATTTCTGTATTACCCGCTTTATGGGTTGGAGCAGGAATGCTAATGATTATGGATGCCTCTTTCAACATTGCTATGGAACCATTCAGAGCGCTTGTTGGAGATAATTTAAGAACAGATCAGCGTACTGCTGGATTTAGCATTCAAACTTCTTTAATTGGTTTTGGAGCCGTAATTGGTTCTGCATTGCCATACATTTTAACCAAGTATTTTGGTGTGCCAAATAGCACAGTTCCAGGAAGTGTACCGTTAAATCTAACCTTGTCATTCATCATTGGTGCGGCGGTTTTAATCGGTTCCATCTTAGTAACTTTATTTACAACCAAAGAATATTCTCCAGAAGAATTGGCAAAATTTGAAGATCCGCAAAATGACGCAATTTCTGATTCAGAAGAAAAATCAAAAATCACAGACATCTTTACCGATTTTGCAAAAATGCCAACTACCATGCGTCAGCTTAGCTGGGTGCAGTTTTTCTCTTGGTTTGGATTATTCGGAATGTGGGTTTTTACAACTCCTGCGATTGCGCACCACATTTACGGTCTGCCATTAGAAGACACTTCTAGCCAACAATATCAAGATGCCGGAGACTGGGTCGGAATTCTATTTGGTGTTTACAACTTAGTTTCTGCTATTGTTGCATTGTTTTTCCTTCCGTACATCGCTAAAAAAATTGGCCGAAAAGCAACACACTCCCTTTCGCTAATAATTGGAGGAATAGGTTTAATATCTATTTATTTCATGCCAAACGAAGACTGGGTAGTATTGCCAATGATCTTAATAGGAGTTGCTTGGGCGAGTATCCTAGCAATGCCATACGCTATTCTTGCAGGTTCAATTACACCTAAAAAAATGGGGGTTTACATGGGAATATTCAACTTCTTTGTTGTTATTCCACAAATTGTAAATGCTCTAATCGGTGGTCCAATTGTAAAATACCTTTACAATGGAGACGCAATTTATGCCTTAGTTACAAGCGGAGTTAGTTTTCTAATTGCTGCTGCTTTAGTTTCTAAAGTAAAAGATGTAGACGACTTTACTCAAAAATCATAATAAAGAATTTTCCATACAATGAGCAAAAAAGCATTCATATTCGATCTTGACGGAGTGATCGTTGATACCGCTAAATACCACTTTTTGGCTTGGCAAAAAATTGCCAAATCGTTAAATATCAATTTTACACATGAAGACAACGAACTTCTAAAAGGTGTTAGTCGCGTTCGCTCGCTAGACATTATACTTGGGTTAGGAAATGTTCAGGCTACTCAAGAACAAAAAGACAAATGGTTAATTCAAAAAAACGAAGATTATTTATCTTATTTAGTTGACATGGATGAAAGTGAGGTTCTTCCAGGAGTTTTAAAAATTCTAAAACTATTAAAAGATAAAAACCAAGGAATTGCATTAGGTTCTGCCAGTAAAAATGCAAGACCAATTTTAGAAAAAACAGGGGTTCTGTCTTACTTCGATGCTATTGTTGACGGAAACGATGTCAGTAATGCAAAACCAGATCCTGAAGTATTCTTAAAAGCGGCTCAATTATTAAACATTGATCCAAAAAATTCAATTGTATTTGAAGATTCTGTTGCCGGAATTCAGGCAGCAAACATCGCAGAAATGGTAAGTGTGGGAATTGGTGAGGAAACAATTTTACATGAAGCTGAACACATTTTTAAAGATTTTACCCAAATCGAAACAAGCTTTATTGAGAAATTAATTGGTTAATTAGAAAATGTGTCAATGAGATAATTAATCTCACCGACAAATTTTCTAATGCTGCAATTACTCAAATGAATGTAAAAGTTATTAAAAACCAAGGCAATTATCTAATTATCAAATTGCCGAATTATCTAATTAAAAAGAGATGAACCAAGATTATATAAAACCAGACAATTGGTCAATTATAGAAGAAGGATTTGATGCGGAGAGAGTAAAATCTTCTGAAAGTCTTTTTAGTATCGGGAACGGCGCTATGGGACAACGCGCCAATTTTGAAGAAACGTATTCAGCAGAAACTTTTCAAGGAAGTTATATTGCTGGAATTTATTATCCAGACAAAACAAAAGTGGGCTGGTGGAAAAACGGATATCCGAAATATTTTGCCAAAGTACTTAACGCTCCAAACTGGATTGGAATTGACATTGAAATCAACGAAGAAAATCTTGATTTAAACACGTGTACCGAAGTTAGAAACTTCCGCAGAGAATTGAATATGAAAGAAGGTTGGTACAATCGTTCTTTTGAAGCAGTTCTTAAAAACGGAACTGAAATTTCAGTAAACGTTCGTCGTTTTCTTTCGTTAGATTTAGACGAAGCCGGAATCATTAAATACGATATTACACCTTTAAACAAAGATGCAAAAATCGTTTACAAACCTTATGTTGACGCTGGTGTAACCAATGAAGATGCGAACTGGGAAGAAAAGTTCTGGGAACCGCTTGAAGTTAAAAAAGCTGCAAACGAAGCTTTTGTAACGGCTCAAACGTTTAAAACGCATTTTAAAGTTACGACTTTTATGCACAATACGATTTTGGCAAACGGAGAAAATATCAACGTTTCGCCATCAACAATCGATTCAACTGTAGATAAAGTTCAGTATACTTACGGAACTATTATTGCAAAAGGGCAAACCTCATCAATTCAAAAAATTGGTGGATATACGGTTTCTTTAAATCACGAAAATACTTTGGCTGGAGCCGAAAAAGTAATCAAATCTGCTGTTGCTTTAGGATATGACGCACTTCTTCAAAACCAAATTGAAGCTTGGGCAAAAATCTGGGAAATGTCAGATATTACAATTGAAGGCGATGTAAAAGCGCAGCAAGGTATTCGTTTCAACATTTTTCAATTGAACCAGACGTATTCAGGAAAAGATTCTCGTTTGAATATTGGTCCAAAAGGTTTCACCGGAGAAAAATACGGCGGATCTACTTATTGGGACACTGAAGCATATTGTATTCCGTTTTACATGGCGACAAAAGATCAGCAGGTTGCAAGAAACTTGTTGACGTACCGCTACAATCAATTAGATAAAGCGATTGAAAATGCTAAAGATAATTTAGGTTTCAAAAACGGCGCTGCATTATACCCGATGGTAACCATGAATGGTGAAGAATGCCATAACGAATGGGAAATCACGCACGAGGAAATCCATAGAAATGGTGCGATTGCTTTTGCTATTTACAACTATAACCGCTACACGGGTGATTACTCTTATATTCCAGAAAAAGGATTAGAAGTTTTAATCGGAATTGCACGTTTCTGGCACCAAAGAGCTTCTTTCTCAAAAGATAAAAATCAATATGTGATTTTGGGAGTTACAGGTCCAAACGAATACGAAAACAACATCAACAATAATTTCTACACCAATTATATTGCAAAATGGTGTATTGATTTTGCTACAGAACAAATTGGAAAAGTAGCTTCAGAATATCCTGCAGATCACAAACGCGTTCTTGAAAAAGTGAATCTTTCTTCTGAAGAAATCAAAGAATGGAAAAAAGTAGCTGATGATATGTATTTCCCAATTTCAAAAGAACTTGGAATCTACTTACAACAAGACGGATTTTTAGACAAAGATTTAGTTCCTGTAAAAGATTTAGATCGTTCGCAACGTCCTATTAATCAAAAATGGTCTTGGGATCGTGTTTTACGTTCACCTTATATCAAACAGGCTGACGTTTTACAAGGTTTTTATTTCTTCGAAGATCATTTTTCGAAAGAAGAATTAAAACGCAATTTTGAATTTTATGAATCATTTACGGTTCATGAAAGTTCACTTTCGCCTTGCGTGCACTCGATTCAGGCTGCTGCTTTAGATAAAATGGACATGGCATATACATTTTATTTAAGAACTTCTCGTTTGGATTTGGACGATTATAATAAAGAAGTGGAAGAAGGTTGTCATATCACCTCAATGGCCGGAACTTGGATGAGTATCGTGGAAGGCTTTGGAGGAATGCGTGTTAAAAATGACCAATTGCATTTCTCTCCAAAAATCCCAAAAGAATGGAACGGTTACTCTTTTAAAATTAATTTCAGAAACCAAATTTTAAAAGTAGCTGTAAATCATAACGAAACAACTTTTACTGTAGACGGCGATCAAGATTTAACAATTATTGTGAACGGAAACCCCGTCGTTGCTGGTAAATTTGCACAAATAAAATAAATTACAATACATCTAAAAAACTAAAAAAACATGAAAAACTTATTTTTCGCAAGTTTAATTTTGTTCGCGTTTAGCACCGTAGCAAAAGCGCAGCAGTTAAAATCACCCGAAGGCAAGTTCGTAATGGAATTTTCTCTTCAAAACGACGGAACTCCAACGTACAATTTAAAATACAAAAACAAAGAAGTTGTAAAAACCAGTAAACTTGGTCTTGAACTTAAAGATGATAAAAAATCTTTGTTGAATGACTTTACAGTTGTTGATACTAAAACTTCAACTTTTGATGAGACTTGGAAACCAGTTTGGGGAGAAGTAGATCACATCAGAAATCATTATAATGAATTGGCTGTGACTTTAAACCAAAAAGGAACAGACAGACAAATCATTATCCGTTTCCGTTTATTCGACGACGGTTTAGGATTCAGATATGAGTTTCCAGCGCAAAAGAATCTTACTTACTTTGTAATCAAAGAAGAAAGATCTCAATTTGCGATGACTGGAGATCATACGGCTTTCTGGATTCCTGGAGATTACGATACTCAGGAATACGATTATACAAAATCAAAATTATCTGAAATTAGAGGTTTATCTCAAAAAGCGTATACAGCAAACGTTTCGCAAAGATCTTTTTCGCCAACAGGAGTTCAAACTTCTTTGATGTTAAAAACTGCTGACGGAATCTACATCAACTTACACGAAGCGGCTTTGATAGACTATTCTTGTATGCACTTGAATTTAGATGATAAAAACTTAGTTTTCGAATCTTGGTTAACGCCAGATGCAAAAGGAGATAAAGGTCACATGCAAGCGCCAAATCACTCTCCTTGGAGAACGATTATCGTGAGCGATGATGCTAGAGAAATCTTAGCTTCAAAAATGACTTATAACTTAAACGATCCTTCAAAAATTGAAAATACTTCTTGGATTAAACCAGTAAAATATGTTGGCGTTTGGTGGGAAATGATTACAGGAAAAAGCTCTTGGTCATACACAAACGATTTTCCAACAGTTCAGTTAGGAGTTTCTGATTTCTCAAAAGCAAAACCAAACGGAACGCACGGAGCAAACAATGCGAACGTAAAAAAATACATTGACTTCGCTGCTGCAAATGGTTTTGATGCCGTTTTAGTTGAAGGATGGAATGAAGGCTGGGAAGACTGGTTTGGACATTCTAAAGATTATGTTTTTGACTTCTTAACGCCTTACCCAGATTTTGATGTGAAAGGTTTGCACGAATATGCAAAATCTAAAAATGTAAAAATCATCATGCACCATGAAACTTCAGGATCTGTTCGCAACTACGAGCGTCATATGGATGCGGCTTACAAATTCATGAAAGATAACGGATACGATGCGGTAAAAAGCGGTTATGTTGGAGATATTTTGCCACGAGGTGAAAATCATTACGATCAATGGATTGTAAACCACTACCAATACGCAATCGAAAAAGCAGCTGATTACAAAATTATGGTGAACGCTCACGAAGCAGTTCGCCCAACAGGAATTGCAAGAACGTATCCAAACTTAATTGGAAACGAAGCAGCAAGAGGAACAGAATACCAAGCTTTTGGTGGTTCTAAACCAAATCACGTAACGGTATTGCCATTTACACGTTTAATCGGTGGTCCAATGGATTATACTCCGGGGATCTTCGAAATGGATATCAGCAAAATGAATCCAGATAACAAATCGCATGTAAACAGTACAATTGCAAACCAATTGGCATTATATGTTACTATGTACAGCCCATTACAAATGGCTGCTGATACTCCAGAAAACTACAACCGTTTCCCAGATGCATTCCAATTCATTAAAGATGTAGCTGTAGATTGGTCAGAAAGTAAATATATCGAGGCTGAGCCAGGAGATTTTATCACTGTTGCTCGTAAAGCAAAAGGAACAAACAACTGGTTCGTTGGAAACGTAAACGGAGAAACGCCACGTACATCAAACATCGATTTCAGCTTCCTTGAAAAAGGAAAAAAATACACAGCTACAATTTATGCTGATGCAAAAGATGCACATTACAAAACAAATCCGCAAGCTTACACCATCAAGAAAATTGCTGTAACAAACAAATCAAAATTATCTCAGTTTTCTGCTCCAGGAGGAGGATATGCGATAAGCATTATTGAAACAAAATAATTTTAATTAATCATATAAGAAATGTAAGTCCATTTAAATAGAAATCTCCCCAGTTTTTGCCTTAAATGTTCTTACATTTCTTATATGGTTTAAATTCATCTTTACTATGAATAACCTAAAATTCAACCACACATTCTACAAATTAGTTTTAATGGTTCTGTTGTTTTCCGCTTCCACGAAAGCGCAAATCCAAAAAGTAGAACCACCATTTTGGTACGCAGGAATGAAAAATTCGGAACTGCAGATTATGTTCTACGGAAAAAATATTGCACAATATGAAGCTTCGGTTTCTAATAATGTTGCAATTAAAAATGTAGAAAAAACAGAAAATCCAAATTACCTTTTCGTAACTATTGATACAAAAGATGTAAAAGCACCTGAATTAGTTTTCTCCTTTAAAAACAATAATAAAGTTGCTTTTAAACAAAAATATGTTCTTAAAGAAAGAAGAGCAAATTCGGCAGAAAGAAAAAGCTACGACGCCTCTGATTTGATTTACTTAATCATGCCGGATCGTTTTGCTAACGGAAATCCGAAAAACGACAGCGACGCTTCTTTAACTGAAAAAGGAAATCGTCAAGATCCAAGCGGACGTCACGGTGGCGATATAGAAGGAATCATCAAAAACTTAGATTATATTTCGTCACTTGGTGCAACTGCAATTTGGAGCACGCCTTTATGCGAAGACAATGACAAACAGCATTCATACCATACTTACGGACAATCTGATGTTTACAAAATTGATCCACGTTACGGAACTAATGACGATTATGCTCGTCTTTCTGCAGAAATGCACAAAAAAAACATGAAATTGGTTATGGATTATGTGACCAATCACTGGGGAATTACCCACTGGATGATGAAAGATATTCCGACCAAAACATGGTTCAATCAATTTGAAACTTTCACACAAACACATCACCGTCGTGAAGTTATTACCGATATTCATGCTTCAAAAATAGATCAGGAAGTTTGTGTTGACGGCTGGTTTGTACCTTCAATGCCAGACTTGAATCTTAGAAATCCTCTTGTTGCAAAATACTTAACTCAAAATGCCATTTGGTGGATTGAATTCGCAAATCTTGACGGATTCAGAGTGGATACTTATAATTATTCGGATAAAACTGCTATGGCAAATTGGGCAAAAGCCATTACAGATGAATATCCTAATTTTAATATTGTGGGAGAAATCTGGATGCACAATCAGGCGAATTTAGCTTTTTGGCAGAAAGACAGTAAAATTGGCGCTATCGAAAACTACAATTCGAATTTACCAAGTGTAATGGATTTTACCCTTCAAAGTCAGATAACTTCTGCTTTCAGTGAAGATGAACCAAACTGGGACAGCGGATTGATTAAATTCTACAACAATTTTGCAATGGATTTTTTATATCCAAATACCAATAATATTTTGGTTTTTTCCGAAAATCATGACACAGATCGTATGAATGAAAAGTTCAAATATGATTTACCAAAATACAAACTTGCAATGACTTTATTAGCAACAGTTCGTGGAATTCCTCAAATTTATTACGGTTCAGAAATTGGAATGGGCGGTGATAAAGGTAAAGGTGGTGATGCCGATATTCGTCAAGATTTCCCAGGCGGATGGGCTGGCGATAAAAACAACGCTTTTACAAAAGAAGGAAGAACTGCCGAACAAGCTGCCTATTTTGATTTCTCTTCAAAATTGTTCAACTGGAGAAAAACAAACGAAGCAGTTCATTTCGGAAAAATGACACATTATATTCCAGAAAATAACACTTACGTTTATTTCAGATATACTGATGCTAAAACGGTTATGGTTGTTTTCAATAACAATGCAAAAGAGCAGGTTGTAAAAACAAATCGTTTTAAAGAAAACATCAAAAACTTTAAATCTGGTAAAGATGTTATCACAGGAAAAACATTCGATTTAGCTTCTGAAATTACTTTAGAACCAAAATCAGCTTTGGTTTTAGAATTGGAATAACAAAATTTTCTCTCTCGCAGATTTTACAGATTAAGCAGATAATTTAAAAAAGAAAATCTGCCGAATCTGCGAAATCTGCGAGAAACTATTTTTCCGCCACGAATTCACGAATTATTTTTTACAGTCTTTAAGAATAAAAATTCGTGAATTCGTGGCTATTTTTTTCAACACAATCCATCCTAAATTATTCTAAAATAATGAAAAAATACTCTTTCCTTTTTTTACCTTTAGTATTCTTAATAATGAGTTGTTCTGGCTCAAAATCAGTTACAATGAATAATACTTCAAAAACACCTTTCGTTTGGGAAGGAGCAAATGTTTATTTTTTACTTACAGATCGTTTTTACAACGGAGACACTTCTAACGACGTCAATTTCAACCGAACCAAAACTCCCGGAAAACTACGCGGATTTGAAGGCGGTGACATCATCGGAATTGCAAAAAAAATTGAATCAGGATATTTTGAAAAATTAGGAATTAATGCCATTTGGCTTACGCCGATTGTAGAACAGATTCACGATGGTGTTGACGAAGGAACTGGGCTTACATACGGCTTCCATGGCTATTGGGCAAAAGATTGGACGGCTTTAGATCCAAACTTTGGGACAAAAGAAGATTTGGCCAATTTGGTAAAAAAAGCACATGAAAAAGGCATCCGAATAATTCTGGATGGCGTAATTAATCATACGGGACCTGTAACTCCAGAAGATCCTGTTTGGCCTTCAGACTGGGTTAGAACAGGCGTTGTCTGCGATTACAAATCGTTCGAAAATACAACGATGTGTACTTTGGTTGATAATCTTCCAGATGTTAGAACAGAAAGTACTCAGGAAGTAGCGCTCCCTCCTTTTTTAATTGAAAAATGGAAAAAAGAAGGTCGTTACGAAAAAGAAATCGCTTCATTAGACGAATTCTTTAAAAGGACAGGTTATCCAAGAAGTCCAAAGTATTACATTATAAAATGGCTCACCGATTATATTCTAGAATTCGGAATTGATGGTTACAGAGGAGATACTGTAAAACATACTGATGAAAACGTCTGGGCAGATTTCAAAAAAGAATGTGAGTACGCTTTTGAAACTTGGAAAAAACATCATCCGATGCAAGTTCTAGATCAGAATCCGTTTTACACCATTGCCGAAGTTTACGGCTACGGAATCAGTGGCGGTCAGGATTATGATTTTGGAGATAGAAAAGTCAATTATTTCCAAAATGGTTTTAACAGCATGATCAACTTTGAATTCAAATGGAATGCTGCCCAAAACGATTACGAAGGTTTATTTTCTAAATATTCAAATGCACTTAACAATGATTTAAAAGGATATTCTGTCCTTAACTATATGTCTTCTCATGACGACGGACAGCCTTTTGATGCCAACAGAACAAAAAGCATTGAAACAGCAAACAAACTATTGCTTTCTCCTGGAATGTCTCAGGTTTATTATGGAGATGAATCAGCTAGATCTTTAGTTATTGAAGGCACTCAGGGCGATGCTACTTTACGTTCTAATATGAATTGGGAGGATATTCAAAATAATCCTGAAACACAAAAAACACTTTTGCATTGGCAGAAATTAGGCCAGTTTAGACGAAATCATCCTGCGGTTGGTGCTGGAGTTCATAAACTAATTAATCCGTATCCTTATACTTTTTCCAGAACGTTTAATAAAGGTTCTTTTACAGATAAAGTAGTTATGGGAGTAGATTTACCAAAAGGCAGAAAAGAACTTCCAGTTGGTGATGTCTTCCCAAACGGAACAAAACTAAAAGATGCTTATTCAAATCAAGAAGTCGAAGTTATTGATGGAAAAGTGATTATCGACAATGAGTTTGATATTGTTTTACTGGAAATGCTTTAAAATTTAACCGCTAAGTTTTACGCAAAGGTCGCTAAGTTTTTTTAGCCACGAATTCACGAATTATTTTTGATAATCTTTGAAAATAAAAATTCGTGAATTCGTGGCTATTTAATTTTCACTAATTTATTTGCGAACCTTGCGTAAAACTTTGCGACCTTTGCGGTTAGAAAAAATACTGCAAAATGCTAAAAATTGCACATCGAGGCGCCAAAGCCTACGAACCTGAAAATACTTTACAAGCTTTTCAAAAAGCCCTAGACTTAAATTCAGACGGAATTGAACTTGATGTTCATCTAAGTTCAGATGAAAGTATAATCGTAATTCACGACGAAACCATCGACAGAACAACCAATGGAAAAGGTTTAGTGAGTGATTTTACTCTAGCAGAATTAAAATCATTTTTGATTGATGGAAAGCATCAAATCCCAACTTTAAACGAGGTTTTTGATTTGGTTGACAAAAAATGTTTAATCAATATCGAATTAAAAGGCTTAGGAACTGCACCGAAGGTTGTTGCATTAATTGAGAAATATATCTCAGAAAAAAACTGGAAATACGAGCATTTTATTATTTCAAGTTTTGAATGGAATATGCTAGAAGAAACCTCAAACCTAAATCCGAATATCCCAATAGGTGTTTTAACAGAAGAAGATATAAATACCGCTTTGGCTTTCGCCAAAAAAATAAAAGCAAAAGCCATTAACCCCGATTTTAATTTATTGAATGAAGAAAATGTGCAACAAATGCAGGAAAAAGGATTTCTGGTTTTACCTTGGACAGTAAACACAGAAGAAGACATTCAAAAAGTAAAAAGTTATCAAGTAAACGGAATTATCTCTGATAATCCTGACAACATATAAAAATAAGCTACGAGAAACTTTGTCAAAGTTTAAAACTTTGACAAAGTTCATCAGGGTTCAATAAATAATTCGTGATCCCGATAGCTATCGGGAGTGGCTAACAAAAAAATATGATCAAAAATTTCGACATAATAATCGTTGGCGGAGGCGCTGCAGGTTTTTTTACCGCAATTAATATTGCAGAGAAAAATCCGAAACTAAAAATTGCCATTTTAGAAAGAGGAAAAGAAGTTCTTTCTAAAGTTCGTGTTTCTGGTGGCGGACGATGCAACGTGACGCACGCTTGTTTTGAACCTAATGAATTAGTAAAGTTTTATCCTCGAGGCGAAAAAGAACTTCGAGGCCCATTTCATCAATTTTGTTCTGGTGATACCATTGAATGGTTCGAAAAACATGGTGTCGAATTAAAAATCGAAGAAGACGGTAGAATGTTTCCTGTTTCTAATTCATCACAAACCATTATAGATTGTTTCTTAAAAGCAACCGAAAAATTAGGTATAAAAGTTTTGACAGGACAAAGTGTACAATCCATTTTCAAAAAAGAAAATCATTGGAAAATTGATACACAAACGGATAATTATGCTGCCGAAAAATTAGTTATGGCAACGGGAAGCAATCCTAAAATATGGGAAATGTTACAGGAGCACGGACATGCTGTTGTAAGTCCCGTTCCTTCCCTATTTACTTTCAACATCAAAGATTCCAGAATTAAAGAATTGCCAGGCGTTGCTGCACAAGTTACCGTAAATGTAAAAGATACCAAACTAGAATCGACAGGCCCTTTGTTAATCACGCATTGGGGAATGAGCGGGCCCGCAATCTTAAAACTTTCAGCTTGGGGCGCACGCATTCTGCACGACAAAAATTATCAATTTACCATTTTCGTGAATTGGCTAAATGATGTTGATTTTGAAGATGCTGAAAAGATCCTAAAAGAATTAAAACAAGAACACGCTAAAAAAGCGGTTTCTAAAAAATCTCCTTTTGATTTTCCAAACCGTTTGTGGGAAAGTTTAGTTTTAGCTTCGGGAATTGATTCGGAAACAAAATGGGCTGATTTATCGAAAATTCAATTGCAAAATCTAACTTCACAATTAACAAAAGCCGAATTTAAAGTTAACGGAAAAAGTACCTTTAAAGAAGAATTTGTTACCGCTGGCGGAATCGATTTAAAAGAAATCAACTTCAAAACCATGGAAAGCAAAATTCACGAAAACCTTTATTTTGCTGGCGAAATTGTAAATATCGACGCCATTACAGGCGGATATAATTTTCAGAATGCCTGGACAAGCGGGTTTATTCTGGCTCAAAATATTTAATACAAAATGAAATTTAAAGGAATTATTTTTGATTTAGACGGAACGCTAGTCGATTCATTACACGATATTTCAGATGCGATGAATAAAGTACTTACCGCTCTAAGTTACCCAACGCATGATTACGATACTTACCAATATTTTATCGGAAGCGGTTTACGAAATTTGGTAAGCAAAGCATTGCCAGCCGCAAACAATTCTGATGATGAAATCGAAAGTTGTTTTGAATGTATGGTTGATGAATATACTAAAATCTGTACACTCAAAACAAAACCGTATGACGGAATTGTTGAACTGCTTGAAAAACTGACTTCTCAAAACATCAAAATGGCGGTTTTCTCCAACAAAGCCGATGAATTGACCAAGAAAATAGCAACAGAAATATTTCCAAATCATTTTGATACTGCAATTGGTTTAAGCACAGAAGAACTTAAAAAACCAAATCCGTTTGAAGCGATTGAAATCAGTAAAAAATGGAATTTAAAACCAGAAGAAATCCTTTTTGTGGGTGACTCTGATATTGATATGAAAACGGCCGTAAACGCCAATATGTTTCCTGTTGGTGTAACTTGGGGTTACAGAACAGAAGATGAATTGAAATCTAGCGGGGCAAAAGTGGTTATTAATACTGCTTCAGAATTAATCGAAATTTTATAAATGCATCCTTCATTACAAAAACAAATCCTATCGATCGCTTCGTTTTCTGAAAATGAAATCGAAAAGATCGATTCTTGTTTTGAATATGAATATTTTACAGCCAAAGAATATCTTTCATCAATGGGAAAAATCAGCAACAAGATTTTCTTTATTGTTGAAGGTTTAGCACGAGTTTATTACCTCAAAGACGGAAAAGAAATCACTACGTATTTAAGTTGTGATGATGGCTTTATAGCTTCGTATTCCAGTTTTATAAATCAATCTGTTTCTTTTGAAAATATTCAGTGTATTGAAGATTGCGAAGTCCTTTCGATTACTTTCGAAAATATGCAGTTTTTGTATAACGAAATTCCAAATTGGGAACGTGTCGGAAGAATTCTTGCCGAACAGAACTACCTATGTATGGCTGATCGTGTTTTAAAACTGCAAATGATTCCTGCCAAAGAAAAATACCAGACTTTTTTATCATCGGCTCCAGCCAAAATAATACAGCGAACACCTTTAATTTATATCGCTTCTTTTCTCGGCATTACGCCCGAATCGTTGAGCAGGATCCGTCAAGACATTTCTTAACATTTATCAAGTGAATTAAGATTCTGAATTCAAATCTTTGTCAAAATAAAATTTGAAAAAAGATGAAGAATATTGCCAAAGATGTTTACCAAATTACTTTGTTCCCAAGAAACGCAATCAATTGTTATTTAATCGAGGATGTTTTAATTGACGCTGGAATTAGAACTTCTTCAAATAAAATATTAAAGTCGATAAAAGGCAAATCCATTGCCAAACACGCCTTAACACACGCCCATGCCGATCATCAAGGAAGCAGTAAAATAATCTGCAAAACCTTGAACATTCCTCTTTTTTGCAGCGAACCTGAAAAAGCATTTGCAGAAAACGGAAATGTAATTACAGAATATCCAAATCCGAATCATATTATTTCGAAGTTTCAGAAGAATTTCTGGGCAGGAAAAGGACATCCAGTTTCTCAAACATTAAAAGAAGGCGATCAGATTGGCGGATTCATAGTTATCGAAACTCCAGGACATTCAACCGGACATATTTCTTTTTTCAGAGAAAAAGATGGTGCTTTAATTGTAGGCGATGTGATGACCAATATGAATTTATTGACAACAAAAGTGGGCTTGCACGAACCTCCCCATTTATTTACCGCTGATAAAGAAACCAATAGAAAATCGATTCTAAAATTGGCTTCGCTAAAACCAAAAATACTTTGTTTTGGTCACGGACCTGTTTTATTTAATAATGGAGAACTGGAAAAATTTGTTCAAAACATGTGATGGCTTTATTAACAAGAATTTACATATTCCGTAAGTTTTCATTAAGACTATTCTAATAATTTTACTCTCAACTAATTAATCCTATATGAGAGTAAAATTACTTACCACAATTTCTATTTTCACTTATCAGCTCAGCATTTCTCAAACAGAAAAACTATTAAACGGAAAAGTTCTTGCACAGAATAAGCCACTTAACAAAGTGGAAGTAATTAATAAAACTGCGAAGACCAATACAAGAACCAATGAATTGGGAGAATTTTCGATTGTGGTAAAAGCAGAGGACAGCGTGCTTTTTTTCTTGAAAAATTATTTTTTTTCAAGATTGAAAATTTCTCAGGAAAACATCAATCAAAACAATATTATTGTGAATATGGTTTTGAAACCTGAAGAATTGAATGAAGTTGTAATAACGAAAGTCGAATTTGATAAAATTAAGCTTGATCCTGATGCCGTTGCAGATGTTTTAATCAGCAAAAATGCCAAAGATTTATTCTGGAATACAGGAGTTAACGATAACTCAATTAGAGAAGGTCTTCGAACTTCATTCCCTTTAAAGGGTAAAGCGAAGAAAAAAAATGAACTTGACGACGATCGTGTTAAGAAGTTAATACTTGCCTATTGCCCTCCCGCTTTTTTCATCAAAAATTTAAAACTAAAACCCGAAGAAAAAGAACTTTTTATTGATTTTTGCGATACTGACCCCAAATCTAAAACACTTCTGGAAGATCCAAATGTATTGACAGTTATGGATTTTCTATATGCTAAAAATGAAGAATTTAAAAAATTGAATTCAGAAATTAAAAACTAACAGCATTGAATGAAAGCAAAATTACTTACTACAATTTCTTTTCTTACTTATCAACTTAGTATTTCGCAGACAGAAAAACTACTTAACGGAAAGGTTATTTCTCGGGAAAATGCACTTCAAAATGTAGAAGTCATTAATAAAACAGCCAAAACCAGCACGAGAACAAATGAATTTGGAGAATTTTCAATTTTAGTGAAAGAGCAAGACAGTATATTGTTTTTTTCCAATAATTACTTATTTACAAGATTGAAATTAACCGCGAAAGATCTAGAAAAAAACTATCTCATTGTCGAAATGACTCCAAAAGCTGAAGAATTGGAGAATGTTACGGTTTCTAGATCCGTTTTTAATAAAGCTGAAATTAAAAAAATCGCCAATAATAAGGAAAAAATAAAGGAGATTAAAAATCGTAAACAATTTGACGAAGTGGCTTCAAAATTGAATGTTTATGATGGGAGGATCAAAAATGGACTAGATTTTAGTTACCCCATTTTTGATAAACCGAAGAAAAAAATTGAGCCTCGTGATGACCGTTTTAAGAAACTCGTCATCTCTACTTGTCCTCCGGATTTTTTTATCGAGAATTTGAAAATAAAACCCGAAGAAAAAGAAATTTTCTTAAACTTTTGTAATGCCGATTCAAAATCTAAAACCCTTTTAGAAAAATCAAATGATTTAGAATTGATAGACTTTCTATTAACTAAAAATGAAGAGTTTAAGAAGCTGAAGTAGCTTAACTTGAAACAAAGAAAAACCTGAAACTTGAAACTAAATTTTACTTATTCAACCACCAAATACTAGCATTCAAAACTGTCGCAAATCCAACCCAAGCCAAATATGGAATTAATAAATAACCTGAAATTTTATTGATTTTGATGAATTTCAAATACGTTTCATAAATCATTAGCCATAAAAGAACAATTTCGATTAAAGCCAACATCGGATTTTTTAATCCAAAAAATAAATAAGACCAAATTGAGTTTAAAATCAATTGAATGATAAAGAACAGCAATGCTTTTTTAACCTCTTCTGTATTTTCTTTTATTCTATCCCAAACCAACGCCGCTGCAATTGCCATTAAAATATAAATCACAGTCCAAACTGGCATAAAAATCCAGTTCGGCGGATTAAAAACTGGTTTTTCCAGCATTACATACCAAGTTTCAATGCTTGGTTTTGTAACTACTCCGGCAGAATATCCTACTGTTAAACAAATTACTAACGCTATAGCGATTTTTACGAACTTATTCATTGTATCAAATTTTGAATTCAAAAATAGTCAAAAGAAAAGTTTAAACCATATAAGTGATGTAAGTTCATTTTAGCAAATTCCGCTTATAATTTCTTATATAACTTATATGGTGGAAAAATGAAAAAGTTATCTTTGCCAAAATTTATACTTTCATGTTTACAGCAGCCGATTTTATACCAAATCCATATACTTCGACAATCGAAAACGGAAACTTTGAATGGAGCGCTCCCAGCAACATTGCATTGGTGAAATACTGGGGAAAAAAAGACAACCAGATCCCGGCAAATCCTTCAGTTAGTTTTACTTTAAATAACTGCAAAACAATAACAAAACTTGTCTTTTCTAAAAAAGAAACTCAAGAAAACTTTTCTTTTGATTTACTTTTTGAAGGAAAACCAAAAGAAGATTTCAAACCAAAGATTCAGAAGTTTTTAGAAAGAGTTGAAGTTTATCTGCCGTTTTTGAAAGAGTATCATTTTACAATTGATACGCAGAATACTTTTCCGCACAGCTCAGGAATTGCATCTTCGGCTTCTGGAATGGCGGCTTTGGCAATGAATTTTATGAGTTTGGAAAAACAGCTGAATCCTGAAATGACTGACGAATATTTCTATCAAAAAGCTTCATTTCTAGCTCGTTTAGGTTCTGGAAGTGCTTGCCGTAGCGTAAAAGGAAATGTGGTAGTTTGGGGAAATCAGGAAAATATTGAAGGAAGCACCGATTTATTTGGTGTTGAATTTCCATATACGATTCATGAGAATTTCAAGAATTATCAAGATACCATTTTATTAGTTGATAAAGGTGAGAAACAAGTTTCGAGTACCGTTGGACACGATCTAATGCACAATCATCCGTATGCTGAAAGACGTTTTGCACAAGCACACGAAAATTTGGATAAATTGATTGCCATTTTTGAAAGTGGAAACTTAGACGAATTCATCAAAGTTGTAGAAAGTGAAGCTTTGACTTTGCATGCCATGATGATGACTTCGATGCCGTATTTTATTTTAATGAAACCTAATACATTACAAATCATAAATGCAATCTGGAAATTCAGAAATGAAACTAAGATTCCAGTATGTTTTACGCTTGATGCTGGAGCAAATGTTCATGTACTTTATCCTGAAAACGTTAGCGAAAAAGTATTACAATTTATTCAGGATGAATTAGTTGTTTTTTGTCAGAATGGTCAGTACATTTGCGACAAAATTGGAGAAGGCGCATTATTAATTGATAATTGATAATTGTCAATTAATAATTTGTAACTTTATGGAAAAGAAAAACATTATTAAAGAAAAATCTTTTGCTTTTGCAATTGACATTGTAAATCTTTATAAAGTTTTAATTGAAAAAAAAGAATTTGTTTTATCCAGACAAGTTGTGCGTTCAGGAACATCTATAGGTGCAAACATAAGAGAATCTGAACATGCTCAAAGTAAGGCAGATTTTATCCATAAGTTGTCAATTTCATTAAAAGAAGCAAATGAAACAGAATATTGGTTAGATTTGCTGTATGAAACAAAATATCTTTCTGATATAGAATTTCAAAATATTAAACCTAAAATTATTGAGTTATTAAGATTGCTTACAAGCATAATTAAAACTTCAAAAAACATATAATTATCAATTGTTAATTATCCATTTTCAATTATGAAAGGACCACTATTTTACTCAAAAATATTACTCTTTGGAGAATACGGAATTATCCGCGACTCTAAAGGACTTTCTATCCCTTATAACTTTTACAATGGCGCTTTAAAAAAATCTGAAGAGCCTACAGAAGAAGCGATTTCATCAAATAGAAGCTTAAGAAGTTTTGCTTCTTATCTTGAAGTGCTACATACTCAGCAACCAGAATTGGTTACTTTCGATTTAGAAACTTTAAAAAATGATGTTGAAACTGGAATGTACTTCGATTCTAGTATTCCGCAAGGATATGGCGTTGGAAGTAGCGGTGCGCTTGTTGCAGCTATTTATGATAAATATGCTACCAACAAAATCACTGTTCTGGAGAATCTGACTCGTGAAAAATTATTACATTTAAAAAATATATTTTCTCAAATGGAAAGCTTTTTCCACGGAAAAAGCTCTGGTTTAGATCCGTTAAACAGCTATTTGAGTATTCCGATCTTGATTAACTCTAAAGATAACATTGAGGCAACTGGAATTCCCACTCAGAGTTTTGACGGAAAAGGTGCTGTCTTTTTGTTAGATTCAGGAATTGTGGGCGAAACTGCTCCAATGGTTAGCATTTTTATGGAAAACTTAAAAGATAAAGGTTTCCGTGCCATGCTTAAAAACCAGTTTGTAAAATATACCGATGCTTGTGTAGAAAACTTTTTACATGGTGACATGAAATCTTTGTTTACCAATACTAAAAAGCTTTCTAAAGTTGTTTTAAATCATTTTAAACCAATGATTCCAGAACAATTTCACGGAATCTGGCAACACGGAATTGATACAAACGATTATTACCTAAAACTTTGCGGTTCTGGTGGCGGAGGTTATATTCTAGGTTTTACGGAAGATTTAGAAAGAGCCAAAGCGTCCTTGAAAGACTATAAATTAGAAGTAGTTTATCAGTTTTAAAGTTAAACCTCTTAATATATTGCTATTGAATACCGTTTCCTAAACATTTAATCTTAAAAAATTATTGCCTATGAAAAGTATTTTAAAGATTCTCAAAGCAACTTTTTTAGGAGGAATTCTGTTTTTAGTACCGCTGGTTGTACTATTAATCGTTTTGGAAAAAGGATATGGTCTTGTACAAAAAACTACCCTTCCACTTGTGAGTACTTTACCAAAAGTAAGCGTTTTAGGTCTTGCAATTCAGGAGCTTGTTGGAATATTAATCATAATTCTAATTTGTTTTATTGCTGGAGTACTGGCAAAAACTGCAGCTGCTGAAAAATTAGTTCAGAAACTAGAAGACGGAATTTTAAGTTTTGTTCCTGGCTATTCATTTATGAAAAGCATGAATGAAAATATATTGGGTTTAGAATCTAAAGACGATTTAAAAGTAATTTTAGTTCCTACAGATGCTGGTTTGCAATTTGCTTTTTTAATAGAGCAAGTCAGTGATGAGAAATTCACCGTCTTTATACCAGATGCTCCAAATCCGTGGAGCGGATCGGTGGTTTTTGTCGATAAAAAAGATATTACAGAAATCGATATTACACAAAAACAAGCTCTAGCCTGCATTCGAAAATTAGGTTATGGATCTGAAGAATTGTTAAAAAACAAGCTCTAGTTTTCAGAATCAAAAAATATACTTTAACTTCCCTAAAAATCAATCCCACTATATCATCTATGTTAAGCAGGCAACAAAAACTTTTAGTAATGAAAATTGTTAGTCTGTTCTCTGTAGTTCGAGGTTACAATATTCCTATTATTGTTTTAGCACAATATTTATCGGCAATTTTTATACTTGCCCCAGAAATTAGAGCACTGGATATCTTACTTGATTTTCATTTGTTTTTAATTGTTTTTGCTTCCGCTATTACAATTGCTTCAGGATATATCATCAATAATTTTTACGATAGCCAGAAAGATCTGATTAATCGTCCGAATAAATCAATGCTCGATCGTTTGGTAAGTCAGAAAACTAAATTGAATGTTTATTTCAGTTTGAATTTTCTTGCGGTTCTCATGGCTTTTATAGTTTCATGGAGAGCTTTTTTGTTCTTTTCGGGCTATATTTTTATGATTTGGTTTTATTCGCATAAAATTAAGAAGTATCCAATTATTGGAAATTTAATGTCTGCATTGCTTGCTGTGACGCCTTTTTTTGCCATTTTACTTTATTTCTATAATAAGATTTCGTTTGAAGAAATTGAGAATCACATGAGTCATTTTGTGGTGATTTCGGCACATGCAGTTTTCCTGTTTCTGCTTTTGTTGATTCGCGAAATGATAAAAGATCTTGAAAATCTGAAAGGTGATTTGGTAAGTGAGTATAGAACAATTCCAGTTTTATACGGAGAAAAAATTTCTAAGCAAATTATAACAATTTTGACTTTGTCTACCATTTTACCTGTTTATGTTTTGGTTAATATTTATGACGTGGGCTATATGGATATTTATTTTTACGTCTGTTTTGGAGTTTTGCTTTTCTTCCTAATTTATTTATGGAAATCTGATTCTAAAGAACAATATCTAAAACTTCATAATGTTCTTAAGTTCCTGATTGTATCTGGCGTTTGCTGCATTGTTCTGATTAATCCAAGCGTCTTATGGCATGGTCGCGAATTGATTTCTAATTACTAAGTTTTTTCTTCCATAGAGATTCGCAAAGTATTTTTGTATAACTACGTGAAATTCTTTGTGAATCTTTGCGTAATAATCTATTACAAAAAAGCCAATTACATTGCTTCTGAACATCTTAAAATAAAACGCTATTAATCTAAGAACATTGAACTTAAGATTTATTAGCAGGAAAAAACTATCTTTGCACAAATTAATGATTCTATGAACAACAAGGAAGGCAACAATAAAAGAGGCGGATCGAGACCAAATAGCTCACGACCAAACTCTAACAAGCCAAAACCTCCTATGGCTAAGCGCGCGCAAGGGCCTAAAAAAGTAAAACCTGAAGTTAAAGCTGCTCAGGAAGCTGCTGCTGAAAAATTTAGAAAACAAAATCAGCCAGCTAAGAGACAAAAGGCTTCTGATGAAATTCGTCTGAACAAATACATCTCTAATTCTGGTGTTTGTTCTCGTCGTGACGCCGACATTTATATTCAGTCTGGAAACGTAAAAGTGAACGGTACTGTGATTACTGAAATGGGATATTTGGTAAAACTAAATGATGTTGTAAACTTTGACGGTGTAACATTAACTCCTGAAAAGAAAGAATATATTTTATTGAATAAACCTAAAAACTTTACAACTGCCTTTGATGAAGGCCAGGAATATCGTAACGTTCTAGAACTTGTTCGTGGTGCTACAAATGCAAAAATTGCTGCTGTCGGAAGAATGGACAAAAATACAACTGGTTTGTTATTGTTTACTAACGATACCGATATGATTCGTAAATTTACATTGCCGAATCAGAAATCGTCTAAAATATATCAGGTTTCTTTAGACAAAAACTTAAAATTTGAAGATTTAGAAAAAATCAGCAAAGGTTTAGTTCTTGACGGACACCGCGTTTTTGTCGAAGAAGTAAGCTATATTGATAATGAACCAAAAAGTGAAGTTGGTCTTAAGTTGCGTACTGCTAACGTAAAAGTGGTGCGTTCTATTTTTGAATCCTTTGAATATAATGTTCTTAGAATTGACCGTGTTTCGTTTGCTGGATTGACCAAAAAGAATCTTCCTCGCGGAAACTGGCGCTTTTTGACCGATCAAGAAGTTATCAATTTGAAAAACGTGTAAGCGTCTTTCAAATTTAAGTCATAAATGAATCCTGTTTTCTTATTGAAAATGGGATTTTTTATTTTTAAAAACTAAAGAAATTATGTCCGAAAAGGGTAAAAATAGATCTTCCGATAGATTGGTTTTTGTCTTCTACTGTTTCGTAATTTGAAAAACCTAGTATGATTTTGATTCCGGGCGGAATGCTGTTTAAAATATCTCTTTTTTGATCTTCTAAAAGGAGTTTTAAACTTTCTATTAATTGAAGATTGTATCTCAAGTAAGACATTACAAGTAATGCTGAAAAGTTAAGTATTTCTCTGGCTGTTTCGCTTTTTATTCCAACTTCGTTAGAAACCATTTCTGAAATTCTCCCTTTCTTGTTAGAGAACAATTCTTTCAGCAATGCATTTCCTTCTAAACGGTAACAGTCGTCGACTGATAAAATTCTGCCTGCATTAAAATCTACTTCTTGATAAAAAGTGGAATCTTCTTGGATAAGAGAAACAATTTCAGAATAAAAATCAGATTCTTCGGCTTTGTTGTAGAGTCCCATCAAAATTGTGCCGATCGAGACGTCTATTCCCTTGATTAAAAGTGCATCATTCTCAAAATAAAACTTGTTTAACTTGGAGACAACATTAGAAGAAATAAAGCGTCTAAGTTCAATTTGTAGGTTTGGGGTCATACTCATAACTTAAAAAAATGATTATTTATACTTATTTAAAATAACCGATAAAGTGAGGCTTTTCATCGATTATCGTGATAAAAATATAAAATATTTTAACATTTCCAAAAATTAAGTTAAAAATTTAGACAGTCGATTTTCAAGCATTTAGCCCTAAAAAATAGGGAAATGAGTAAATATAAAGCTTGGCGTAGTTATAAGATACGAAAATTATATTCAAAATTTTAAGAGTTTTTTTCAAAAAATCAAAAATATAAGAAAAAGCTTAAAGTCAAAATTACCATTTAGAAAATCAAGTGTCTAGTTTGCCAAAGGATAGTCAGAAAAATACCTAGATAAATTACTGAGAAAAAGAAGTTAACAAAACTCGAAGCTAAGAATCCGAGTACAGAGCCAGTAGCCGCTTTCAAAGCGCGTTTGTGATTTTGAGAATCGTATAATAGCTCGCCAATTAAGGCACCGGCAAACGGTCCAATAATGACTCCAAACGGAATTGGCGCAAGAATTCCAACAATTAAACCAATATTCGTTCCCCAGACTCCGTAAGAACTTCCGCCAAATTTTTTAGTCCCTTTTGATGGAATTACATAGTCTAAAATTGTGATAATTACCATTATAAGAAAAGTAATCCCGAGAACCCAATAATTGTTTTCTACCGCCTTGGTCAGATAGAGCAATAACAATCCTACCCAACAGCTTGATAATCCCGGCAAAACAGGAAGAAAACTCCCAAAAACACCAACAATTACACATATAAATCCGAGTAATACTAAAAGTAAATCCATAATAGTTTTGTAAATTTGCACTTACAATTTAAGCAATTTTAATAATATGCGAACTCTTGTAAAAATATTTTTATGTTTATTCTTTGTATTCTTTATTAACGACGATACAATAGCTCAATCTAAGAAACTTTCTTCAGACGATCAAGTTTTGCAGGATAGTCTTTACAACAGTAATAAGAAAAAAGTAATGAATTTTTCTATGAAAGACTTTGATAGTCTGTTCTTTGAGTTTTTCAAAAAAAAGAATGACCCAAATATTTTTTTAACCAAAACTGAGTTTTATAATTACACTGTTCAAATAGCAGCTTTTTCGGACAGACTTGCCAAACTATATCCTGACCAAAAGGTAGTTGCAGAAAAAAACAAAGAAAATTGGCTATCCGAAAAATATGAAGATTATTTAGAATACAAAGCTTCTCAAAAAAAATAATCGTATTTTTGTTTTATCATCCAATTTTAAAACTTTGAGGCAGTTTTTCCCTTTTTTTATATGTATTCTTTTTAATTCTTGTCAATATTTTGAGAAGCAGGTTCCTTCTGAAAAAGAGTTACTTCAAAAAGAGTTAAAATCGATCAACTGGAAAGAAGTAGACGAATATCCTTCTGTTCCTAACTGTGATAAAATTGCCGACAAAAAACTTCGCCAGCAGTGTTTCTTTGAAGTCATGTCGGGTCTTATTCAAGAAAAACTAAACATCGATACTTTGTCTATAATGTATCCAGAGTTGGACACAATCGAAGTCAAAGTAACCGTTTTTCCAAATTCTACTATGAAATTTGAACCTCAGTTTCCTAAAGATTCTGTGGCTTACGACACCATAAAAATAGACAGCATTTTGCATGCGCGTCTAGTCGATTTCCCAAAAGTAAATCCAGCTATAAAACGTGGAATTCCTGTAAAAACGCAATTTATTCTGCCTGTTATCATAAAAGCAAAAGACGAGAAGTAATTTTATAAGTAGCTATTTTTTAAACTGGCGATCTTTCCATTCATAAGAACCAACCAAACTATACAAAGCCACTATCGAACTAAAAAATGGATACAGCAAACTACTCAATAAAAGGCTTTTTATTCTAGTTTTTGTCAAAAATTGATTCGTTAGAAAAAGCAAAACATAATCGATTGCAAACTTAGAAAAAGCAAAAAGCACAAAAATGGCATAAGACCAAATTCCTAAAATCACAGAGAAAAAGCCAATAACAAAACTCAGATTTCCAAAGAAAACAATCAAGCCCAAGAGTTTACCAAAAGTGCTTCTATATGAACTAGTTTTAGCCGCCCAACGCACTCGTTGATAAAAAAGAGCTTTCCAATTCTCTGTTGGCTTAGTAACCACAATTGCATCTTTGGCTTTTAAATAATGAACTTCGTCAGGGAACTTTTCAATTGCTTTCTGTAGTAAAAACACATCATCTCCACTGGCAATTTTGTCGTTTCCATCAAAGCCGTTTAAGCTTTCAAACAATGATTTTGTGTAGGCAAAATTGGCTCCATTACACATAAAACCTTTCTTTAAACCAAAACTCCCAATTGTAGCACCTTGCAAACTGGTTAAATCCAATTGCTGGAAATGATCTAAAAATGAGTTTTCGCATTGATAAGTTACTGCTCCAGCAAGCATTGCAACTTTGTTCTGCTGAATATAATTATCAAAAGTCAACAACCAATTTTCAGGAACAATACAGTCGGCATCGGTTGTAATAACCCAATCAGTTTTTACATGCTGCATTGCCGTTGTAATGGCGTCCTTTTTGGGAGAACTGGAAATTCTAATGTTATCAATTATTGAAACTTGGAACCTAAAACTTGAAACCTGAAACTTTTCAATTGAAGCGTCATCAACCAAAATCACTTCAAATAAATCTGTCGGATAATTTAAGTTCGAAATGCTGTTTAAAAGATTTGGCAGATTTTCTTCTTCATTCCGAAACGGAACTATAATAGTAAAACTCGTCTGTGGTTTTAAATCTGTTTTGTAATATTGATGCACTTTGAAAAAACCATTAATCAGCAAAGAAATGCTAAAAATATAAATGGTTAATATTGTGAACAATCCGAAAATCATTCTATTGTTTTGGTTTTAAAATTCAGCACAAAATAACTTCCTAAAACAACTGGTAAAACGACGTTCAAGAACCACATTAAAGTGCTGATAAAAATTACAATCCATTCGTTTACACCCAAAATTCCGAAGAAATATATCGCAACACTTCCTTTTACCGCAAAATCCAAAAACTGAAATGTTGGCAATGAAGAAGCTAAAAAGTAAACCGATGTAATGGCTGCCATTAAAGTTAAATAAGGCAAATCGACGTCAAAACCTAAAAACAAAAAGTAATATTGATGCGAAAAAACCAAATAACGGCAGATTCCTAAAAAAATATTTTTCTGATGAACAGATTTTGGAATTTCGTTGATTTTATGAATCAGTTTTTCGATTGAATAACCTTTTACTTTTATCTTTTTAATGGAGAATAATAGAATTAAAATTAGTGCAAATCCGCCAAAAAGAATCATAACCGTTTTAGTTGTAATTACATTAAATTCAGCATTAAAATACAACAGTCCGAAGATCCCAAAAATGATGGTTAAAATCATCTGGATTCCGTTGCAGATTAAGTTTAAGAAAACAACTCTTTTAGCTTCAGATTTTGGGTAATACAAAGCTTTTCCAGCATACTCTCCTACTCCGTTTGGCGTAAAAATTCCAGCGGTTAAAGCAGCTAAAACTTGTTTTGTAGCTTCATAGACAGAGATTTTATGAATAACTTGTACCAAATTCTGCCACTTTAAAATCTCAAAATAACGATTCAAAACACTCAAAAGCAGAATAAACGAAATCCCTAAAACCGATTGGTTTTTCTTGAACAAAACAATAAACTTCTGCCAGTCCAATTTGTCATTGTTAGCCAGCTGATTATAAATAAAATAAAATGCGCCGCCAACAATTAAAAGTTTGGCCAGAAGAACTAGGAATTGCTTAGCTTTGTGAGGAATTGAAATCATGCCGCAAAAGTAAAGCTATTTCACAAAGATTCACGAAGAAATCACAAAGATGCACGGAGAAAATAAAAACTTTGTGAATCTCTGTGCTAACTTGGCGAAACTTTGTGTAACCAACTAAGAATGACACAAGAACGCATCATATTAGGTATTGACCCTGGAACCACAATTATGGGTTTTGGATTGATTAAAGTAATCAATAAAAAAATGGAATTTCTGCAATTAAACGAATTGCAATTGTCCAAATACGACAATCATTACCAAAAACTAAGAATCATTTTTGAACGAACCATCGAATTAATTGAAACGCATTGTCCAGACGAAATTGCAATTGAGGCTCCTTTCTTTGGCAAAAACGTGCAATCGATGCTGAAACTAGGACGCGCGCAAGGTGTTGCAATGGCAGCAGGACTTTCGCGAGGAATTCCGATTACAGAATACGAACCTAAAAAGATAAAAATGGCGATTACTGGAAACGGAAATGCCAGCAAAGAACAAGTTGCCAAAATGCTGCAACAGCTTTTGGGTCTAAAAGAATTACCAAAAAATCTCGATTCAACAGACGGTTTGGCAGCTGCGGTTTGTCATCATTTTAATTCAGGAAAAGTTGTGGCTGGAAAAAGCTATTCCGGTTGGGATGCTTTTGTGAAACAAAACGAGGATCGAGTTAAGAAATGAGTCAATGTGCCAATTTGATAATTAGATAATTCTATAGACAACCATAAATTATCTAATTGACACATTCTCTAATTATCTAATTAAAAATGAGCGGCATTTATATTCACATACCATTCTGCAAGCAGGCTTGCCATTACTGCGACTTTCATTTTTCTACTTCGATGAAAAAGAAAGACGATATGGTTTTGGCTTTGGCTAAAGAAATTGCTATGCGCAAAACCGAAAGTGATGGTGAAATTGAAACTATTTACTTTGGTGGAGGAACTCCTTCAGTTTTATCGAATGACGAAATAAATTTTTTACTTTCTGAAGTTTATAAAAACTATAAAGTTGTAGAAAATCCTGAAATTACGCTTGAAGCCAATCCTGATGATTTATCTGCCGAAAGAATTTTAGAATTGTCTAAAAGTCCTATAAATCGTTTAAGCATCGGAATTCAGTCTTTTTACGAAGAAGATTTGAAAATGATGAATCGCGCTCATAATTCGGCGGAAGCCAAAAAATGTCTTGAAGAAGCGACCAAATATTTTGACAATATTTCCCTGGATTTAATTTACGGAATTCCAGGAATGAGTGACGAAATGTGGAAACAGAATATTCAGACTGCTTTAGATTTCGGCATTCCACATATTTCTAGCTATGCTTTGACGGTTGAGCCAAAAACAGCTTTGAGCAAATTAATTCAAACCGGAAAAGTGGCTGAACCTCAAGACGAAGTGGCGTCTAATCATTTTGCGATTTTGGTTGAAATGCTTCAAAAAAATGGTTTTATTCATTACGAATTATCCAATTTCGGGAAAGAGAATTATTTCTCCAAAAACAATTCGGCTTATTGGCTGGGGAAAAAATATATCGGAATTGGCCCTTCGGCACATAGTTATGATGGTGAAAAAAGAGGCTGGAATATTGCGAATAATTCATTGTATTTAAAAGCAATTCAAAACGACGAACTTCCAATAGAAACAGAAATCCTGACTATTTCAGATCGTTATAATGAATATGTTATGACCGGATTACGAACGATTTGGGGCGTTTCTTTAGAGAGAATTGAAAAGGAATTCGGATCAGAATATTTAAATTATTTACTGGAACAATCTCAAAAGTTCTTAAACGACAATTTGCTATCGATCGAAAACAACATTTTAAAACCAACTCTGAAAGGAAAATTTTTAACGGATGGAATTGCAAGTGATCTGTTTTATTTAAATTTGGAAGAATAAAATTAGCCACGAAGGCACAAAGACTCAAATTTATTAAACTTTGTGACTTAGCGTCTTTGCGGCGTAAAATCCAAATTTGTGTTAGCAAAAATCAACAACTTCGAAATCGACTTATCAAAACCCATTGATATTTCTATTCCTTTAACCAATACAGATGAAAATCCGATTGCTTGGTATATTGAAAAACCAGTCATTGAACCAGTAGTTTTTGGCGACTGGATTGGGAAAGTTTCAGAAGGAAAATCATCTACTAATTTCAATAATATTTTCTTCAATCCGCATGGGCATGGAACGCACACGGAGTGTTTGGGACATATTACGAATGATTTTTATAGCATTAATCAATCGTTGAAACAGTTTTTCTTTATGGCGAAATTGATTACGGTTGAACCTGAAAAGATTGGGGATGATTTTGTGATTACTAAAGAACAGGTTCGAAAAGCTTTAAGCGCTTCGACTTCGTTCAGCGTTACAAATGAAGCTTTGATTGTCAGAACACTTCCAAATCAAAAGGAAAAGAAATCGAGAAAATATTCAAATACAAATCCACCATATTTGTCTGAAGAAGCTGCAATTTTCATCCGCGAAAGCGAAATTCAGCATTTATTGATCGATTTGCCAAGTGTTGACAAAGAACATGATGAAGGAAAATTATTAGCTCATAAAGCATTTTGGAACGTAAAAGACACGCATAATGTAAATCCAGACACAAGATTTAATGCTACAATTACCGAAATGATTTACGTTTCAGACGAAATTGAAGATGGAAATTATATACTAAATCTTCAAATCGCTTCGTTTGAAAATGATGCAAGTCCATCAAAACCAATTTTATATAAAATTTAAAAATTTGCCACAACCCGAGCGATAGCGAACAGGCGAAGCAATTACACGAATTTTCACGAATTAATTTTTTGCCACAGATTAAAGGATTAAAATGATTAAATCTGTGTGAATCTTTTTAATCTGTGGCAAAAAAATCTAAAATCTGAACTCTAAAATCTAAAATTAAAATGATTAGTGTTTCAACTGACAAAACTAAACTCGACGTTCCGTTTATACAAAACTTCCTGAAAGATATTTATTGGGCAGCAGGAAGAACTATAGAAGAAGTGCAACGCACAATTGACGCTTCGGTTTGTTTTGGGATTTATTTAGATGACAAGCAAATTGGTTTTGCACGCGTTATAACCGATTATGTGGTTTTTGCTTATTTAATGGATGTTTTTATTGATGAAGCACATCGTGGAAAAGGTTATTCATCGATTTTAATTGAAGCGATGATGAATGAACCTCAATTGCAAGAAGTTAAAATCTGGCGATTAGCCACAACCGATGCCCACTTTTTATATGAAAAATTCGGATTTACAAAACTGAATCATCCTGAAAAGATGATGGAAAAAATAGTAAAATGAAAACAGTCTTAAAACTAGAAGAAGTCGCATTATTTATTCTCGGAATTTTCCTTTTTAACCGTTTAAACTACGAATGGTGGTGGTTTTTGGCTTTAATTTTGACTCCAGATTTATCGATGATTGGTTATGTTTTTGGAAATAAAGCAGGTGCATTTGCTTATAATTTATTTCATCATAAAGGAATTGCGCTTTTAATTTATGCTTTAGGATGTTATTTAAACATTGAGAGTATTCAGTTAGCTGGAATTATATTATTTTCACATTCAGCATTGGATCGCATTTTTGGTTACGGACTGAAATATGAAAAAGGTTTTAAATACACACATTTAGGTGAAATTGGTAAATAAGCAATTATGAATTTAGAAACGTTTTACGAATATTGTTTGTCGAAAAAAGGAGTAAGCGAGCACTTTCCTTTTGATGAAGATACGCTGGTTTTTAAAGTGGGCGGAAAAATGTTTGCTTTATCTTCTTTATCACAATGGGAAAAAAACGAACCGTCTGTCAATTTAAAATGCGATCCAGATCGAGCACAAGAACTCAGAGCCGAATATGACGAAATTCAGCCAGGTTATCATATGAGCAAAATACATTGGAATACGATTGCTTTAAACGGAAATCTTCCAGACAGATTCGTCAAAGAATTGATAGATCATTCGTATGAATTGGTTTTCAAAAGTTTGACAAAGAAAATTCAGAACGAAATTATCTAATTAAAAAATTAGGCATTACATTTGCAGGGTGAGATCAAAACTTAACAACCCGAATCAGTTTGCAAATTAGCATTTTATAGCATCATGAAAGAACAATTTAAAAAATTTCTAAACGAAGAACAAGATCCAAAAGCGATTGAAAAAATCACTTCGAAACTCACAGATTTATTGATGAAAGGCGAAGAAGTTGGATACATCGCAGTGCAAAAAAAACCTGCAATCACTGTTTTTCCTGATAGTATTGTATTAACAAATAAACGTATCATTATCTGCAAGCCTAAAAATCTAGGCCTTTCTATGGATTTTACAGATTATACGTGGGATGATATTGCAAGTACTTTTGTAAAAGAAAACATTTTAGGTTCTGAATTTTCATTTGGCACCAAAACAGATTTAGCCGTTTCTATTGATTATATTCCAAAAATTCAGGCTAGAAAAATTTATACTTACGCTAAAGAACAATTGGATTTATTAAAAAATCCTGTTCAAACGGCAACTCCAATTCAAGAAACTGCTGAACCTGTTTTTGAAGAAGAAGCAGAGGAAGAAATTGAAGAAGTAGAAACAGAAGAAGTAACAAGCTTTGCTGAAATTTTACCAGCTGCTCCTGCTGTTACAGAAACTTACGAACCGCTTCCAACTCAGCCAGCTCAACCAACAGGAGAACGCAAATTAAGCGATTTATCTAAAGAAGAGCTTTTTGATAAATTACAGAATTACAAAAAACTTCTTGACAATGGTTTAATCATGCAAGGAGAATATGACGCTTACAAAAAAGAGATATTAAGCTACATGTAGGTTAGTCTTAAAGTCAAAAGTCAAAAGTCGAAAGTCTTAAAGTTTTTGACTTTGTCTAAATAATAAAAGCCAGAAATAGAATTTCTATTTCTGGCTTGTTCTTTTTAAATCTGCAATTGACTTTGAGACTTTCGACTTTCGACTTTAAGACTAAAGCGTAGCCTTCTGTTTTTCTACAAATTTATGCGATTGCAGTTCTAGCAACTCTTTTGCATTTTTTCGCTGCAGATCAAACAAACCTTTATCTTCTGCAATATCAGCGTAGACTTTATCATGCATTTCGGCGCTTGTTTTAACTAATAATTCGCGCTGGTATTTGTTTTGCGTCAAAGTCGCTTTCATTGCCGTTTCGGCTTCTTCTTGCTTGAAATCGAATTCTCCTTTTGGAGCTAATAATTTAGCAATAATTGGAGATGTTTCAATTGCCAGAAACAAAAGCATAATAAAAAATGACGGCAGCCAAGGCAGTTTGTTCAATGCATTGATTCGCGCCATTAATCCGTCGAAACCTTCAATGATGGGCTGTGTTTGCGAAACCTTTTTGTCTAAATCGGCTTGAAGCTGTACGCCTGCTTTTTCTTTTTCGGCAATTTTAGCTTCGTTGGTCTTTTTCAGCGTTTCGAATTCTTTTAGAGCAGCATCGTGTTTTTCGCGTTTCTCTTTATAAACTGGGCCTTTTCCTAGTTTTTTAGTTCCTGCAGTTCCTTCTGCTTCAGTAATATAAACCGAATACAAATCGTTTACTTCTTTTTCTTTCTTTACAATATCTGCTTTTAATGCCGTAATTTCAGCTTTATTTTTATCTAAGTCTGTTTTGAAATACGTTCCGATTTGTTTTTTGTTGGCCAATTCCATTTCGTTTTTCTCTTTCAACAAAACGGTATTGATTTCTTTTTCGAAAATTTTAATCTCCAAAGGTTTCGAAATTACAATAGCAATAATAATAGCCAAAGCAATACGCGGAGTTGCCTGCAGAAATTCGTCTAAGAAACGATCTCTTTTTTTAATAGTAGAAACGATAAATCGGTCTAAATTGAAGATCAGTAAACTCCAAACAAATCCGAAAATTAAAGCAGGATAAATAGAATCGAAAACAGTAAAAAGCGCATAAGCACTGGCTAGAAAAGCCATTACTGCTGTAAAGAATACTGTGGCGCCAATACCAACATATTTGGTTTGTTCGCCTTCTGAGCAGTCTTTCAGGAGATCACGGTCGGCTCCTGAACATAGGATGAAAAATTGTTTTAACATGATTGATGATTTTTGATTGTGATTGATACGGCAAATTTAACGCCAAAAATTTAATTCTCAGGTAAATAGTTGATTTGTTTTTACTTGACTCTATAAAATTCCTTTTTTTATTAAATGTTATTTTAACATTAATCTATTTCTAATGTTAGCCAAGAATCATAACACTATGTTAATTTTTTTTCAAGGCTTTAGTAATACGCAGGCCTTAGTTTCGCAATCGAAAATCAAACTAAACACACACAATGAAAAAATTTTATCTATTAACCGCATTCTTTTTATTCGCCTTTACAGGTTTTGCACAGAAGGCCATTATCTCTGGAAAGATACTGGATGCTGATGACAAACTGCCTCTTCCTGGAGCTATGGTTCAAATTGTAGGCGAGAAAAAATACACCGTTTCTGATTATAACGGTCGTTTCGAGTTATTAAATATTAACGAAGGAACTTACAAAGTTGAAGTAAAATATATTGGATATGCTACTTTAACGCAAGAAATAAAAGTAGAGCAAGGAAAAAACAATGTAATTGACTTTGCTCTTAAAGCTTCTGAAAATGAATTGAAAGAAGTTGTTGTTGGAGACATCTTAAAAGGTCAGGCAAAAGCGCTGAACCAACAAAAAAACAATAAAAATATCGGAAACGTAATCTCTTCTGATCAAATGGGTCGTTTCCCAGATGCTAACGTGGGAGACGCTTTAAAACGTGTTCCTGGTATTACCATGCAAAATGACCAAGGTGAAGCGCGTAACATTATTATTAGAGGTTTAGCTCCTTCTTTGAACTCTGTAACTTTAAATGGAGACCGTATTCCATCTGCAGAAGGAGATAACAGAAACGTACAAATGGACTTAATTCCGTCTGATATGATTTCTACAATCGAAGTAAACAAAACGCTTACATCAGATATGGATGCTGACGCAATTGGAGGTTCTGTAAACTTAATTACAAGAGCAACTCCAAACGGAGAAAGAATTTCTGCAACTCTAGCTGGAGGATATTTACCAATTCGCGATCACGCTTCTTACACTGCTGGTTTAGTTTATGGTAACCGTTTTGCAAACGATAAATTAGGAGTAGTTTTTAGCGGATCATACAATAATGTGGATTACGGTTCTGATAACATCGAAAACGAATGGGTAAAAGATGATTTTGGAAATGAGTACTTACAAGCATCTGAAATTAGAAAATATGATGTACAACGTATCCGTCGTAGTGCTTCTGTTGCTTTAGATTATAAATTCAACGACAACAATACCATTTTTGCAAATGCCATCTACAACTGGAGAGATGACAGAGAAAACCGTTTCAGAACTACTTACGATGATATCGAACCGCTTTATAATGGTGAAGAAATTGTTGGTTTTGAAGGTCGTGTAAAACGCCAAACAAAAGGTGGTTTAGACAACAATAGAAATAAAAACAGAAGATTAGAAGACCAAAGAGTACAAAACTATTCTATTCGCGGAGAGCACTTAATCAACTCAACTTTAGATTTAGACTGGTCTGCTAACTATGCAAAAGCAAGAGAATACCGTCCGGGTGAGCGTTATATCGAATACCGTCAGAAAGGTTTAGAAATGTTTGAAGATCTATCTGATATCAGATTCCCGTTAATGACAACTGTTGGAGAATCTGTTGACGAATTTAAATTTGATTCTGTTACCGAAAACACAGACGAAACTAGCGAAAGCGAGTTTGGTGCTAAAGTAAATATCCGTTTCCCTTTCTCTGTAATTGCTGGAGAAAAAGGAAGATTGAGAACTGGTCTTAGACTTCGTTTAAAAGAAAAAGAAAGAAACAATATGTTCTATTCTTACACTCCGCTAAACGACGATATGGAATTATTATCGCAAGTTCCAACAAGTTATTATGACGGGAAAGATTTTAATCCAGGAAGCAAATATGTACCAGGAACTTTCGCTTCGGCTTCTTTCTTAGGAAGTTTAGATTTGAACAATGCTTCTCTATTCGAAAAAGAAGCAGATCCAGCAGAATATTTAGCTGTAAACTATAATGCTAAAGAAAGAATTACTGCCGCTTATGTAAGATGGGATCAGGATTTTAACGATAAACTTTCTATGGTTTTAGGTTTCCGTGTCGAAAATACGCATATCGATTATACAGGAAACCGTGTATTGGATGAGGAAGAATTAGAAAGCAAAATCAACAATACCAACTCTTACACTAATTTATTGCCAAGTATTTCATTACAATACAACGCAACAAAAGATCTAGTTTTAAGAGCTGCTGCTACAACAGCATTAGCAAGACCAAACTACTACGCATTAGCACCTTATGTAAATAACATTGCTGCCGATAAAGAAATTACAGCTGGAAATCCAGATCTTAATGCTACATACTCATACAACTATGATTTTATGGCAGAGAACTATTTCAAATCTGTTGGTTTAATTTCTGGAGGTGTTTTCTACAAAAGATTAAATGATTTCATTTACAACTATAGTGACAACCAATATACTGCTGAAAAATTCGCAGCCGATTTTCCAAATCAGGCAAATCCAATTCCAGCGGGAGAAAACTGGTCATTCTTACAATCAAGAAACGGAGAAAATGTTGACGTTTACGGATTTGAAGTTGCTTTTCAGCGTCAGTTAGATTTCTTGCCTGGTAAGTTCTTAAAAGGTTTTGGTATCTATTTAAACTATACCTACACAAAATCTAAAGCAAGCGGAATTGCTGATGAAGATGGAAATGAAAGAAACGACATTAGTCTTCCTGGAACAACGCCTCACATGTTTAACGGATCTTTATCTTGGGAAAACAAGCGTTTCTCTGCTAGAATCTCAACCAACTTTACTTCTGATTATTTAGATGAATTAGGTTCTGAGTCTTACAAAGACAGTTACTATGATAAGCAGTTTTTCTTAGATGCAAATGCAGCTTATAAGATTACTCCAAAACTTCGCTTTTTTGCAGAAGCAAATAACTTAACAAACCAGCCGTTACGTTACTACCAAGGAGTTGCGGCTCATACAAAACAAGCAGAATACTACCAGCCACGTTACAATTTCGGATTGAAATTAGACTTGTAATTCTGCACTTTTATAAAATTCTTAAATTAGACAGAGTTTAATGCTCTGTCTAATTGCATTAAAATATACTATACAAATGAAAAATAAATCTTTAGTTGCTTTTTTACTTTTAAGCTTGGCTTTTACAGCTTGCAAAAACGATAAATTAGCGCCAGTTCAGCCAAATGCTGTAAAACCAACAATTGTTACAGAAGCACTACCTCATGATACAGATGATCCTTCAATTTGGATCAATCCAACTGATGCTTCAAAGAGTATTATTGTTGGAACAGATAAAGACACAGACGGAGGTTTGTATGCTTTTGATTTGAATGGAAAAATCCTTAAAAAATCAATTCCGCTAAAACGTCCGAACAACGTTGATATCGCTTACGGATTAATTATTGACGGAAAAAAAGTTGATGTTGCCGTAACAACTGAACGTGAAGAAAACAAAATCAGAATTTTTAGTTTACCTGATTTAGAGCCAATTGATAACGGCGGAATTCCCGTTTTTGAAGGAGAAACGCAACGCGATCCAATGGGAGTTTCATTATACACTCGCCCAAGCGATGGGAAGATTTTTGCTATTGTAGGAAGAAAAACAGGCCCTTCTGGAAGTTATTTATGGCAATATGAACTTTCTGGAAACGGAAAATTTGCTGCTGCAAAAGTGGTTCGTAAATTCGGAACGTATAGCGGTAAAAAAGAAATCGAAGCTATAGCTGTAGATAACGAATTAGGTTTCGTGTACTATTGCGATGAACAGGCTGGAATTAGAAAATACAAGGCAGATCCGGCTTTAAACGATAATAAAGAATTGGCTTTCTTTGGTCAGAAAGATTTCAAAGCAGACCACGAAGGAATCGCGATTTACAAAAAAACAGATTCTACAGGATATATTTTAGTATCTAACCAACAGGCAAATTCTTTCATGGTTTATCCTAGAGAAGGCGCCAACGGAAATCCAAACAATCATCCGTTATTGGCTGAAGTTCCAACTTCTACAATTGAATGCGATGGTGCAGATGCTACAAGTGTAAATCTAGGGCCAAAATTCAAAAACGGACTTTTTGTAGCAATGAGCAACGGAATGACTTTCCACTATTATACTTGGGATTTAATTCAAAAACGCATAAACGAAGCTAAAAAATAAAAGTTTCAAGGTTTTCAGTCGCAGTCCCGTGTTCAGTGTCTATTTTTTTTACTGCGATTGGAAACCAACTAAAAAAAGCTGTTCATTTCTGAACAGCTTTTTTATTTTTGAATTAAATAATTCCTTTTATTCTGTAATCGGTGCACCTGCTAAGATTTCAGCATTTGCAAACTCTTCAAATTTGGCGAAATTAGCTTTGAATTTATGTGCTAATTCCAACGCTTTTTTATCGTATAAATCTTTGTCTTCCCAAGTGTTTCTAGGATTTAAAATTTCCACTGGAACATTTGGACAATCTTGAGGAATTTCAATTCCAAATACTTCATGATTTTTAAACGCTACATCGTTTAATTCTCCTTTTAATGCAGCAGTAATCATAGCACGAGTATATTTAAGCTTCATACGGCTTCCTGTTCCGTAAGCACCACCAGTCCATCCTGTATTGATTAACCAAACTTTTACGCCCGCATCTTTCATTTTTTTGCTCAACATTTCAGCATAACGCGTTGGGTGCAAAGGCATAAATGGTGCTCCAAAACAAGCAGAGAAATTAGGTTGTGGCTCTGTTACACCCGCTTCTGTTCCAGCAACTTTTGCTGTATAGCCAGAAATAAAGTGGTACGCTGCCTGACCTGGAGTCAATCTTGAGATTGGAGGCAGAATTCCGAAAGAATCAGCCGTTAAGAAAAATATATTTTTAGGATTGTGTCCAACCAAACCTGGCTGTACATTATCAATATGTGTAATTGGGTAACTTACACGTGTATTTTGAGTAATAGAAACATCGTCAAAATCAACTACGTTTGTTCCTGCTTTGAAAACCACATTTTCTAAAAGCGCTCCTTTTTTGATCGCTCTAAAAATGTCTGGTTCATTTTCTTCTGTTAAATTAATCACTTTTGCATAACATCCGCCTTCAAAATTGAAAACAGTGTTTTCGTTTGTCCATCCATGCTCATCGTCACCGATTAATTTACGCTCTGGATCTGCAGATAAAGTTGTTTTTCCTGTACCAGACAATCCGAAGAAGATTGCTGTATCTCCTGCCTCACCAACATTGGCGCTACAGTGCATTGGAAGTGTATTTTTGAAAACTGGAAGAATAAAGTTTAATGCAGAGAAAATTCCTTTCTTCATTTCTCCTGTATAACCTGTTCCACCAATTAAAGCAATTTTTTTAGTAAAATCTAAAATAGCAAAATTAGACTGGCGCGTTCCGTCTACAGCAGGATCTGCCATAAAACTTGGAGCACAAACTACTGTCCATTCTGGAGTAAAATTAGCCAGTTCTGAATCTTCTGGTCTTAAGAACATATTGTAGCAAAACAAGTTTGACCAAGCAGTTTCTGTTACAACACGTACATTCAATCTATAATTTGGATCAGAACAAACATAAGAATCGCGAACAAAAACTTCTTTGTCTGATAAAAATGCTGTTACCTTATTATAAAGCTTTTCAAAAGCTTGGGGCTCAAATGGGATATTTACATTTCCCCACCAAACTTGATCTTTTGTAATATCATCTTTTACGATAAAACGATCTTGTGGAGAACGGCCTGTAAATTCACCTGTATTAATTGCTAACGCTCCAGTAGAATTTTCAACACCTTGACCTGACTGCAAAGTAATCGCATGTAATTCATCTGCAGATAGTTGATAACGAACTTTTGCATTTTCAATTCCTAACTCTTTTAACGAAATCGATTGCGCGAAAACTGTATTAGTGTCCATAAGTTTTTAAGTTGTGTGTGATTTTTTGTTTAAAGCAAAATTACAGATTTATTTTTATTTCTTTTAAAATACTTAAATTTCACTTTAATTTATATGAAAAAAGAGAAATTTCACTTTAAAAATTATAAAAAGAAAAAAATAACCGCCTCTAATTTGTTTATTTACAACCTTATACGCGAATTTGTTATATTATTTTTGTTTGACAACAGAAAATACAAAAAAGTCACACAAATAAAGTTATATGTTATTTATGTGACAAAATTAAAGATTAATTCTTAGACAGAATTTTTTTTTCGGGATTTTATGATTTTCTCTTCAAAATCGTAAAGAATAATAGCGCCCAAGCAATAATTAATAAGAAACCACCCAAAGGTGTTGCGAATACGATAATTTTAGATTCGAAAAGTGTATAGTCTTTTGTTGCCAATAAATAGATCGAACCACTAAAAAGTAAAACGCCTGCCACAACTAAATTATAGATCGTTTTTAGAGTCTTCTCTGCAATATCTTTTTGGGTAGATAAAAATAGAAGAAAAAGAGCATGATACATTTGGTAGCGAACACCAACTTCAAAAGTATTTAATTGATCAACCGAAAGATATTTTTTCAATAAATGAGCACCAAAAGCGCCCAAAATAATAGCTAACATACCAATAAAAGCTCCAGTTAAAACGATTCTTCTTTTCATAATATATCTCTTTTAAATTTCAAACAAAAATACTTCAAACGAACTGAAAAACCGCCTTTGTTCCTAGATTATTTAGAACAAAATCAAATTATTTTTGGGGTTTTGCGAAAAAAATAATTTTATTTTCTTTAATTTGAATTGTTATATTTATAACATTTAAATATATTTGTGTTAAATATTTAAGACATGAGAAACATTTTAATATTTGGAGCAGGAAGATCTGCATCTTCTTTGATTCGATATTTACTATCAAAATCTAATGAAGAAAAGCTGCATTTAACGGTAGCTGACCTTTCATTGAATCTTGCTAAAGCAAAAACACAAAATCACCCAAATGCCACTCCGCTTGCCTTAGATATTTTTAATGCCGACGAAAGAAAGAAAGCTATTGCAAATGCGTCAATCGTAATTTCAATGCTTCCCGCACATCTGCATATCGAAATTGCAAAAGATTGTCTGGAATTTAAAAAACATCTTGTTACGGCTTCTTATATCAGCGATGCTATGCAGGCTTTAAATGAAGAAGCTATCAAAAATAATCTGATCTTCATGAACGAAATTGGCCTTGATCCAGGCATCGACCACATGAGCGCCATGAAAGTCATTGACGAAATCAGATCAAAAGGCGGTAAAATGCTTTTGTTTGAATCTTTCTGCGGCGGACTTGTAGCTCCGGAATCTGACAATAATTTATGGAACTACAAATTTACTTGGGCGCCAAGAAATGTTGTTTTGGCGGGACAAGGCGGTGCTGCAAAGTTTATTCAGGAAGGAACTTATAAATACATTCCGTATAGCGCTTTGTTTAGAAGAACCGAATTTCTTGAAGTAGAAGGCTACGGAAAATTTGAAGCTTATTCTAATCGCGATTCGCTTAAATATAGATCGGTTTATGGTTTAGATGATATTCTTACCTTATATAGAGGTACAATCAGAAGAGTGGGATATTCTCGCGCTTGGAATATGTTTGTACAGCTCGGGATGACTGATGATAGCTATGTTTTGGAGGGGTCAGAAAATATGAGTTATCGTCAGTTCATCAATTCCTTTCTTCCGTATCATCCAACAGATTCTGTCGAAATTAAAACTCGATTGATTCTAAAAATCGATCAGGACGATATTATGTGGGATAAACTTTTGGAGTTGGATTTATTTAACCCAAACAAAAAAGTAAATCTGCCAAATGCAACTCCAGCACAAATTTTAGAGAAAATATTATCTGAAAGCTGGGCTCTTGAACCAGAAGATAAAGATATGATTGTGATGTATCACAAGTTTGGCTATGAATTGAATGGCGAAAAGAAACAAATCGACTCTAAAATGGTTTGCATTGGCGAAGACCAAACTTATACTGCAATGGCAAAAACAGTCGGACTTCCGGTTGCGATTGCCACTTTGTTAATCTTAAACGGAAAAATTACAACTCCAGGCGTTCAGCTTCCAATTAAAAAAGAAGTTTACGAACCTATTTTGAAGGAATTAGAAGAATACGGGGTCATTTTTAACGAACAAAATGTACCTTATTTTGGTTACAATCCAGACTTGTTTTAGTCTAGGTTGCATGTTTATTTTTAGAATTTTTTTTTAATTAGTTTTTAATTTTATCCGCTTCTCCCATCAAGAAGCGGATTTTTTTATTTTGAGGTGCAAAGAAGCAAAGGTTCAAAGGCACAAAGCGATAAAGGTTTTGGACAAACTCCAATCTTTGTCAAAGTTTGAAACTTTGACAAAGAAAAAAACTCAGCATCTTAGCAGCTTAGAAACTCAGAACCTCTATTTCTCACTCTGAAGCGTTATAGGCAACGAATACAACACGCGAATAGCCTGACCATTTTCAGTTGCGGGAATCCATTTTGGCGAAAGTTTCAAAACTCTTATTGCTTCATCTGCAGCTCCATAACCTAAATCTTTTACGACTTTAAACTCAGACAGACTTCCATCTTTTTCGACCATAAATTCAATAAAAAGCTTTCCATCCTTTTTTTGTTTCGAAAACTCTTCCGGCATTTTAAAATTTTGTCCCACAAACATATAGAACTTTTCTATTCCGCCAGGAAATTGTGGCTGAGTAACATCTGCCTTTTCATTAACATCAATACTGTTTTTTCCATTAAAACTAGTTTGTACAGCTGCCTCTGCATTAAAAGCAAACAATAACAAACTGCAAACAACTCCAACAATAAATACTTTGCCGATTTCTTTTACTGCCGATTCTTTTTTGGTCATCATAAGCAAGCGTTTTTTAGTTATTAAATAATTGATAGTACTAGCCAAAGCAACAGTTTGTTTATTTGAAGCAAAATCTAACAGCAGATTCTGGTAATTTTTTATTTCACCAAATTGTCTATTTACGGCTTCATCGGCCAAAAATTCATGATTGAGCTTTATGGCTTTTTCAAACAAAACAAACATCGGATTAAACCAAAATACGATTTGTAAAACCTCAACAAAAAGAATATCCAATGTATGTTTTTGCTCTAAATGTGCTTTTTCATGAGCGATTAATTCTGATGGAATTTTTCCATTTGCAAAATCTTCTTTACTAATAAAAATAGCATTCCAGAAAGAGTGTGGCAAAATCGATTCTTTCATTAAAACAAGTTTCTGATTGTCTATAAATTGTACCGAATTCTTTTTCATTTTGAAGAAAAAGGAAGACACATTTACAGCAAATCGAATCAGTAAAATTGCTGCAATTAGAACATAAATTGCACCTAAAAAGAAATATACGATTTGATTGTACGAAACTTCGTTTAAGATTGATTGATTAGACACAATCATTATTTCATCTAGCTGAATTGCTTTAATTTTTGACGGAAAAAATGATGCAATCGAAAACAATTGCAGCGGAATAATTAGGCTAAAAATTAAACTTCCGAGAAGATAAGCACGATTAAAACGAAACATCCTTTCGTTTTCTAACAACAATTTATACACTGCATAAAAAACAGCAAGCAGTAAACCTGATTTTAAAAGATACGTTATCATTTTTTCTTTTTTTGAATTTCTGAATCGATTATTTTTTTAAGATCTTCCAATTCTGAAGACGATAAATTGGTTTCGGTTGTAAAAAACGAAGCAAATTGCGAAGCCGAATTATTAAAGAAATTACTAATCAGTCCTTTTACGTGTTTTGCAAAATAGTCTGTTTTCTTTACCAGCGGATAATATTCCCGAGAATTCCCAAATTCATTATACGCCACAAACTTCTTATCGATCATTCGTTTTAAAAGCGTCGCTACGGTTGTTGTTGCCGGTTTTGGTTCCGGATACGCTTCGAGCAAATCTTTCATAAAAGCCTTTTCAAGCTTCCATAAATACTCCATTAACTGTTCTTCTGCATTTGATAATTGTATCATGGTTTTATATTTTCAAGTTTTTCTGTTTCAGCCAATTCCTTTTTATATTCCTCCAAATTCCAGTCAATATTCAATTTCGTTGCATATTCGGCCATAGTTCCAAGTCCGACTTCTGCACGCCTTTTATCTACATTATCTGGATCTATCATGGGCGATATACGAATTTTATTAGTCTTTTTATTCATTGAACTCTGACTGCCATAAATTTGTTTTTTTCCTTCTCTCAAAGCCACTCTATCTTCTAAATACGCCAGATTTCCCGGATTGGCATTTCCGTTTTTAACCGCCTCTCTCATCATAGGCAGATATTTTTGCTGATATTCTAAATCGGCATGCTGAATCACCAGAAATAAAGTCTGATTTCCCTGAGAGCCTACAACATTTTTTCCTAACCAGCCTTTTTCGTCCAGTATTTTCGTCACTTTAATGAGATTAATACTGTCTTTTCTTTGCATGATTTTACCAATGCTGTCAATTTTCTTTTTATCAGGTTTGGCGGCTCTATAAACATTCATAAATTCCCCACGAATTTCCTGATCTTCGGTATAAATTTCTGCAAGTTGTTTTTCTAGCACCTTATCATAATTTGCCCCAATAATATCTAATTTCTTCTGGAGTTTGTCAATTGTTTTATTCCATTCTTTTTCCGAGTGCAAAGACTTTAAATCGTTATCAATTTTAATATGCGCCATATTCTCGTATCCGTTATCGATCGAAAGATTCAGCCATTTAAATGCTTTTTTATGCTGTCTTGCCATAGAAGCAGAACAGCCCGCGTTGTACAAATCTGACCATGATTTCTGCTCTATTTTAAAAGCTTTTCCGTAGTACGAAACAGACAACTCATAGTTTTTTGCCGTATAGCACGAATCTGCTTTATGAACCCAGTTTTTATACGTTTGAGCATTTAAAAAGCCAAAATTGATTACAAGTAAAATAAAAACAATCGATTTTTTCATAGGTTAAATTTAGCCTTTTATTAAATTAATATGTTCTCAAATTAATTTTCTTTTGTCACGAATTTATTTTCATTATCTCGTTTCTCAGCAACTCATTTATAATAACCATTCTTACTTAACCTTTTTTTTGACGAATGATTTCCTCCAGTTCAGGAAGTTCTTTTTTATAAGCCTCAACATCCCAAGTTGCATTCCAATATTTAAGATAATCTGATAAAGTTCCTAGTCCTACTGATGCTCTTCTTTTATCTACATTATCGGGATCTTCAAGCGGAGAAACAAAGGGTTTCTTCGTAATCGGATGATTCATTACCTGGCTTCCATAAATTTGTTTTCCTCCTTCACGCAAAGCAACTCTGTCTTCTAATAAAGCCAAAGAACTTGCTTTTGCATTGCCTTTTTTAACGGCATCTCTCATCATGGGCAAATACTTTTGCTGATATTTTAAATCGGCATGCTGTATCACTAAAAACAACGCCTGACTAGCCTGAGAGCCAACAACGTCTTTTCCTACCCAACCCTTTTCATCTAATATTTTGATAACTCTAATTAAATTTATACTGTCTTTATAACTCATAATTTTGCCAATACTGTCCAAAGCTTTGCTTCCACGACCATCTGTTTTAATAATTTTCATGGCTACACCACGAATATCCTGATCTTCTGCATAAATATCCAAAAGTTCTTTCTGTAACGGTTTATCATAGTTAACTTCAACAATATCTCTTTTCTTTTGAAATCTAGCGATCATTTTTTTCCAGTCCTTATCTTCATGCAAAGATTTTAAATCGTTATCTTTTTTCATACGAGCAATATCTTCAAATCCATTATCAATTGCCAAATTCAGCCAATTCAATGCTTTTTTATTTTCCTGAGCCAAAGCTGCAGAACATCCTGCATTGTAAAAATCACCAGAATCTTTGTTTTCTACTTTAAAGGCTTTTTCGTAAAAATCAACAGACAATTTATAGTTTTGTGCTCGGTAGCAAGAATCTGCTTTACTAGTCCATTCTTTATACGTTTGGGCTTGCATCAAAATGCAGTTTAGTACAATAAAAGAAAACGTGATTAATTTTTTCATGGTTTAGAGGTTAGTTGGTTTATTTAATATTTTGTTCTGAAATCAATTCTCCTTTATCGTAATTTTTGATTCCTTTTAATTTTCCTTTGTCCGAATAAAACTTCCATTCTCCAAAATAAAACCAATGCGACTGAACCGAATCAGTCTCAAATTTAGTTTTTCCTTTGGATTCCAATTTTCCGTTTTCGTAATAACTTTTCACGACACAGATTCCGTTTTTATATTTCTCTGTTTTATAGATTTTCCCATTAATGTATGATTTCCACTTTTTTACCGGAAGATCATTTTTATAATATTCATACGATTTATAATTTGTACCATCCTGCGTATAATTATCTATCCAAACGCCTTCTTTTTTCTTGTCAATTTTCTGATTAATCGGCTGGCTTTTACAGCTCAAAAGCATTGAACCCAAAAGAAATACTAAAAAGATATTTTTCAAATTTATCATTGCTCTACAACTATAGATTCGTTTCTACAAATGTAGAGTTAAATTTTAAATATGCAAGAAAAAAGTTTCTTTTTTAGAAGCAAAGGTTCAGAGGTGCAAAGTGGCAAAGGTTTTTCTTTTGAATCTTAAAACATGGGAAACAAAAAAATCCGCTCATTTCTGAACGGATTTGTATCTGAATTAAACTTTGACAAAGCATCAAAAAATCTTTGCGACTTTAGCTCCCGATAGCTATCGGGATTGCGAGCAAAAACACAACAAAACTTAGTGTCTTAGCGCCTTCGCGGCAAAACACCTTATTTACTTAATTCCACAAAATACTTGTAAAACAACGGAATAGTCTCAATACCTTTCAAGTAATTAAAGATTCCGAAGTGCTCATTTGGCGAGTGAATAGCATCGCTATCCAAACCAAATCCCATTAAGATCGTTTTGCTTTTTAATTCTTTTTCAAACAAAGCCACAATCGGAATACTTCCACCAGAACGAACTGGAATTGCAGGAACTCCAAACGTTTCTGTATATGCTTTATTTGCTGCCTGATATCCGATGCTGTCAATTGGCGTTACATAACCTTGACCACCGTGGTGAGGCGTTACTTTTACCGTAACTCCGGCTGGAGCAAGACTTATAAAATGTTTCGTGAAAAGTTCTGTAATTTCTTCCCATTCCTGATTTGGAACCAAACGCATTGAGATTTTAGCGAAAGCTTTGCTTGCAATAACCGTTTTAGCACCTTCGCCAGTATAACCGCCCCAGATTCCGTTTACGTCTAAAGTCGGACGGATTGAGTTACGCTCGTTGGTTACGTATCCTTTTTCACCGTAAACATCTTCGATATTTAAAGCATTTTTATATTTTTCTAAGCTGAAAGGCGCTTTTGCCATTTCTGCTCTTTCTTCTGCAGATAATTCTTCTACTTTATCGTAGAAACCTGGAATTGTAATATGATTGTTTTCGTCGTGAAGCGAAGCAATCATTTTTGCCAAAATATTAATTGGGTTCGCGACAGCTCCACCGTATAAACCTGAATGCAAATCGCGGTTTGGACCTGTAACTTCTACCTCAACATAACTCAAACCTCTTAAACCTGTCGTGATAGACGGCTGTTGGTTAGAGATCATTCCTGTATCTGAAATCAAGATTACGTCGTTTTTCAGTTTTTCCTGATTGCGCTCTACGAACCAAGCCAAACTTGCAGAACCTACTTCTTCTTCACCTTCGATCATGAATTTTACGTTACAAGGCAGCGTATTGCTTTGTACCATTAACTCAAGCGCTTTTACATGCATATACATCTGACCTTTGTCGTCACACGCTCCACGCGCGAAGATGGCGCCTTCTGGGTGAATATCTGTAGTTTTAATAACCGGTTCAAAAGGTGGTGAAGTCCATAATTCTAATGGATCTGGCGGTTGTACGTCGTAGTGGCCGTAAACTAAAACCGTTGGAAGATTTGGATCTATAATTTTTTCTCCGTAGATAATTGGGTAACCTGGAGTGTCGCAAGTTTCGACATAATCGCACCCTGCTTTTGATAAACTTTCTTTTACAGCCTCTGCTGTGTCAATAACATCTTGAGAATATGCAGTGTCGGCAGAAACCGACGGAATCTTTAATAATTCGATCAATTCGTTGATAAACCGATCTTTATGTTGTTGAACGTAGGACTTAATATTTTCCATTTAAATTATTTTTATAGAAAACCAAAAGTACGAAAAAGAGAATTAAAAAAAATTTTCAAAAAATGCTTTGATAATTCAAAAGTATGCCTATCTTTGCACCCACAATTACCGCGGATATGGCGAAATTGGTAGACGTGCCAGACTTAGGATCTGGTGCCGCAAGGCGTGTAGGTTCGAGTCCTATTATCCGCACTTTAAAAACCCTTTAAACGTTAATTTATAACGATTAAAGGGTTTTTTATTTCTCATTACCCCCGTATTTCCCCCAAAACATTTTTATAACTTATAAAAATCAACAATTAAATTGTGTAAGACCAATAATTTCAGGTCAAATACAAAAAAAATCGCCTCCACCTACTTGACACCATCAAAAAAAAATCGTAGTTTTGTATTAACCTCAAAAGGTCATACTATTACAGGTGTCGATAGTACAAAATGACCTCTTAGTGACCCGCTTCGGCAAATAACGGAACACCTACTCAATACTCTAATTAAAGAGGACAAAAAGAAGTCCTTACTTCAACAAATCAAAATTAAATTTTCAGAAAGCATCAACCAGTATCTATTGGCTGTATTTTCTTGGTCCTAGCTTTTTAGGATTAACAAGTGATAAATTAGTTGCTTATCACTTAGTAAATATTTCGTCTTTCAAAATATCTGAATTTCGAGGCATTTATTATAAATAAGAAATCTATTGAGAGAACCATTTGTCATGTTCTTAATAGGTTGAAAAATAAAACAAGTAAAAAAAATGACAAAAAATAAAAAAAACAATGAAATAAATTTTAAAACGAAACCTAAAAAATGTGTTGTAATACCGATAGGTTATGAAGAAGGTGAATACGACAACTTGTATTTAACGGTAAAACAAATAAGTGAACTAACAAGTCAATCAAAAAGTAATATCAGAAGAATAATTCTTGATATACTTGAGGAAGAGGGTCCAGGCTGTATTCATAAGGATAGAAATCTCAAATGGAGAGTTCATCAGTTAGCGTTGGATAGGTTTGCACCTACTAGAAAAAAATGGGCAAAACGTTATGCTTTGACTATCCACCTATATTATTGTTATTCAGAAAGCGATATTCACAGAATAATGAAGTTTATTTTGGACAATACAGAAGATGATAAATTGGAAATCAACTATTCATTATATGGAGAAGGAAAACGATTTGATGTGAATTGTTTTGTAAAGTCTAATAGCAAAAAAAAACTTTATGATTCTATTCATGAAGGTTTTTCAAAAGCCATATGCATTAGAGACAACATTTTCGACTTTAAAGATTGGAGCAGTTACATAACATTGGACAGGGACACACCTATAGAATAAAAACACCTTTAAAACAAATTAGTAAGCTACTTGATCTCTCAAGTGGCTTATTAATTTCAGACACTATTCTATTAGGCTTCACAACCACTCTACATTGCTCCTTAAGTTTTATTGGTGCAATTTCAACTTTTAAATCTTTTATCATTTACTTATTGTACTTAAAATTTATCTTGGGTGAAGCGACTGAAATCATCTGTAATTAAGAAAATTTTGATGATTTCAAAAATATTTTTGGCTTTTACTGATTAGGTGCATATTTATTAGAATAAGGACAAATTGAATCAAACTTCTCTTGTCCTAGTTGTGTCAAATAGATAAGCAAAATGAAAGAAGAAAGTAAAAGAATTATTAATGATATAAATAATGGTAGAGCTAGAATATACTACCAACTAAATCAATTAGAAGAAATAACAGGATTATCACCAAGGACCTTAAAATATCGTATGAAATTGGTGAAAGAAAAGTACTTAAATGTTCCTAGTTTATTAAACCGTAATGGAAAGGCTTGGCAAATTCATTATACGTTGATAGATGAGTTTCTTCCAAAGTACAAAAAGAGTCAAACAACTTTAACAAACCATAAATGGGAGACATTGGTCACTTGGAATACAAAAGATAGTTACGACATTAATTATCACATACAGTTGATTAAAGAGGTTAAACAGGAATTACCATCTGTAAATATAGGTTACGTAATTGAAGCAGATGGACGTGGAGTAAATCATCTTCATGCAGTAACTGATGGATATAAGGACCGTGTTGAGATTGCCGTTTCTGAAGTGCTGAAAAAATATATTGAATTTGGTCAATATCGTACTCAAATTGAGAAAATAAATAATAATGGTAGCATCATCAGTTACCTTAAAAAAAGTGGTGAAATAACAATCATATAAAAAATGGAAAAAACAAAAAACAAAAAACTTGATAATAAAAAATTAAATAGAGAACTCAGGTTCATTCCTAGAAGGTTACAGCCTTATAATTACGAGAGATACAAGAAAGTAAATCCAAATCTTACAGAATCAGTATACAAACAATTAAGAAGAAATGGTTCGGAATGGAAAATACTATGCGGACTAGAAGTTTCTACGCATTGGGGACAAGTAGTTTTAGAGGAAAGATGGGAACTTAAATGCGGTGAATTATATAAGGAAAATGATTTTTATAAATTCAGATATGTTCCAGAAAAATACTTAGAATTAGAATGGTAACTAGTATCGACGATAGAATAAGAGTTAAACAATTGGAAATTTCTGTCGAAAATGACCCGAATCGCAAACAAGATTTACATGTTCAGTTACAGAAATTACAATTGGAAAAAGAAATTGAAGGAATACGTAAAAGGATTGAGCAATTGGGGTAGTCATACCCCTCCTGCCCTGCCTTGTCTGAAAAACAATTTGACTAGTTACCTGCTAGCTCCTGAGACTTTGTTTTCTGAAATATTAGGGTATTCGAATAGCTAGTCGAAATTTTTTTGGGATTTTTTTCGAGATATAATACCCCCCTTATGGTTCTTAAACATACCTATACATACCTGCATCCACTCTTCGAGTAGTTTCTATAAATGTGACCTCATAGCTTAAAATAAAGCATTATAATCATGTGGTCCATTCATTGTTTTAGAAAAATAAAAATAAACTTTTTAATAAATTAACAAACCCCTCTGTTGATCTCTCAGAGGGGTTTATTAATTTATATTGCTAATTTTTTTATTTTTTGTATTGTACCACTACTTTTTCCTGTTAGCTTCATTATGTTGCGAACTGATTGACCTTGCTTTATAAATTTTACAATATCGGCATGCTCTGACATAAGTTGCCTTGGTTCTTTCTCAGAACCAACTTTACGCCCAAGCTTTCCACCATCACGAATAAATTTGTCACGCCCCGAATTTAATCGCTCCTTAATCATAGACAATTCTAACGAGGCAAAAGTTGAAGCAATCGAAAGCATCGTTTGAACCATCCCATTAATTTCTCCTGAAGGTAGCAAGGTATGAAGCTTGAAGTTATCGATAATGATATTGATCTTGTTTTCATTGCATTTTTCCAAAAACAAAGCAAAAGACGATATCTTGCGGGAAATTCTCGAAATCTCCAAAGAAATTATATGGGTTACCTTATTATTGATAGCGTACTCTAAAATCTCGGCATTAACCTCATCATTTTTAGTTCCTGACTTGTAATAAGTGAACTCTTTTACAATGTCATACTGATTTCCATAATTAGAAATTAGCTCCTGAGATTGACGTGTAACATCTTGACGATTCTCATTAGTCGAACAGCGGGATATGATAATTGCTTTTTCCATATTTCAAAAGTCCAGGTATTTTCTGACACATCAAAATAAATCAAAGGTTTTTTTTGATACATTTAGTCGTATCATTATCTATTGAATATAGATTTATTTTGATACAGTTGATAATTTGATACAATAGATTATTTTAGGTAAGGTTATTTTACGTTAGATTTGGTATAACTAAAATCGTACAAATTGACCACTAAGAATTATTTTTACATTTGAATTGATTAACGAAATTAGTTTTGAATAAACCAGTTGCAATATAGCTTAATCCAGACATTAAATATGAACTATAATTTTTCGATAGAATCTTCAATAGAAAAAATTCAAAATAACAATACAAAAGAATATTTTAAAGAAGTATATCAAACTTTTGTAAATGGAAATTTTCGCTCATGCACCGTCATGCTATATTCTGTTCTTATTTGTGATTTAGTATACAAATTAAGAGACTTAAGAGATATTTACGGCGACTCAACAGCAAAAAAAATTTTAGATGAAATTGAAGATTTACAACGAAAAAATCCTAGATCCCCAGATTGGGAATCCAAATTAGTTGAATTTATAAACACACGAACTAGTTTGTTAGAAGTATCTGATATTGTTGCAATCGAATCTCTTCAAAAATTCAGACATTTATCCGCTCATCCTGTTTTAAATAATTCTGACCTTCTATATTCACCAAATAAAGATTTGATACAAGGACTAATTAGAAATATTTTGGACGGCATTTTAACTAACCCTCCGTTTTTTTCAAATAAAATTTTTGACACTTTTTTAAGCGACCTTGTTGATGTTAAAGATAAAATAATAGAAGATGAAAATCTTGAAAACTATCTAAATTCAAGATATCTCAAACGTTTAAAAGATACCGATTTTAAAAAATTATTCCGCAGTCTTTGGAAAATCGTATTTAATTCGGAAGATCCAAAATCTAAAGAAAACAGAGCAATAACTTACAAAGCTTTAAGATTATTATTAAAGAATAAAAAAGAGATTTGCTTAGAATTGATTCGACACGAACAAGATTTTTTTAGCAAAGTATCAAATAAATCGTCTTTAACAAATCTTGTTGGTTTACTTTCTCGTTTTCCTGAAATCTATAAACTATTAGATAAACCTCTACAGCTTCTAATTGACGCGCAGATTGCTTCAGATGACAATTTAGTTTTTATATCTTGGTTTCATAAATCATCTTTTGAAGAACACCTTAAAACATTAGATTACAAAGAAATATCAGGACTTCAGACAGATTATATTGTTTTCTTAAAAAACATGTCAATCGACAATAATTGTCTAAATCTTTTTATAGAATATTGCTTGAATTATTTCGGAGAAAGCAACAGTTTCGATGCCGCACAAAATAGGTACGATAAAGCAATAGTTAATATTATCGATGAGCTAGACACGGAGCAAACAATAAAATTGATAACTCTATCTGATGAAAACAACCAAATTTATCATAGAATTGGAATGAAACAAAAAATCAAAAATATAGCTGAAGAAAAAAATATTGACGAAAACGAAATGAAGAAGTATAAACGAATTTTAAAGTAAATCCATCATATACTTACCACATAACAAAAGTTAGGAAGAAGCAAAAAAATATGCCAAATTTAAAAAATCAAATGAATGAGTATTAAACATTACGATATTAAAATTGAATCAGGGGACCCATTCGCTAATTGTAAATTAGACAGAAAAAAATATGCAAACATACTATTAGATTTAGTTAATTCTTATTCAAGTGGTTTTGTCTTGGCTATAAACAATCAATGGGGAACAGGAAAAACCACGTTTATAAAAATGTGGGAGCAGGATTTAAAAGACAAAGAATTTCAAACTGTATACTTTAACGCTTGGGAAAATGACTTCGAAAACAACCCTTTAACAGCTTTAATGGGCGAGTTAAAGAACATCACTACTAAATCTACTGAACCTAAATTTAAAGTCGCCTTAAAAAATGCTTCTATCCTATCAAAGCACATTGCCCCAATAATAGTTCAATCTATCGCAGATAAATATATCAATACTAAAGAAATTAAAGATGCGGTAGTGAATGTTACAAAAGGTCTGAACGATATTTTCGAAAATGATGTTAACGAGTACGCTAAAAAGAAAAAGGGAATTCTAGATTTTCGCAAAAGTCTTTCCGAATTTATCGCTAATACAAATAAAGGCAAACCACTTATTTTTTTAATTGATGAACTTGACCGATGTAGACCTGATTATGCAGTATCAATTTTAGAACAAATAAAACATTTTTTTTCAGTTCCAAATATCGTATTCGTATTATCAATAGATAAAATTCAACTTGGGAATTCCGTTAAAGGAGTTTATGGTAGTGACAAGATTGATGCTGATGAATATTTAAGACGATTCATTGATATTGAATATTCTATACCTGAGCCTGAAAATGAAATATTCCATAAGTATTTATACGATTATTTTGAATTTGATCAATTTTTTATTTCTGAAAATCGTAAAAAGTATAGAGAACTCGATTCAGATAAAAATAATTTCCTAGGAATCTGTTCAATACTATTTTCAAATGGTCCAATTGCATTGCGTAAACAAGAAAAAATATTTTCACATTCAAGATTAGCCTTACGTTCTTTTGACAGTAACAGTTATGTAATACCTCAACTTTTCTTCTTTTTGGTTTTTATTAAAACAATTCATGAAGATTTTTACAACAAAATAAATAGTAAATCATTAACAATTGAGGAGTTACAAAATTATTTTTTGAAAATTATAAATAAAAAAGTTAACGAAAATAACGAAAGAAGAATTATTCAACTTGAAGCTTATCTAGTAAATGCATACAATAACTATATAAATTATCCATACACAAGAGATAAGATCTATAAATACGATGAGGACACTCGTGAAAATAAACTTGTAATTAAATCGGTCATAGATAAAACAGAGAAAGGGAGTAATTTTTTAAACATGTTTGAGAATATGAATCGTTATGAAAGTGTAGAGGGAGTATCTATTGAACACCTCTTAAAAAGAATAAATTTAACAGAAGCATTTAAACAATAATTATCTTTTGTTATAAAATTCTAATTTCTGGCTCTAAAATCTTTACAGTATTTTTATAAAACAAAAAAATCAAAAATAAAATTTTAACACATGAAGTTTAAAAAAGGAAATTGGAGAATTGATTCACGAACTATAATTCGATTAGAATGGGCAAAATATTATCCAAAATTAATTGTCCATGAAAAATTTGAAAAATATGTAAAATGGTTTTTACGAATATTAACAGCAGTTGGTATTCTTATTTCCTTTTTGACTTTCTCATATATAACAGGAATTGTTATTACAATCAGCCTATTTATTATTGAGCAATTCTTTGAAAGAACAATTTTTGAATATTCAGTCATGATTATTCAACCTTTTCCAAATTTTGAAATAGAATATGACCAATGGTTGACAAACGGTTATTTTTTATTGAATCCTGAAATAAAAGACCATAAAGGCTACTTGAATTATTTTGGTCCAGCTTACAAAGATAAAGATTACGCAATCAAATTTTTTGAATATATACGCTCATGGAATCAAGATGAAGATATAGATGATAACAACAACATCTGTATTTCCTTCGTATTAGAAGATGATGAAACTTACTCAACTTATCTATATGCAAACACAGAACGTAAATGGTTAAAACCAATGTTTAACGAATATGAAAAACAAATGCAAGTTGAGAAATACGGAAAGAAACAACAATCGATAACACTTCAAATGGTCTATTGGAAAAATTTAAAAGTACAATTAGGAATGTTTTTCTATAAATTTCTAGAGCAACAACCAAAAAATGGTGAGTTTTATTTTGCTCCATTTTATATAGATGGAGGAGCTCCAATAGTTATAGATGAGTTAAAAGTTTTGAAAACTCAATATAAACTAAAATCTAGGAGTCAGTTAACACCAAATGAAATTGAATACCATCATAGATAGAATACTCTCTCTAATTTACCAAATAAACGAATGTTATAAATAATTTAGACAACTATTAAAATTCAACATCCCTGACATAACCAATGAAAAAAATAACCGCAAATGACTTAAAACTCATTAATGATTTATATTCTAGATCTTATACAAGAAATACCATATTGTCGAATGCAAATGAATCAGAAAGGGTACAACTTTTACTTATTCGTCGAAAATTAAAAAGTATCGCTGAATATTTTTCCGCAAAATACGTGTCTAATTATGGTCCATTTGAAACCGAAATGTCATCTGGAAATCCAGTGGGGCAAAGCACAAATTTAAATAACGTATGGGCAGGCTTTTTCAAAGGAAATAGTAATAAACAATATTCCGCACAAATAAGTTTTGTAGTAAATCGATTTGAAAAATGTTTAGATGTTGGTTTTTATTTTGGTCGAGCATCATCTCGAAGTATTACTAATGAAGAAAAGCGAATTTTAGAAAGCCAATTTAAAGAAATAGGCGCAAATCTTTCTGCTTCAATAGAAAAAAACGTCTATATAAAAGAACGCTTCAATTCTTTATTTGAATATGGATTTAAAGCTTATCTAAATGGCAATCCTTCAACTCCAAATCAATGGAAAGAAGGAATCGCAATAAATCCGCAATCGTCTCATATAATTGCAAAAATTTATCCTGATGAGTTTGGCGAGATTGAAAATGCTAAACTTGATTTATTAGTTGCTCAGGTTGTATTTTTGATGGGGTCGATTGATAAAGTAACTGAAGCGGATAAAGTAATCCCTCCTTTAACTTCTGAACAATATATAAAACGAGCAGAACGGTTAGCTGAAATTGGATTAAAGGGCGAACTTTTTATTATGGAACAAGAAACAGAGAAATTAGAAAGACTTGGTTTTCTAAATAATGGGTATCCACGCCATGTTGCATTAGAGTCTAATAGATTTGGCTACGACATATTATCAAAAAATGAACTCGGAGAAGATATGTATATCGAAGTAAAATCAACAACCAGAACCATTGATGATATATATTCTAGAAAATTCTATCTGTCAAACCACGAGCATAATACATATGTAAACAATAATAAAAATTATAAACTAGCACGTGTTTATAATATAGAAAATCTAGCTTCCGTAGAATACCTTAATTTAGAAGAAGTTATAAAAAAAACAGATGGATACATTATTGAATACTAACAAAGATATACCAACACTCTTTAAATCCAATAACACAAGTAATTAAACTCTATTAAAAACAATTTAGATGAGCCATTATACTAAGAAACACGAATTACTTGGCATTCTGTATGATGATGTACCAGAAGAAGGAGGAGTCAGAATCAATAGAATGAGCCCAACAGAAATAGCTCAAAAAATGAAAATAACTGTACTTACAGCCTCTGTTCTTATTAAATTTTTAAAGTCAAAAGGCGAAGTACGTCCAGCACAACTTGGTATTGACATTTACGACGTAAGAGCTAATACTCCATATGAAATTACTCCTGAAGGCATGGTGTCTCATCAATTCGGCAATTATAGAAAAGAGTGGCTAAATTTAATAAAAGACAATGCAAAAGATTTAATTGCAATTGTAACTCCATTACTATCGTTAGTCGTTGCTTTAGTTGCGATTATATATTCTAAAGACAAAGATTTAGAAAACAAGATTGACAATATCGATAAAAAAATTCAAAAAATAGAAGCAAGAATCACTCCTCTCAACCAAGCAAAAGCACCATCAAAGACAACAAAATTATGATCGAATTTAACAATAACGAATACATCGAAATTAATAATCCTGGCAAGAATAATTATATACCAATCAGAATTTTGAACAAAAATGAAGATGGTTACAATGCAATATTACTGCCAACTTCCAAAGAAATTAAAATCTATAACTATCAGTTAATAAATTATGGTTACAAAAAAATTTGGGTTTCTGAAAAACTACTCAATAAATTAGGTTTTAAAAAGGTGGGATTTATTTATACACTTGGAAATACTATTATATGGGAATGTATAATTGGAGAAATGAAAAACATAATTGACCCTTATTATTTATATGAATATAAATCCAAATTTCTCGGTTATGTCATATTGAAAGACAATGAAGTAGAGGATTTTAAAAAGGATTACAAGGAAATAGATTTTAATTCAACCAACCACAAGATTATGGAAAGATACTTTTTCACTAGTTCCATTTCTGACATTTTTAATCGTTTACTAGATGATGGACTTGAAAAGTATAATTACGAAGAGTTTGACAAAATTATATTAGATAACAATCAAATATAGATTAAGTATATCTAAAATTAGTTACGAATTAAATACAAGATTTAAAAAGAAAAAAAGCTAAGTATTAAAAAATGACGAATTCCCATGAATTATGTAAAAACAATTATTATCATATTTATAATCGGATTTTCATTATACATTGGCTACAATGGTATTTTTCCATATAATTCCCCTGAATGGATGGGTTTTGCTCCATATGATGCAAGCAAAAATGGACCAGAACCGAAAAAGCTATGGGATTGGCTAGATCTTTTAATTGTCCCTATATCAATTGCGACAATAGGATGGATTTACAAGGAATATGAAAAATCTAAAGATGAAAAAAAAGATTTTGAAAATAAACAAAATGAGACATTAGATTCTTATTTCAGAGTCATTTCTGATTTAATAATAAAATCAAATTTACTAGATATTAATTTAAATAAAGAAAGTAAAATTATTGCTAGAACTCGTACAATTGTTGCAGTAGAGACCTTAAGCGATGAAAGAAAAGGGCAAGTTCTTCAATTTTTACATGAATCTAAACTAATAAACGAGGATATTATAGAATTATTAGGAGCTAATTTTAAAACTGCGGAGGTTTCTGGTATAGTATTAAAAGATACGACAATCAAAGGTGTCTATTTTTGTAATTCCAAATTTATACGCACATATCTAGACCGTTCCGTCTTTTCAGCCTGTGATTTTACTAATACCGATTTCACCGACTCGACTATGCAAAATACTGATTTATCTTATACCAAGCTAATCAATTGCAAATTAGTTAATATTGACCTGACCACAGTTGAATTTGAAGGTGCTGATTTAACAGGTGCTGACCTAACAGATTCAATAATATACCAAAGCCAATTAGATAAAATATTTAAAAAAAATAATATCAAATTAAATAAAACTAAAGTATTATGAGTGAAAGTTGTTCAAGATGTAATGGAAATGGTCAAATAGCTTGTCCTGGCTGTGGAGGGAGAGGTACCAAAAGCCAAAATAAAGGTCTAAATGAAACTAGAGTTGTTAATTGTTCTGGTTGTAATGGAAGTGGTCGAATAACATGTGGGGGATGTGGAGGAAGTGGTAAAAGATAGTTCTATTTGGACCTCAATAATTTTACTATTCCTCATTTTTAAAATTTAATCAAATCTCATGATTTTACAAAAAAGAGATAATATGAACTGTAAAAATAGTTGTTCAAAAATACTTGTTCAAAAATCACTTTTTCTTAGAAAATAAATTGTTATTTGTGATTGATCTGTGAAAACAAATTTATCACAAATAATAATTTATCTAATTATTACAAAGTTTCAATACTCATTGAAACCTGTAAAAAATTCTTCAAGAGTCACATTCATTGCTTTCAGTATTTTAATTAAAGTATTTAATTGAATGTTTGCTCCAGCTTCGTACTTTCCATATTGCGGTCTGCTTATATTGTTTTCATAAGCAAAATATTCAGAGTTTGTGTAACCTGCTTTTTTTCTGAAATACTTTAATCTTTCCCCTACTCTTTTTAAGTAAATTGATTCTTCAACTTTTGCTTCTTTCCCAATATTCTCATTATTTTTCGAAGTCATTTTTTCACTCTTTTTATGAAGCAAATCAATTAAATGTCTTTAAATAATGTAACTCTTTATTTATTACCTCTTTATTTGGAGTATTTTTTATATGTTTGTACTGACAATTTAAAACTTAAAAAATGAAAAAAATCTTTACCCCTACTACATTCTTTATCTTTTCTCTTTTATTTCTTGTTTTTGCTTTTGGACTAAAAAGTTATAAAAAAGGGAACAATATTGATTCTAAAGAAAACGTTGAAAATTTTATTAAAGGGAAATGGCATGATGAAACCACTGAGTCTGGTGGCGTTGTAACATATTATAGATTTGAAATAACTGAAACAGAAATAAAATGTTGGAAGTCGCATCTCATTATGTCGAACAACGGGGTTTCATCTGACAATGTAACTAGTGATTGGACTGAACAACCTCCAGTTTCTTTATCAATAGGAAGTGTTGAAATAGAATCTGTTAATTATAGCAATGGTAAAACTGATTACAAGTACAGATTATTAGGGAATTGTACTTATGGAACATATAAAATTTGGCGTACTTCAAATGGAGATTTATTTATACGTTTTAAAGACAATAATTCAATCAATAGTGATACTGAATGTTCATTAAAAAAAGGTTGGGAATATTAATAAAAAAACAATCTAAAAGTTAAATAGTTGATACATCAGAAACTTATTTAAAAGCCACATTTTTTGTGGCTATTTTTATTATTGGCATTCATTTTTAGACAGCTAAACCTTAATTATTGATCTAATCGAAGCTGAATTAATAAATCAATTATTATCCATAAAATTTAATCTGAGATACCCTGTCTTTTCTAGACTAGTTGATTCTATCAAATAAAAATAGTAACTTTGTAATAACAGCATTCTAAATGCTATTTCCATAGTCAATTTGGGTTAACTCTTTATTTTGGCTACTAGCTGACGAAAACTTTTTAAATACCAAATAGAATGTTTTCTCAATACCTCAAAATGAGGAAAAATAACTCTCGCTACCTTTATAAAGAACTGAGATGTGGTAGCTATGTTTACATGTTAACTAGTAGTATTATTAACCAAGATGCGCTACAAGCGCAAATCAACAATGAAGTCGAACGACTTACGGCAATAAGATTCGAAGGATTTAAAAATGAATTGTTGGAATCATTGTCAAAAAATTATTATTTCGATGATTGCTTACTCTCCAGAGAAGAAGTCGCTCAAAAACTAAATGTTTCTATTGGTACGGTCGACAATTTAAAAAAGAGAGGCAAGATAGCAAGTTCTAATATTGGAATGGGAGTGAAATATAAAAAATCTGAAATTCTAAGATACATAAACACATTGTAAAATAGTTATTCATTTTTTTGATATACTTTGGACCATAATTCTTTTAACCTCATTGCATATTCTTTAGGAGATATTTTAACATAATCTAAAAATTGCTTTTCTGTCTTATGACCAGTTATCTTCATAATTGTAAGTGTGTCAATTTTTCCATAAAGGTTTGTTGCAAACGAACGTCTACAAATATGTGATGTAACTAATTCGTATTTGTGATATTTTGCGCGGACCTTTCTGCTTACTTCATTATTATTGCCGTCAAGAACTTTAACCATCTTACTTCCTTCCACTTTTTCGGTAAAACCAACTTTTTCCGCAACGATCTTAATGTAGTCATTAAAGTTTTGGTCAGAAATCTCTCGTGGTAAGTTTCCATTTCTCTTATCCAAAACTTCTTGCACATCTGGGTGTATTGGTATTACTACAGGAATTCCAGTCTTAAAATTATTGTTTTGAATAAAGCCATCAACGTAATCTTTCTTCTTAAGCTGTAAAAAGTCCGAGATTCTCAATCCAGTCCACAAACCAATTATTAACCAATCACGGGCATTATCTAAATATCCGTTTGGCTCAAATTGGTGTTTTTTTATCTTCAAAATTTCAGTTTCATTAAAATAGATATCAATTGTTTTGGCTGAAGGAGCAACAAACTCACGGCTCTTGTAATCTTGATTTACTCTATAACCATAACTTTCAGCTGACTTCAAAAAGGCTTTAACATTAGCTATTACACCACCAATAGTATTCGGACCCAATTTATCCACATCTGTTAGATAATCAATAAAATGAGTATGAAAAACTAAACTTACATCATCAAGTCTAATCCTTGAGCCTATATGTTTTTCATAATCCTTTAATTTATTGACCGAATTGTTGTAATCTTGAAAAGTTCTTATATCCAATTTTTTTCCTGTTCTTGGATTTATACGGTTTTTGGATTTTTCAGAATAAAAATCTCCAAAATCGGTTAAGAATATTTCTTTATCAGTTGAGTCAGATGTTGGTTTGTTATGAAACTCCAGAATGACATCTTTCAACCATTTGGTATTTATAGTTTTTCCTGCATGATTATCTATACCATATTTTCTAACAATAAGAGACTTTAGGTCGTTTAGTTGTTTATTTGCGATATTTCGATAATCATCAGAATCATGATTAGATTTGACAGTTTGCTTCGCTTTACTCCAATGCCTTTTAAAGACCACAATTGATGTTGGTACTTCCAAGTCTATTTTAGCTTCTTTGAACCTTACATAAATCATTGCAGGGTCTTTTGCTACTTTTTCGTTTATTCTGTAATTGATGGTTGCCATATATTACAAATATAAATATTTCCCCCATATTTCCCCCAAAATAATTATGTTTGTGTGAGTTTGTGTATGATTTAAAAATATCATTACTCATTAAAACCCTTTAAATAAAGGGGTTTACAAATATTATCGTCATACAAAATTACACACAAACATAAGGATTCGAATCCTATTATCCGCACTTTTAAGAAGCTTCTGAATCAGTTTTTCAGAAGCTTTTTTGTTTTTATTACATTTTATTTTTACTGTTAAATACATTTCAAAACAGCATTTACACGTTTTCGAAAACCTGAATTTTACATTTGTAAACATCGTTTTAAATCTGTAATTTTACTTAACTTTCTATAAATCTGGAACTATTGAATTTATAGAATATAAAAATCAATTTCTAACAGACGACACAACCAATTGAAATGTCGCTAAAAACAGATAAATTATGTCAAGAATTTTTATGGCAATGGGTTTAACGCTCGCTTTCTTCGGTTGGGTTTTATATCACCTTATAATTAAAAAGGACTTAAAGAAAAACTTAAACAATATGTACCTCGGATTTTTTTTCATAGGAACTTGGGTATTATTCTACTTTTTTATTGTTGAGCTTTTTTAATATCAAATCCACGCTACAAAAGCATTCTCATAAAAAAAGCTTCTGAAGATTTTTCAGAAGCTTTTTTGTTTTTACTAATATTCAACTAATTTTACCCTAAAATTTAAAATTAGTTTAAATATTTTCTGCGTTATAGTAGCGGCAATAGTTTTTTATTTAGAAGAATAACCTAAAATATCAAACTTCTTTTTATTTGAATTATATTTTAATCTCACATTAATTTTTTGAGTTCCATTATTTAATATTAAAACATTCTCTGCTTTGGAATCTCCAAAAGGATAATTTAAGTCCTTATTTTTAACTTCAAATTTAAATTTAGAGTTTTGCTTTTTTAATTCACTTATTTTTTCCTTTAGACCTCTTCCAATAAATACAATATTTCCAGTAGAATCTATTCTTGATAAATCATTCGTAGTTAATTCTTTTCCAACATTCAAAATTTCCTTTGTAGCCGTTTGACTTTCGCAAGAAACAAAAAAGACAAGAATAATAAAGCTAAAACATATCTTTACTAAATTTAGTAAAATCTTTACTAACTCATTAACATCACCGTCTAATTCTTCTTCCTTTTTATATTCTCCGTTAATGCTATCCATTTCTCTTTCTAATTTGAACACTTGTTTATTTTAATCGGTAACTCCAAACAAGCTCTGTTCGCGTATTTGTGTTTTATTTTTTCTATTTTAATTTTACATTTAACCCTCCAAAAAAACCTATTTGAAAAGTTTTATTAAAACTTTGCTGCCATTGCCCTCTCATTTCATACGGTCTTGCTCCGCAATATTTTTCTACCAATAAAGCATCCGAATCGTTCACATATCCAAAACCATTGATATAAGCATTTGCACCTTTATGCCAATCGTACCTATCCCACCAATAATGAATGATTGTTCCTGACAAAACAAAATTATCTTTCCTCCTAGTAACTGTAAAATTACCTTTTGAAGTTATTGTACTTGTACCGCAAACATAATACAATTCGCGAAAAATGCCCCCAGTAAATTGGCGCTGAAATTCATTAGTATACTTTGCAGAATCTCCTTCTTTTGTTAACCTTTTTTCAAAATTCTCTAGTCCAAGTCTTTCTTCAAAACGTTCAATATTTACATTCTCAGCAACAACAACTTCATTGTTGCCTCTAAGCCATTTAAAATCTATCGTTTTTGTAAATCCTGAACCATCCAACCACCATTGCAAACAATCTGCTGCCATATTAAAATTTCTTTGTCTGGCTTTTTCAATCATTTCAAGATAATTCTTTTTTAACATTAAAGCCTTTTCTTTATCCTGCAGTTGAAGGTAGAAACTTCTAGCTTTTGAACTTCCTTGCTGATTCCAAAATGGATCTCCAAATAATTTTTTATATTCTAAAGGATCTAAATCGGTTTTTACTTTAAAATCACTTTCATTCATAATTATTGTTTTATAAGTAAATATTTACAAATATATGATTTTAAAATTCTTTTATTAGTTATTTTTTTGTTTAAAGCCATATCTCAGAATAGGTTAACACAACAAGCATCCATCTTGACGAAAGGAGCTTTTCAGCATCACCAACAGGTTGTACACTATGAAAAAAATTGCGGAAATCACTCTGGAATTTTTTGTCGGTTTTGCTTTTGGTTTCTCCTTTCGTCGAAATGAAGATAATTTCTTTTACTTAATCAACATCTAAATAAGGGTCGAGAACTTCTGCTAATTTATTGAGCCAGTAAAAATTATCTTCAAGATTATTGAATTCGGTTTCCACAGTTTCGCAACCCCTAATGATACTTAAGGAAAGAATATAATTTACTTGCCGTATAGCTCTTGCCATTTCATCAGAATCAATTGTATTTGTAAAAAAATCCTTTAATCTAATTTCAACTTCTTTTGAAAAATGATTTTTGCCCATATTTTTTAAATTTAAATTATTGCAAAAATCCTTAGAACTTAATTTCATTTGACCCCATATATGCGTTCAACTTTAATTATTTTTTTCTTATAGAAATCAATTTTCGGCTAAAGCCTTTCCCTTTTTAAACATAAAAAAAACTCCAGCTAAAGCAGGAGGCAATTCATATAGTTTTATTATTAAACAAAGTGAATCTGTGCAGTTTGTCATTTCGACGAAAGAGAAATCTTCGTGAGAAGCTCGACACAGATTAACACATTACTTTATGGAGCTACTTGTGGGGATTTGCTTCGCCTATTCGCTATCGCTCGAGTCTTCTTCGTCGAAATGACAAGATTGTGGTTACAATATGAAAAAAAACCTTTGTCAAAGTTTAAAACTTTGACAAAGGTCTCTCGTATAGTATTTTTGGTCCTGATAGCTATCGGGAGGAATTTATTTTTTGGAATTTAATATTTCAATAATCTTATCAACATTAATCTCACTATAATCATTAATATAAAAATCGCATGGCGGAAGCTGTTCTTTTGTATGCGTGCTCAAAACGCCCACGACTTTCATTCTGGCATTTAATCCTGCTGTAATTCCCGAAAAAGAATCTTCGAAAACCACACAATCAGAAGGAGAAACTCCAACTCTTTCTGCTGATTTTAAATACACTTCTGGATTTGGTTTATGAAACGTTACGTCTTCTGACGACATCATCGAATCCATTTTTTCGCCTAGCTTCAAAGCATTTGCAATCAAATCAAGATTCGCACGAGGCGCAGATGTTGCAACTGCAGTTTTGAAACCACGAGATTTTAGCTCGTTTAAAAAATCCATATAATGTGGAATCGTTTCGACTTTGTCTTTGTAGATCTCACGAAACATTCCTTCTTTTTCGTCTTCTAATTTTATCAGTTCTTCTCCCGCAATTGGGCGTTTGAAGAAATGAGTCATGATATAACTGTTATGTTTTCCGTACATATGTTCTTCAAATTCTTCTTTCGTGTACGGAATATTATATTTATCGAAAAACTTTTCAAAAGCGATTACATGATGCGGATTTGTATGCGAAATCACGCCATCCATATCAAAAATTACACATTGCTGGCTCATATACTTGTTTTGTTATTTTATTATCTTCAAATATACTGAATCGCTTTATCTACCTCTATTATATAAAATTAAATTTTGATTATTTTCGAGATAATTTACGTACGTTAATTCCGTTTTTTCTATTCTCGATCATAATAAGATCCCCATTTTCATCAAAAGCGATTCTTCCTATATTAGAGGTTAATGCTTCACCAACCAAACCATCTTTATATCCGCTAGGCCTATCACCTTCTCCTAATAAATATTTCCCTTTTCCGTCAGGCGTAATTTGTAAAATATTATTATTAGATGTTGATATGTATATAATGTCATTTTTATCTATAGCCAACCCTTGTGCGTCTTCTAAACCTACATACGGCACATAGACTCCATCTTGTTTTACCGTAATTTTAATTGTAGTTACAAGTCCTTCTGGTGTTATTTTTCGAATCCCTTCGGCACCAACATTTTCTTTCATGTATAAATTACCCCTACTATCCTTAGCCATAAACTGCGCAGAACTAAAACGTGCCTCTTCGCCTTTACCATCATTATGTCCCCATGCATCAGGTTTTCCAGCTAAAACAGTTGATGTTCCTTTTGGATTAAATTTTAATATGGATGTTGCATCAGAAATATACAAATTATCCTCTTTGTCAATAAGAAAACCAAAAGCCTGGCGTCCCATTTCTGCTTCTGTCAGATAAGTAGTCACTAAGCCGTCTGGAGTAATTTTTCTCAAAGTTCTATCATGAGAACCTGAAAAGTATATATTTCCTTTAGAATCTGTATTTAAATCAACAATTGTTGTAAAAACAGCTTCTTCGCCCTGTCCATTTACATCTATCTCACTATATTCTCCAGATCCAGCAAGAACTGATACAACGCCATTTTTATCTACTTTTCTTATCTGATCAGATTCAAAACTTCCTACATATATATTTCCATTTCCGTCAATAGTCAATGCTGTAGGAAATAAATCTCTTGGCTTAAAGACCCCTGCCACAACAGTACTTACTTTATCATATTGAATAATAGCTACATTTTCATTGTCATCACTCGAACAAGAAATCATTGTGATAGCAAATAGAAAGAATATAATTTTTCTCATAGGTTCTTAAGATTTTGGATTTGATTTTGAATTAGTTAAAACAAAACTAATAGAATAATCTTTCAAAAAACATTATTTCCAATAAAAAAACTACAATTTAACTTTCTTACCCAATCCAAATTTTACTTTTAACCAAAGTCATCGTCTGTCTCAAATGCTGATTGCACGCAATAAGAATTATCAAAACCAATAAACCGTAACCTACAATGGTGTAAATCTCCATATCGGCCAACAGAGTCGACTGTTTGACAATGCTTCCAAAGATCTTTTTCATAGCTAAAACATTCGCATTATCTGCGGAATATCCTTTGGCAATAAAACTCTGTGTAGCATTTGCAATGTTTTGCTGTGCTTCGGGATTTTCGCCAGTCACAAATTGACTTAGTTTCAAAAAGTGTTTTTTGTTTAAAAATACTGTTGCATTCTGCATGACGCAAAAACCAATTGTACTTCCCCAAAAACGTCCAGAAACGCCCACAATTCCTGAAGAAACCGCCATATTTGCAGGAACCGAAGATGTAGTAAAGAGAATTAACGGAACAAATAACAATCCAACTCCGATGCCCTGCAAAAAGTACGGAACAATAATATCTGACAAAGCCACATCGGGCACAAATAGAAACGTAAACCAAAAATGATACAAGGCAATTAGCGAAAAACCAATCAGAAAAATGATTTTGGTCGAAAGCGATTTCATCAAGAAAAAAGCCGCCAAAACCAGTCCGATAATATTTCCGAGTCCGTTAATGTATTGCACACCCGCAACTCGGGACGGATCCCAATTCCAAATCGAATACATCGCCGAATGGCAAAGACTCAGCGTTGCTCTGCTGATGTAAAACAAGAAAAATAATAAAAATCCAATTCTCAGATTAGCATATTTAAAAACTTCAAAATTAAAAGTTGGCCTTTTAACCAAAAGCTCTTTGAAGATGAACAAACCTCCCGTAATAAGTGCCGTAATAAGCATTAAAACCATTTGAGAAGATTCGAACCAATATTTTTTCTCGGCATACACAAAAAAGTAGGCACCGCAAAGAATAGCTGTTAAAACCAAAAAATAGCTCATCCAGTCGATTTGATACAACGGAATTTTCTTTGTTGTTCGGTGCCCACGAAAAGTAACCAAGATTAAAAAGACATTTAAAACCTGCAGTCCGCCCGAAACATACAGCATGTATTTCCAGTCGTAATGATCCAGAAACCAAACCGCAATATTCATAATAAAAGGCGTAGACAACAGTAGAGAACCATAATAAAAGGAAAAACCAATTATAATGGCATTTTTAGAATCAAACTGCTCAATAAGCAATTGTCTGATGGTAATGGCAGGAAGCGCCATTAAGATTCCTTCGGCAACTCTCAGCAATAGAAAAACCGCAAAATTATCGACATAACCCGACGTTATAATCGTAACTCCAATTAACGAATAAACGCCCATGAGGTAATTTTTGGCAGGAAAAAAACTCGAAAATCGGCTTTCTATAAGAATTGTAGCCAGCAGAGTTCCATACGTAACGCACATCGCGTACTGCAAATCTTCGGGCTCGATGTCCAGAAAACTTGCCGCATACGTTACGTTTGACGTATAAACTCCCAATAAAATCATGGAATGCAAAAGACAAACAAACAAAATCGTAATGATTGCCCATTTTGGAACCCATGATTTAAAAATACTTTTATCTTCCATTTTAGTGTGCTGCGATCACAGTAATATTCATTCCCGCTCTTAAAAATTCGGCTTGTTTGTCGCTGTCTTTCAACTGAATTCTAACCGGAATTCTTTGTTCGATTTTTACGAAGTTACCCGTTGCATTATCTGGAGGAAGCAATGAAAATCTTGCCCCGCTCGCTGGCGATAAAGATGCTATTGTACCAACAAAAGTTTTATCGCTCAAAGCATCGGCTTTAATTTCAACATCTTGCCCCACGGTTAAATATTGCAATTGGGTTTCTTTAAAATTGGCCGTAATCCATTTTTCTTTACTTACAATTGATAATAAAGACTGACCTTCTTTTACCAATTGTCCTGGCTGTAAAGTTCGTTTTCCAACCCAACCGTCATAAGGCGCTGTAATTATGGTGTACGAAAGAAATAAAGCAGCATTATCTGCAACAGCTTGTTTGGATGCAATATTGGTTTGCGTTGTCGGAACATTTGCTTCGGCAACAGAAGTGCTCAAAGCAGATGAATGAATTCTATTTTTCATTTCCTGAAAATGCGCCTGAGCCGACTCGTAATCTGCCTTTACTTTCTCTAATTGCTGAGAAGTTGCGGCTTCTTCGCTTACCAAAGCTTTGTATCTTTCGTATTCTAATTTGGTTTTCCAAAGATTCGATTTCGCAGCTTCTAACTGCGCTTCGTTAATCGCTGTCGCACTTGCCGTATTTATAGCATTTTTCTGCGCCACAACGCTGTTTTGCTGCGCGTTTTGAACATCGGCAAGAGCCACATTCAATTTTGATTTATATTCACGATTGTCAATTACAACCAAAGTATCTCCTTTATGCACAAACTGATTTTCGTTAAAACGAACTTCCTGCACATAACCCGTAATACGCGACATAATTGGCGTTACATATTGTTCGACTTGCGCGTCATTAGTCTCTTCGTGATTTCTGTTGAACACATAAAACCAAATTCCTAAAATAACACCGCTTATAACAAGCACACACGCAATAATTGTTATTAGTATATGAAACGTTTTATTTCTTCTAGTTTCATTTTTTATCTTAACCATCTTTTTCTTTTCTCTTTAACTTAGTTCTTTCTAAAAATCTTTCTTCTTGTCTCTTTCTTCTTAAGGCTTTAGCCCAGTCTTTCACATCTAGCTCTGCGGAAGCATTCCAGCCGTATGAAGCAATTCGTAATGTTTTAAAACCGCATCCAATCGTGTAGAAATTTTGTTGTATTTCGCTTGAAGCAAAGCATTATCGGCATCAACCATTTCGGTAATTAAAACCAGCTGATTTAAGTATTTCAGCTTTACAATACGGTAATTTTCGTCAGCCAAATCCAGTGCTTTGTCCACAACAACAAACTTTTCAAGAATTTCCTGATACTGCGTATGTTCTTTATACAACTTGTCCTGAATTTCCTCTTTTACAATTTCATTCTGCATTTCCTGCCATTTAATTTTGGTGCTCGCCTGCTCCATTTTGGTTTTATTTTTATATAAAGACGAAAGATCAAAAGTGGCTTCAATACCAACTTGTCCTAAAGTATACAGATACGGATTAGGTGGAAAGAATTTATAGTTTGGATAATAAAAACCGTAATTCCCAAAGAAATGAACACTTGGCAAATAATTCCCTTTTACCATTTTTAGTTCGGTTTTACTGATATTCAGCTCCTGACTAGCAATACGCATTTCTTCGTTTTGCAAAGCTTTATTCATATAAAAATCATACGGATCCAAACCATTCATTTCGTCCAGACTCGACGTTGTATCAATCGCAATTTCTTCGTTTTCTGGAATCTGGATCAGCGTTTTCAGATCGTGAAGTGCGATTTTAATGTTTTTGGAGTTAGTTAACGCATTCAATTCGCGATCTGAAAGCTGTAATTCGGCACGAATAACTTCGTTTTTCGTAACCGTTCCATGTTTTTGAAGCGACTGTACTTCTTTCAATCGGCTTTTTTCTTCTTTGATGTTTTCTTCGAATATTTTCTGAAGTTCCATCATTTTATAAATTGCCAGATAGTTTGCCACCACTTCAAGCTCGATATCATTTTCGGCCTTTTCGGTTTTTATTTTAGCTATTTCGCTTTCCTGATTGGCAATTTTGATGGCATTATTGATCTTATTTCCAGCGTAAATTGGCATTTTAAAAGTCGAATTGACCTCATAAATTTCAGGAATTGCCGGTGTAACTTCTTTGTCTTTTAAAAACCCGCTTCCTTTGAATTCGGTAATATTCGTAATTCGAGAATACATACCGTTTAACTGTACGTCTGGCAGTCGGAGTTCTTTTCTTTCTTTGATATTCTGCTCTGAGAGCGTGACCTCCAATTGAGATCTGAGGATTTTTTTGTTGTTTTCTTTAGCTAGCTTCAAAGCTTCTTGCAATGAAACAGTATGAACTTCCTGCGCTTGTAAGCCATTGAATGCTAATACAATTAAGAATAACAGCAGGATTCTGGGAAAACAATCGTCTGTAGAATTTGTTGTTTTAAGGAACATGAATAATTAAATATTTGATGCTGCAAAGTTCCTTCATTTTTCTGGTGACTGATAATTCTAAAAAGCCAAGAACATATTCATTTCAGACAAATGTTAAAATCGTGTTTTCCGAAAAAGTTATATTAAAACATTGAAAAACAATTTATTACAAAATAGATTTTGATTGTGATTATTTTTTGATTTCTCCTGCAGATTTGGCAGATAATTAATGAATTAAAGAATTAAAGTAAAAATCTGCACAATCTGCACAATCTGCGAGAGAAAAAACAAATCATTTGCTTTCTAAAATCTCCTCACCGTTTAAGTAATCGGAAGGTCTTTGTCCTAAAATCTTGAAGAATGTGTTACTGAAAGTCGGAACGCTATTGTAACCAACTTCTTCGGCTACCTCTTTTACCGAAAGTTTTCTTTCTAATAAAAGTTCGATTGCCTTTAAAATTCTTCGAATCGTATAATATTGAATAAACGACATGCCAAGATCTTTTTGAAACAAGCGATACAAAGAGCGTTCGCTGAAACCAAATTCATGAGCTACATCGGCAAACAGAATTGTTTCTCCCAGATTATTTTCAATATAACGAAGAATCTTTCCAAGTCGCTTGTCTTTTGGTTGTGGCAATTCTAAAGGAAGATTATTGGTGCATATTTGCGGAAGAATCGCTTTTATCGCTTTGGCAATGGCAAAGTTTGGAGTTCCTTTTTTAAGATCACCGTTCCATCGATTGGTAAAAAGCATCATTTGCAGCAATAAGTTATTAACGGGATAAATTCCTTCTACTTTATAAAAGTCATCTTCGTCTTTTTCTACCGGAAAATACAGATTTCGCATTGTCACACTTTCCGATTTCGGCTCAATGCTATGCTCCACTCCACTCGGAATCCAGATAAAATGTCTTGCTGGCAAAAAGTACGTTTTGGTTTCTGTAGTCACAAAAACAACATCACCTTCCGCATAAAGCAATTGCGCTTTAATATGCCTGTGTGGCGGAATAAATAATTCACCCATCAAATCATGGTGACAGTATATGCTTTTTTTATCAGCATCTACTTTCCTGATATAATATTTATCGAGTTTCTGACCAGAATGTTCCATTGGTGTTTAATACAGCGGTTTTTTCGTTATATTAAAGATAAGGAAATTAAATTCCAAATTTCAATTCCACAACGTTTGTCATTTCGACGAAGGAGAAATCTCCGTAAGTAGCTCCGTCGCTATAATCCAATCTTTGTGGAGCTTCTTGTGAAGATTTCTCCTTCGTCGAAATGACAAATCACAGTGAATAATACAAAACTTTGCGGTTAAATACTGAGTCGTCCTAAAATAGATTGACAGATTTTACAATAAAAATTTATATTAACCAGTCAGGTTTTCTTGGCTGGTTTT
>NZ_JBCPXY010000015.1:0-79236 GCF_039581425.1 Flavobacterium movens
GTTCCAACCACTGCATTCAAGCTGTTTGTCCAAGAATAAGAAACAGTTCCAACCGCATTTGTTACAGTCCCCGCTGTTACAGAACCAGTGCTTTTTCCGAAGCAGGAAGCATCAGTTTTAGAAGATGCCCCTAAAGCTAAAGCCGCAGCAGGCTGTCCGATTGTAACCGAATTAGACTGTGAAGAGCAGGCATCTGTAACGGTTAGGGTATAAGCTCCGGCAGGAAGGTTTGAAACAGTTGCTGCTGTTCCAACCACTGCATTCAAGCTGTTTTTCCAAGAGTAGTTTACAGTTCCGACCGCACTTGTCACGGTTCCGGCCGTTACGCTTCCGGTGCTTTTTCCGAAGCATGAAGCATCGGTTTTAGAAGATGCCCCTAAAGCTAAAGCTGCAGTAGGTCCAGTTATGGTTACAGTTTTTGTAACTTGGCAAAGATTTGCATCTTTTACTATTACAGTGTAGGTTCCAGCAGCTAAATTAGAGGCTGTAGCTGAGGTTTGAACTGGAGTTGTGTTCCAAGAATAAGTGTAAGTCCCCGTTCCTCCTGTTGCAGTAACGGTTGCAGAACCATTTGTTCCTCCATTACAAGTTAAATTAACTTGAGTTGTAGACGCAGCTAAACTAGTTGTAGGTTCAGTAATGCTTATTTGTTTAGTGTTACTGCAACCTTTTGAATCAGTTACAGTCACAGTATATGTGCCAGCAGACAAGTTTGTTGCTGTTGCATTAGTTTGAACGGGAGAAGTATTCCAAGAATAGGTATAATTTGCAGTACCGCCTGATGCAGTTACAGTGGCTGAACCAGTTGCAGATCCTTTACATTTAACATCAAGATGCGAAGCAGCGGTTTCAGTTATCACGATATTGGTTTGACTTACCACCACAGGTTTGATGTCAGAACAGCCTGATTCGGTATTGGTTCCTTTAATGTAGTATGTTCCAACTGGCGCAGCACTTGGCGTAGCAAGAGGAGTAGTTGCTGTCGAATTTGTCCAATAAGTATAGGTTAAGCCGGCAGTACTTCCTGCAGTAATAGCAGGCAATGTCAAGTTTGCGGTACCATTTGCACATACTGGGGCAGGGTTTGTAATAACCAACGTATTTGTTGCAAAACTTTTTGCTTTTAAAAATACTCCAGCATCCCATTTTTGGTCAGATGCATCTGCAATTGCCATTTTTATTTTATAATTCTGTCCTGGTGTAACGGCATAAGTAGCAGTTAATACCACAGTAGATCCATCATACTCCATTGTGGCAGAACCAGCAGGATTATTAGCATAATATGCAACGTTATGATTTGGGAAAGATACATTGTTGACATTTGTTCCTGACGAATGTATATTATTAATTGTAACTGCATCGCCATTTGGTAACTGAGCCAAGTTTATGGCATTGTTCGTATAGGGGCCATTAATTCCAGATCCGCTTAAGAAAAATCCAAAAGCATCATTATAATCTGTATGCACATATTCTAAATATTCTTCGGAAGCAAATACAAATTTAAACTCAACTAAATTTCCGTCGGGAATAAAATTAAATTCAAGTATTGCTGCGTCGTGCATGGTTTCACCAGATATATTGGTCAAATCGGGATCACTAGCTTCATTGACAAGTTCGTCTGATCTATTGGTATAACTATTCGGTCCCATAGCAGAGCTGATTTTCCCAGTAGATAAGAGAATACCTTCGTCTATAGGAAATGTTGAAGTTGCTTTATTGTAATAGCCTAATTGTCTGTCCCCAGCTGTTGTAGACCAGCTGTGGTTTACCCAATTCCAGTTATTATTGCTTCTTTTGTAATAACCAAAACGAACATTGCTAATACTAAGACAGCCAGAAGTTAAAATGTTGCGGACCAATTGGTCGGGGGTATAGCCATTGTAGCCATATGAAGCATTTGCAACATCGATGGAACCAGCAGCGGCAAGAGCACTAACTGCAGCCGTCTTTGCGGTAGCTTTACTTGGAGACAATGTATTCCCAATTCGTGTAGGTATTTCTTGTGCATTTCCAATGAAAGTCCCACTTAGTAGCAGTAAAAATAAATAACAAAATGTTAAATATTGATAGTAGAATTTTTTCATATTGATAGCTTTTATCGGTTTATTGATATTTTAAATCAGATTGTGTTTTTGGATTGCCTTTTTATTAAACTATAAAATGACATTAGGGCTCGGTAAAATCAAAAGGGAGGTTTTTAATTCAGCAAAAGATGGCTATCATTTAAGTAAATCATTTTAGATGCTTGGTTAGAATTATCTAAATTGCTTAGGTGCGAATCGACATTTTCAGCTCTAGCATGAAAAAGTGTTATGGTTAAAAATGATAGTGCGCAAAAAATGTTTTTAGTAAAAATGTTTTTCTTCGAGAAAAAAATAAACTTACAATTGCTTACAAATTTTACTGCTTTTTCAAGAGTAGATTTTGTTTTCATAACTTAAGATTTAGTTTTAAAGTATTTATGAAATTTTAACAGAATCAAAGTTATATTAGAGTTTTTCTAATATTATTTTTTTATCTGTAACTAACCAAAAAACTCGTTGAAGTGTTGTTTTTTTATCCAAAATTGACTCAAAAACGCTTTTTTTTAACTCTAAAAAGTGAAATTTTTTCGTACATTTTTTTGCTTTATTAGCGGTAATTGGTTTATTTGAAATATTATAAATAACTAATAATCAAATAATTAGTTAAAATATTGCGAACTGTCACATTATCGACTAAATACTAATTTTATAGATGAAGTGCATAAAATGCAATTTTTGTTTTTCTATGATTTTCCAATTGTTAACATTTTGAGAATTGCTTATTCTTGTTAAAATTTCGTTATAATGTTAACAGAAATAAAAAAAGGAGAAGGTTTAAAATATCTTTTGTAAATTAGAACTTAATTAAAAACAACCTGTACATCAGGTTTTTAAATTCTGCTGTTTATGAAAAATCTTATTTTAATTCGTCATGCCAAATCTAGCTGGGAAGCACCTTTAAAAGATTTTGATCGTCCGTTAATGAAAAGGGGAATTTTAGATGCGCATGATGTTTCATTAAATATTTCAGGGTATCTTCCTAAGACATATATAATGTGGAGCAGTACTGCTGCAAGAGCCTCAGAAACTGCATTAATTTTTGCGCAAAACTTATCCTATCCTTTAGAGAGTATCATTTTTAGAGATGATTTATACACTTTTGATGAAAGGCAACTCGAAAAAGTTATTAAATCATGTGATAATAGTTTTGAAAGCGTTATTCTTTTCGGACATAACGAGGCTATTACAAATTTTGTTAATAAATTTGGGGATGTTTTTATAGAAAATGTTCCAACTTCAGGCTTTGTATCTTTACAATTTGATGCCGACAGCTGGGATACGATCCATAAGGGCAAAACACATAAAACTATTTTCCCCAAAGATTTAAAATAATTACAGTGTACGAACAGAAATATATCGATAGAGAAAAAAGCTGGCTAGCGTTTAATGCAAGAGTGCTTCAGGAAGCAGCAGACAATACAGTACCACTTTTAGACAGACTGCGTTTTGTTGGAATTTTTTCAAACAATTTAGACGAATTTTTTAGAGTTCGATATGCGGCAATTCGACGATTAAGCCTCTCTGGTATTTCTGGCGAAAAATATTTGGGCGGTATTTCTGCCCATCAATTAATTAAAGACATTACCGAAATCGTAATTCAGCAGCAATCTGAAAGTTTACGTATACTTGGAAATATTGAAGCAGAGCTTGAATCTGAAAATATTTTTATTATAAACGAAACACAGATTTCACCAAAACAAGAATGTTTTTTAAAGGATTTTTATACCCAAAAGTTAAGTCCAGAATTGGTAACCATCATTTTGAATGATTTAGCTGTTTTTCCAATTCTAAAAGACACCTTAGGGTATTTGGCCGTTCGTTTAGAATTGGCAAATGATGAGGTTCGCTATGCCTTAATTGAGATTCCTAAAAATATCAACAGGTTTGTTGTTCTTCCTTCTGAAGACGAAAAGCAATATGTCATTTTAATTGACGATGTAATTCGTTTCAAGCTAAAAAACATCTTTAATATATTTGATTATAAGAGCGTTTCTGCTCACATGATTAAAATTACCCGTGATGCGCAGTTGGATATCGATAGCGATTTGAGCAAAAGTATGCTTGAAAAAATTTCGAATTCTGTAAAAGATCGCCGAATTGGAGAGCCAGTTCGTTTTATTTATGATAATTTAATTGAAGAAGATACTCTGCAATTTTTCTTGGATAAAATGAAAATTGTAGAAACAGATAGTATAATTCCGGGAGGAAGATATCATAATCGTCGTGATTATATGAGTTTTCCAAATCTAGGAAGATACGATTTATTGTATAAACCAAACGAACCATTACCTGTTCCAGGTTTGAGTTTGGAAGGAAGTATTCTGGAAAAAATCTCTAAGAAAGATTATTTGGTTCATGCCCCATATCAGTCATTTTCGTATCTGACTAAATTTTTGCGTGAAGCTGCTTTAGATCCAAAAGTAACAAGCATTAAAATTACCTTGTATCGTTTAGCAAAGAATTCGCAGATTATTAGTTCGTTGATAAATGCTGCTAAAAATGGTAAAAGGGTAGTAGTGCAAATCGAGCTTCAGGCACGTTTTGATGAAGCATCGAATATTTCGTATGCAGAACAAATGCAGACAGAAGGCATCGAACTTATTTTTGGTATAAAAGGATTGAAAGTACACAGCAAGATTTGTGTAATTGAAAGAATGGAAGAAGGTAAAAACCGTCGTTACGGATTTATTTCAACTGGAAACTTCAACGAATCGACAGCAAAAATCTATACCGATGTAACACTTTTTACTTGTCATCAAGGAATTTTAAAAGACACATCAAAAATATTTGAGTTTTTTGATATCAATTATAGAGTTCACAGATACAAACATTTAATCGTATCGCCTCATTATACGAGAAGCAAATTTATAAAACTGATTGATCGCGAAATTCTGCATGCTTTGGCAGGTAGAAAAACTCATATAAAGTTAAAAATGAATAGTTTATCCGATTTTAAAATGATCGATAAATTGTACGAAGCGAGCAATGCAGGAGTAAAAATCCAGTTGCAAGTTAGAGGAATATGTTCTTTGATTCCTGGGATTCCTGGAATGAGTGAAAATATCGAGGCTATAAGTATTGTAGATAATTACTTAGAACATTCGAGAGTTTATATTTTTGGGAATGCCGGTTTAACCGAAGTTTATATTTCGTCTGCCGATTTTATGACCAGAAATCTTGATGGAAGAGTCGAAGTAACCTGTCCGATTTATGACCTTGAAATTAAGAAAGAATTGATTGACAACTTCAATATTGCCTGGAAAGGAAATGTAAAAGTGAGATATCATTCTTATAAATTAGATAATAAATATAAGCCCAAAAACCATCATGCCCCATTTAGAGCACAGTTTGAGACCTATAAATATTATCAGAATAAAGTAGCGATACTAGATGAGGTTCCTCAAAAAATAAATTAATAATAAATACCAATTTCAAATCATAAAGTGAGCATGATTAATATTAGGAAGTTTGCAGCGATAGATATCGGTTCAAATGCCATGAGGCTTTTGATTGCTAACGTTGTGGAACAAGAAGGTAAAGAACCGCAGTTTAATAAAAGTTCCCTTGTTCGTGTGCCAATTCGTTTAGGGCAAGATGCCTTCACGGTTGGCGAAATTTCACCAGAAAATATAGATCGAATGGTTGATGCGATGAAAGCATTCAATCTTTTGATGAAAGTACATAAAGTAGAACGCTACATGGCGTTTGCAACTTCTGCAATGCGCGAGGCATATAATGCAAAAGAAGTTGTGGCTTTAATTAAGAAAAAAGCCGATATTAAAATAGAGATTATCGACGGTAAAAAAGAAGCAGCAATTATTGCTTCTACAGATTTACATCATTTAATCAAATCAGACGAAACCTATTTATTTGTGGATGTTGGAGGTGGAAGTACCGAGTTTACTTTATTCTCTGACGGAAAAATGATTACTTCAAGATCTTTCAAAGCGGGAACTGTACGTTTACTGAATAATATGGTTCATGATTCAGTTTGGGATGAGATCGAAAAATGGATTAAAACCAATACGGCAGATTACGATGAAGTAACACTTATAGGTTCTGGAGGAAATATCAATAAGTTGTTTAAAATGTCTGGAAAACAGCAGGAAAAACCGCTTTCGTACATTTATGTTAACTCACAATACGCATTTTTAAATTCATTGACTTACGAACAGAGAATTGCCGAATTAGGTCTAAATTCTGACCGTGCCGACGTAATTATCCATGCAACTCGTATTTATCTTAATGCAATGAAATGGAGTGGTGCACGTCAGATTTATGTTCCTAAAATCGGACTTTCTGATGGAATCGTAAAAGCAATGTATTTCGGTAAAATTTAATATTTATATTTTCTTTGTAAATGAATAAAGGCAGACTTGAAGCTTTTAGTGATGGCGTTTTGGCAATCATTATTACGATTATGATCTTGGAAATCAAAGCGCCCGAAGGGCATGAGTTTTCAGATTTAAAACCGCTTATCCCGAAGTTTTTAAGCTATATTTTGAGTTTTATTTACGTTGGAATATACTGGAATAATCATCATTATTTACTTCACGGCTTGTCAAAAGTAAACGGAAAAGTATTGTGGAGTAATCTACACTTTTTGTTTTGGCTTTCCTTAATTCCTGTTTCTACCGCATGGATGGGAGAGCATAATTTTGAAAAAGCCGCAATGAGTTTATATGGAACTATTTTGCTGCTTTCTGCAATTTCGTATGTTATTCTGCAATATACTATTATGTGCAGTGAAGGAAATGATTCGGCTTTGAGAAAAGTGCTTAAAAAGGATTTTAAAGGTAAAATTTCCTTAGTTTTATATGTAATCGGAATTGTTGCTGCATTTTACAATCAGTGGATTTCTGGAGGAGCTTATTTTATTGTGGCTATGCTGTGGCTTATTCCAGACAAAAGAATTGAACGCGTTTTTGCTTCTGAGGATTAATTTATGAAAACTGTTTTCCAGTCCATTCAAGATTTTTCTGATGATGAATTAAGCCTTTTAGATAGTTTGATTAAATTTCGGACATTAAAAAAAGGAGAACTTCTTTTGACTGAAAATCAGGTTTGCAATGAAATAGTTTTTATCGAAAAAGGAATTCTCCGTTCTTTTTTTGTCAATCATAAAGGAGATGAAATTACCAATTGTTTTGCTTTTGAAAATGAATTTATGGCTTCTTTTGCCAGTTTTATTACCGAAGAAAAAGCAGAAGAAAACATACAAGCCTTAACCGATACAGAATTACAGATTTTAGACCGAAAAGGTTTAGAAAAGCTCTATCAATCAGGTTTTAATTGGCAGGAAACAGGCAGGAAATTGACTGAATTAGAATTTGTAAACCTGCATAAAAGAATGATTTCGTTTCAAAAATTATCAGGCGCAGAACGTTACGAAGAACTTTGCACAAATCATCAAAACTATATTCAGTTAATCCCGTTGCAATATTTGGCTTTGTATTTAGGAATTACTCCAAGACATTTAAGCCGAATTAGAAAGGCTATAGTTTGATATTTATGTTTCCCGCAGATTTTGCAGATTAAGGAGATTCTTTCTTCTTAATTAATAAGTTTAAAATAAATCTGCTTAATCTGCAAAATCTGCGAGAGAAATAAAACTAAACAATTTTTTAGGACATTTGTCCAGTAAAAGAAAATGTACTAATAGTATTTTTTAAAAAAAAACATAAATATGAAAAAAATACTAATAATAAACGGACACCCAAATTCCGAAAGTTTCAATTTTGGAATTGCCGAATCTTATAAAAATGGGGCAATTGATTCTGGTGCACAAGTTGAAACTATTACAATTGCCAATTTAAACTTCAATCCGAATCTCAAATTCGGTTATCAAAAACGTACCGATTTAGAACCAGATTTATTAGAATCGTGGGAAAAAATAAAAAGAGCAGATCATCTGGTTTGGATTCATCCCGTTTGGTGGGGTGGACTCCCAGCGATAACTAAAGGATTTATAGATCGTTTGTTTTTGCCAGGAATGGCATTTCAGTATCGCGAAGATTCAGTTTGGTGGGATAAATTGCTAAAAGGTAAAACAGCTCATATTATCACAACTTTAGATCAGCCAGGCTGGTATTATCGCTTGTTTTTTGGAAGGCCAAGCGTAAATCAGCTAAAGAAATCGACTTTAGAATTTTGTGGTGTAAAACCTGTCGGAGTAAGTTACATCGGAATTATAAAAGGTTCTAAGGAAGAGCAAAGAAAAAAATGGCTTGAGAAAGTCTACAATCTCGGACTCAAAAACAAATAAAACTTTGTTATAAATTACCAGAATGAATTGATTCGTGGTAGAAACAAGAGATTAAAGATTTATATCCAATCCAAATGTAGTGCGTAAAAGTTCAATGCTTGGATTGATTTCTAAGAAACGATTGTATCGATCTTGATCGTTAAGAGCTCTTACTGCTTTAATCTCTTCGTTTACAATTACTTCAATTGTAATATCATGATTATGTAAGTGACCTTTTAAGTATCCTAATAAACCATTCATTTGACCTTCAAAATCCAATTTGGAACCTTCATTTGGCAATTCATAAGAGATTGTTGTGCCATTCAGAACAGGATCGCTAATCAATAGAATCGATTCCATAATCTTAAGACCTTTTTGGCCTAAACGTTCTGCATATTTGTTCCAGTGCAAACGCATATCGGTTTCGTTAAATTCTTCAGTTAAATAAGCAGTAGTAGGTTTAACATACGTCTTGCCGCTAGCTTCCATTTCTTTTTTCTTGCGAATACTGGCTAGAGAAAAAGCAGAAACTTTAGGAGCACCGTTTGCCTCTGTTTTTGGAGCTTCCGGAGTTTGAATTTTTGGAGTTTCAGTAGCTTGTTGCGGTTGAGAAATGGCAGTTTTAGTTTCAGTTACAGCTTGAGAAGTTTGATTCTCAGTTGCAACAGAATTTTCAACTTTCGGTTTTGGACTTTGGACTTCAACTATAGAATAGCCTCCATTTTTAAAGTAAACGGGTGGAATTATGAATTGCTCAGCTTTTTTTTTTCTCCATCAAAGTTGATAGAGGCCAATTGCATCAAGCATAGTTCAACTAAAAGGCGTTGATTCTGACTTAATTTGTATTTTAAATCGCAGTCGTTTGCAATGTCAATCCCTTTAAGTAAAAATTCCTGAGAACATTTCTGCGATTGAACGGCATACATTTGCTGCGCTTGCTCGCCAACTTCTAATAAAGCAATAGTCGAAGGCGTTTTGCTCACTAATAAATCTCTGAAATGTGAAGCTAAACCTGCAATAAAATGATGTCCATCAAAACCTTTTGCTAAGATATCATTGTATGCTAATAAAAGTTTCGGAATTTCATTTTCCAAAAGTAAATCAGTAATCGAAATATAGGTTTCGTAATCTAAAACATTTAGGTTCTCGGTTACGGCTTGACGAGTCAAATTTGCTCCGCAATACGAAACCACACGGTCAAAAATAGACAAAGCATCACGCATAGCACCATCTGCTTTTTGGGCAATAATGTGCAATGCATCGTCTTCAAAAACGATTCCTTGACTTTCGGCAACATCTGCTAAATGTTCTTTAGCGTCTTTTACCGTAATTCTTTTAAAATCAAAAATCTGACAACGAGATAAAATCGTTGGAAGGATTTTGTGTTTCTCTGTTGTTGCTAAAATAAAAATAGCGTGTTTTGGTGGTTCTTCTAATGTTTTAAGAAAAGCATTAAAAGCGGCCGAAGACAGCATATGAACCTCGTCAATAATATATACTTTGTATTGTCCTGTTTGTGGCGGAATTCTAACCTGATCGATAAGATTACGAATATCATCAACCGAGTTGTTTGAAGCAGCATCCAGCTCAAAAACGTTAAATGCGAAATCTTCGGTAGGATCATCATATCCAGGCTGATTTATTTTTCGAGCCAAGATACGAGCGCAGGTTGTTTTACCAACTCCACGTGGTCCTGTGAATAAAAGAGCAGAAGCCAAGTGATTGGTTTCTATAGCATTTAACAAAGTGTTGGTAATGGCTTTTTGCCCCACAACATCCTTAAAGGTCTGCGGGCGATATTTACGTGCCGATACTACAAATTGTTCCATATTCTTTTTTATTCGATAGCAAATATATGACTTTTGTTTCGTTGTTTAAAACCGATTTTAGTTATTTAGCGAAATTCTTTTTCTTCAAAATAACAAAGAGTAAAGTCAGAAATAATACGATGTTGACAATCAAAGAAATGATGATGTATCTGCCATAAGATTCAAGTTTTGTTGCTGTTTTTTCTTTATCAGAAATTTCTTTTTGAGAATTTTTATAGATTCTTAGTTTCTCTAATTGATAGATCCAATCTTGTAAATTTCGATTTTCAAATTTCAAATCCCAAACATAAAAAGATAATGATTTTATTTGATCATCTATCTTTTGAGATATTTTAATTTCTGGTGGAGAAGGGATGGAGTCACTTCCATAAGGTTTAAAACCAGTACTTGGAGAGCAAGCGCTCACTTCGATAGTTTTATCGTTATTAAAATAAGCATAAACAATCCAAAGTTGTTTTATGGAAGGAATAATAGAACAATTGCCAGAATATTTTTGTGTGATGAACTGAGAATTGTACTTTCCCTTAAAGAGTTCTATGATTCTAAAAGTATAAATTTTCTTTATGGAATCTACTTTTATAACTTCTCCGTAAAACACAATTTCATATTTTAGCCCTATTTCTATCATTTTTTCTCTGTCAATTGTTTTGCACTCACATGAAAAAGAATAATTAATGATTAATAAGGTTGCAATAAGTATTAGGTTTTTTAATTTCATAAGGTCAGTTTAGGATACAATAATAAACTTTTTTGCGTTTATTTTTTCATCTCTAAATTGAATTTTTGTAATAAAAAATGTACTATTTTTAATCCGATAGTAAATTAGCTTTATTTAAAAAAAATATAATTTTTTATAATTCATGAACGCAAAACAAATAGTTAAACTAAGTAATATTATTGGGATCGCCTCTATACTATTATTAGTGTATTGGGTCTTTACATTTATTGTAATTCAGGTTTTCGGGCTAAAGGTTTTTAGAGAAAACATGACTGAAAGCTTTTATTTAAGTATTCTCGGAATTCTTGCTCTTATGGCTGGATCTCTTATAGTGAATCTCATGTTTAATTTGACCAGAATTGCCGAAAGAAAAAATGAAGATGAAGTTAACACTAAATCAAATAGACGCAAGTTTGCTGTTCTGCTATTAATTTTTCCATTAATCCTGATTATACTTTTTGGTGGTGATTATTTAACTTCTGCCAAAAAAGAAAAAATGCTAATTAGTTCTGCAAAATCTATTATAGAATCGAACAAATTAAATAGCGATAAACTTCTGAATTATACTTTTTCTAAAGCATATATCAAAGAAACAACTGGTATTTTAAGAATTTTATCAGAAACAGATAAAAACTTTCCTAGTGTAACCTTAATTGTGAAAGATTCTATTAAAGATTCGCCTGTTTTTCTTGGTTTTAGTGCTTATTATAATGAAGGTTTGGATAGCGATACCATACAGCCTCAAAAAGTAAATTATATTTATCAGACTACTAAAGAAGAAAGAGTTTATCTTAACGAAGTTTTTAATAAAAACAGTGATGAGTTAAGGTACAGCTCTAGAAATGGAAATTATGAATTGTTTTATCCGTATAAAAAGAACGGAAAAACGATCATTATTTATTTTTCTGAACAGCAGCGATATGGCAAGTTAGGAAGCTGATAAATTATAAGTGATGAAGAAATATTTTCTAGTAATAGTTTTGCTTGCGGTATTTATTGTAAAAGCACAGAAAATTCGAACGAGTCCAATTTATCAATTGCGAATCTATGAGATTTTCGAAAATAATAAAAAAGAATTTCATGAACGTTTTGGTGATCATGCGATGCGTATTATGAAGAAATACAACTTTAAGATTATTTCGATTTACGAATCAAAATCAGATAAGAAAACCGAGTTTGTATATTTTCTGGAATGGCCAGATGAAGCTGCAATGAAAAAAGCTTGGGAAGATTTTAGAAAAGATCAGGAATGGATTGATATTAAAAAACTATATACTGCAAAATATGGTGACGTAATAGGCAACATTGAAGATCGCGTTTTAGGTAAACTTGATTATTCGCCTAATTAGGAAAATTACTGTAAATATTTTTTATGAAACAATATCATCTCCAAAACAACATTCTAAACTTACAAGTAAAAAAGACACCGTTTTTAGTGAGAGCAATCTTATTCGTGATTGCTTTTGTGCTTTTTATTTTTCCAGTTGTAGGAGCAATTTTTGGGATTGCTCTTGGAAACGGTTTACATATCGGTTATTTTATCGGAATCGGATTTTGTTCTCTAATTGGATTTTATACTCTACGAGTTGCCCTTTGGAATACTTATGGAAATGAAACCATTCAGATTTTAGACGATAAAGTTATTTATGAAGCTAATTATGGGTGGTTCAAAGATGGGAAGAAGGAATTATTAGTTTCAAATCCTAATTTTTATGTTGTGTCGGCCGGTTACGAGGAAGATAATGAAGGTGTTTTAATTATTGGTTGTGATGATGCTAAAGTTGAATCGGTTGTGAAGATAGGAATGATTCAATTGGAGGAATTAACGGCACTTTTGCAAAATTCTAAAAAGTAATTTTCTATTTTCTTTTACTGCAAAACTTATAAAATTTATTCTAATATCATATAACTTGTTGATATTTAATTTGTTTAACTTTAAGGAGTTAATTATTAAAACCTATCATTATGAAAATTAGATCAATTTTATTAGGAATGAGTCTCAGTGTTTTTTTGGTGTCGTGCAAACCCAGTGATGTCGATATTGAAAAAGCAATTAATGAAAAATTAAATGATCCAGACATCCACGTTACAGTGCATGAAGGTGTGGCTACAATTACAGGTGTTTGTGATGATGAAATGTTCAAAAAAAATATTGGAAAAAGCGTAAAAGCAACCACAGGTGTTAAATCTGTAGTTAATACCTGCGAAATTGAAAAAGCCAATCAGGAACCAGCTGCGGCTACTGTTGTTATTAATTCAGATGCCGATTTAGACAAGTCCGTTAGTAAAGTTGTAGATGCTTATGATGGTGTTAGTGCTACTGTTGTGGGAGGCGTTGTAACACTTTCGGGAGAAATTAAAAGAGACAAACTACAGCCTCTTATGCAAAGTATTCAGGAATTGAAACCTAAAAAAGTAGATAACAAATTAATTATAAAATAAGTTGTTATGAGTTTACAAGATAAATATAGAGAAGTGACAGATTTGGCATCCGAATTAGGAATTGAAAATTTGCAAGTAAGAGAGCAGGATAATGTGCTTTATATTGACGGAACAGCAAAATCTGCAGCAGACAAAGAAAAGCTTTGGAATGCTTATAACACTATAGATCCCGATTTTAGATCGGCCGATTTGATTATGAATATTGAAGTTGAGGAAGGCGTTTCGAGAGAATATACAGTTGAAATGGGAGATTCACTTTCGAAGATTGGAAAAGCATACGGAGTTTCTTGGCAGGATATTTTTGAAGCGAATAAAGATATTATTTCGAATCCTGATTTAATTAAGCCAGGATGGAAATTGAAAATACCGACAGTATAATTTAAATTTACTGTTGTTTTAAAAAAAAATGTCTTCGTGATAGACTTTTTATGTACGATTTTAAAATTTGATAGAATATTCATTCTAATAATTACCAATTTTAGGTAACTTTGTAGTCTTATATAAATACTATGGGAAGAAATACCTCTATATCGCTTGGAAACCATTTTGAAAACTTCATAGAAAGCAGTCTTTCAGAGGGAAGGTATAAGAATGCTAGTGAGGTTGTTAGGGCAGGATTAAGACTTTTGGAAGAAGAAGAAAGTAAATTAATTGTTTTAAAAAAAGCAATTCAGGATGGAGCTAATAGTGGACGTGCTGAAAATTTTGACCCGAAAGAGCAACTGAAAAGTTTAAAAGCGAAAAGAAAAAATGGCTAAATATTATTTGACCAATAAAGCTGTTGAAGATTTAGCTGATATTTGGAATTATACTTTTGATGAATGGTCAGAAAAACAAGCTGATAAGTATTATTGGTTACTTTTGGATTCTTGTCAGGAAGTTGCTGAAAATCCTAATCTTGGAAAGAAATACGAGAATGTTACAGAAAAATTATTGGGTTATAAATCTAATGAACACATTTTATTTTATCACATTATTTCAGAGGGAGAAATTGAAATTATAAGAATTCTTCATGGAAGAATGGATTTGAAAAGTAAATTTTGATAATGTTATATGCCATTCCTAGAAAGGTTTAAATTCCGTTTCTAGGAATGACATAGATTATTTAATATTTTTTTGTTCTCATTTTTTTATTTGATTTTCTAACGTCCTCGAATGCTTAAATCAAATAAAAACTTCGCTGTTTCCTGATCTGAATCGGCTGAAAAACCAGCGACATAAACTCCCTTTTTGCCCGAAGTTGATTTAATTCCGTATACAACTGCTTCATCTGCTGGGTCTGACTCACCCTCGTATCGATACACATGAACAATTTCAAATTTCTCAGGATTTTTTTTAATCGCGTCTGCATTACGATTAAAGTCGCACGTAAATCCTTTTTCATTCAATTGATCTAAAGCCTTTGAAACAGTTGCGTAATGATACATTCTTTTCATGATAAACCGAATTTAAATTATAGATTTTTAAAGATAACTATTTTAAAATTAAAAAGTTATGATAAAATTCATAAAATCTGAAATTTAAAATCATTATTGTTAGTTCTTAAATCGCTACTTTTGCAGCGCAGACCGCCTTATCGTCGTTTCGTCCCGATAGCTATCGGGATCGGGAGGGAGGAAAGTCCGGACACCACAGAGAAGCATAGCGGGTAACGCCCGTCGGTTCCGAAAGGGATTAGGACAAGTGCAGCAGAAAGTATGTACAGGTAATGCTGTAGTGAAACCAGGTAAACTCTATGCGGTGAAATACCAAGTATATCGGCATTTAAGGGCTTCTCGTTCGTTGTCGAAGGGTAGGTAGATTGAGTCCCGAAGTAATTCGGGATCTAGATAAATGATAAGGTATTGTATCATTGCAAAATGAGACAAGAACAGAATCCGGCTTACAGGTCTGCATTTTTTATATATTTGTGAACTATCTAACTTATTCTCATGAATATTACTACTCCAAATCCTTCGCCAAAATCTAAAAAAAGCCTTTTTAGAGCCATTGTAACCAATCTTACTTTTTGGGTTTTAATAGCTATTATTTCGGGTATTTTACTTGGACATTTTTCTCCAGAAAATGGTGTGAAAATGGAATTTCTGGGTAAAAAGTTTATTCAGTTAATCTCACTCTTTATTGGGCCAATTATCTTCCTGACGATCGTTCTGGGAATTTCGGGAATGGGAAATCTAAAAAAAGTAGGTCGAATTGGCGTTAAAGCTTTAACGTATTTTGAAGTGGTTTCGACCGTTGCTTTGGCAATTGGTGTAACTGTTGCTTATATATTTAAACCTGGAAAAATTGATAAATCGGGACTTACTTTTGGCGATGCAAGCCAATATACAAACGGAGCAGCAAAGGATTTTTCGTGGTTGCAATTCTTCTTGTCTAACTTTACATTACAGGTTTTATTGGCTGCCATTATATGCGGAATCGCGCTGAACTTTTATCAGAAAAGAGAACAAACAATTTTGGTTTTGGAACGATTTTCAAAAGTCGTTTTTACTGCTTTAAAATATGTAATGTATCTTGCCCCAGTTGGTGCTTTTGGCGGAATGGCCTATACAATAGGGAAGTTTGGTCTTGCCACTTTGATTCCGCTTGGAAAACTGATGTTATGTGTTTATCTAACAATGGCATTATTTGTCTTTTTGGTTTTAGGAAGCATATTACGATATTATAAAATAAGTATTCTTTCGATTTTAAAATATATTAAAGAAGAACTTTTACTGGTTCTTGGAACTTCCTCTTCTGAGGCTGCTTTGCCAAGTATTATGGTAAAACTGGAAAGAATGGGCTGCAGTAAATCGGTTGTGGGTTTGGTGATTCCGACTGGTTATTCTTTTAATCTTGACGGAACTTCGATTTATCTTTCAATGTCCGTTCTTTTTATAGCACAGCTGTATGACGTGCACTTAACCTTTTTTGAAATCATGACCGTTATCGGAATTTTGATGATTACTTCAAAAGGAGCAGCGGGCGTAACTGGAAGCGGATTTATTGTTTTAGCATCAACCTTAACAGCCTTGCATAAAATTCCAGTTGAAGGTTTGGCCTTTTTACTGGGGGTAGATAAATTTATGAGCGAAGCAAGGGCGATTACGAACCTAATAGGAAACACAGTTGCAACCATAATAATTTCTAAAACAGAAAGAGATTTTACAGAGTTGAATCTGGATCCTGTTTCGGAATGATTTGCCACAAAGGCGCTAAGTCGCGACGCTTTTGTTTTTCTTTGAGCTTAAAATTGCTTGCAAAGGCGCAGAGTCGTAAAGAGTTTTATTAATTTTTAAAACTTTGCGACTCTGCGCCTTTGCGAGATTAAAAAACTTCGTGCCTTTGTGTCTTCGTGGCAAAAAAAACTAAGATTCGTCTTTTGTTGTTCGCACTAGACTTATGCCCGATGTAAAAAATACGATTCCGAGTATTCCGTAAATAATAAGCGATTTTATATCTCTAGTTTCTCCAGATGTGCCGGCAAAAATAACCGCAGTATAAATAAGTCCTACAATTCCGAGGATTGTAAGTAATCCGCCGAAAAATCTTTTTAGGTTCATGATTGTTAGATTTAAAAGTTCTCTAACAAAGTTAAATTCAACTAGTTAATTGCTGTTATACAATTGTTTAGAAAAATTATATGATTTTAATTCTTGTATTTGTAAGAAAATAGTTTCGATATTCAGTGATTCGTATCATTTAAATACTATTTTTGCCCTAACTAACCAATTGAAAAACAATGAAGAAAAATTACATTTTATTACTTCTATTTGCTATTTCATTTACGACAATTCAAGCACAAGACGAAGCTTCAGTTTCTGTAAAAAATCAATTTAAAATTAATCTGCTATTTCCAGGTTTTGTCTATGAACATGCATTGTCAGCAAAAAACACACTTTACTCGGAGGCAGCTTTAGGTTTGGGATATCGATACAACAGTTATTATGACGAGAGCAATGTCTATCTTTTCCCTTTAATTAATGAGCAGTTCCGTCATTATTATAATTTAGAAAAGAGAGCTAATAAAGGAAAAAGAACAGCTTTTAACTCAGGAAATTATATTGCAGCAAATGTACTTTATAGTTTTCCTTCGATTTCGACGAATGATAAATTCGGGAATTACGTAGGATCATTTACAGTTGCAGCATTATGGGGTTTGCAGCGAACTTATAAAGGAAGATTTAATCTCGAATTTAATGTTGGGCCAGGAGTAAATTTTGATAAATATGATACAGAATTTATACCTGTTGGAAACTTTACCTTAGGTTGGGTTATCAAATAAAAAAGATAGAAAAACCTTGACGAATCAAGGTTTTTCTATTTTAAATTCTAATCCGATATTGCGAACGCTTTCTATTTTGATTTTTGGATCTGAATTAAAATACTTTCTAAGTCTGCTAATAAAAACATCCATGCTTCGTCCTGAGAAATAATCGTCTTTTTTCCAAACCGACATTAAAATCTGATCTCTCTTTAGTAACTGATTATGGTTGAGATAGAGATACTCAATAAGTGAAGCTTCCATCTCTGTAAGCTGCTGAACGTGATTTTTATTATTGAGAGTCAAACGTTCGTTATCAAAAATATACGAGCCAATTTCAATTATATTATTCCCTTCCAGACTTCTTTTTTGCTCTATTCTCTTTAGAATATTCTGTAAACGAAGAACCAGTTCGTCGACTTCAAAAGGTTTTACGATATAATCATCTGCACCAAGTTTTAGGCCAATGATTTTATCTTCTTTGAGCTTTCTAGCTGTTAGAAAAATAAAAGGAATTTCAGGATTGATGTTAATTATTTTTTCAGCCAATGAAAATCCGTCCATTTTGGGCATCATGACATCAAAAATGCAAATATCAAAAGCCTGGCTTTTAAAATAGTCTAAAGCTATCTCGCCGTTTTCTGCCCAGATTACTTCAAATTGATGCAGTTCTAGATATTGTTTTAAAATTGCAGCAAAATCAAAATCGTCTTCGGCTAAAAGTAATCTTTTCAAAATAAGGTAATTAAACTTTTAATAAAATAGTAAATTGAGTTCCTTTTCCTAACTCGCTAATAACGTTAACAGAGCCTTGATGCGCTTTTACAATCTGATCAACATAATATAATCCTAAACCTAAGCCTTTTGTATTGTGCAGGTTTCCTTGTTCGACACGGTAAAACTTCTCGAAAAGAAAGGCTTGTTTGTTTTTGGCAATTCCAATTCCGTCATCTTCAAAACTAATAGAAAACTGGTTTTCTGCAATTCTTGTTTTTACGGTTATAGTGTTCGATCCATATTTCACAGCATTTTCTAGAACATTCAAGAAAGCAGTTGTCAAATGGAATTTATCCAAAACTAGAATAGTTTTCGCTGTCTGAAAATCGGTTTTAAGATTGATTTTTGGAAAAGCAATTTTAAAATCATTGACAATAGAAAGCAGGAAATCTTCGGCATCTATTTTTTCCTTTTGCAATTCAATTTCATTTTCTGCTAAAGAATTCGCCATAACCTGATCGATTAAATTTTGCAGACGGTTATTCTGACGTGAAATTGTACTCACAATGGCATTAAAATTTTCGTCATTGTCACGAATGCTTTTCTGTGCCAAAATCTTTGTCGAAATCCCTAAAGTTGCCAAAGGCGTTTTAAGTTCGTGTGTAATATTATTGATGAAATCGGTTTTTACATCACTCACTTTTTTCTGTTTGATTAAAGCTTTTAAGGCAATAACAAAAAGTGTAATTAAAGTCAGAATTGATAATAGAGACAGAATGAGAATAAAAGTCATTCGCTTTAAAATAATCATTTCCCAATCTATTACAGAAACATACATGGAGTCTTCTGTCAGTAATTGATATTCCTGATTTTCAAAAGTTCCGTTAGTCGTTCCAACATAATTTCGCACTAAAAAAGCATGATTGAGTGAAGCCAGATTTCCGTACAATTTATTCTGGATAAAAGGCTTTTCCGAGAAAATTGTATCGGCTTTTTTTGCACTTTGATACAAAATAAACTTGTTGAGAACAATCGCAAAATCAATTTTAAAATTCGGTAAATCTCTTTCAAATTTTCGTTGAAGATCTTGTGTTAAAGCATTTTGATATTCATTTTTTAAAACGCCAATTTTAAGATCCAGTTTGGTATTTTTTCCTTTTATATATTTTTCCGAAAGGCTTTTGTAAAGCATTTCTCTTTTTGCAACCAAAGCCGAATCAATATCACTATAATTATTCGAAATCTGGGCAATTTCATTTTTAATCTGCGTATGAAACTGTGCCACTTTATATTCGTAGGCTGTTTTTACCAAATAACATTGTACTGTCATGAGTACAATTAACGCAATGACAGAAAATGTGATTAATAAATTGATTCTTTGTTTCATACTCTTTTAAAATTCTGTTTCAAAAATACGGCTTTTACCATACAAATAGCAGATTAACCTTGCATTAACCTACGATTAACTTACGGAACTGTTTTTTCAAAGCATTTTTGCAGCACTACTAATCAATTTCAATTTTAAAATGAATCTTTATCTGCCTTTAAAACTTCTAATAACACTTTTACTTTTTTGTCTTTCATTTATTGCCAATGCTCAGAACGAAACACCAAAAGATTCTATTTCAAATCAATTGGATGAAATTGTAATCAGTCAGGAGAAAAAGACTTTTACAAACTCAAACGGAAACATAAAAGTTGATGTTGCTAATTCGGTTTACAATTCAATTTCAAATCCGGTTGATTTGCTTTCGAGGCTTCCTTTGGTTCAGGTAAGTTCAAATCGCGAAAGTATTTCGATTGTGGGTAAAGGAAATCCGTTAATTTATATTGATAATCAGAAAGTCGGAATGAACGATTTAAATGCTTTAGCTGTAGCCGATATCAAAACTGTTGAAATCATTCAGAATCCGTCGTCTAAATATGAAGCTGAAGGGCGTGCTGTAATTTTAATTACACGGAAACTCAGTAAAAAAGATAGTTTTAGAACCGAAATTTCAGAAACAGCTTCTTTCAAAAAGAATTACAATAATTATTTAGGTTTTAATTCTAGCTTTAAGAAAGGCAAATTAGAATGGAAAGCCAATTTCAATTATAATAAACTAAATCCTTGGGAAAGCCACAGTATTGCGTATCAAATTCCAGAGGCCAATATTGTTTCAGATTATAATGTTTCGGCGGTTACGTATAGAAATCAGTACATTTTTGGTGGAGGTTTATTTTATAAAATAAATGAGGAAGATTATTTTTCGGTAAATGTAAATGGGAAAATGCAAAGCGATACTTTCGATATCAATACTTTTACTTTTAATAAAAATCAAGATCAGATAAATAATGTTTTTACTTTTAGCGATAATTCAAGCGACAAGAATTTTATTAATTCATTTATAAATTATTCGAAAAAAATAAAAGCTATAGATACAAAGATGTTTGTTGGTTTTCAAGGTTCCAATTTCAATCAACATTTATGGAGTTTGGTAGAAAACAATTATAATGAATCCGAATTGGAGCTGTCGCAAAACCGAAATCAAAAGTTTAATGTTGATGTTTTTTCTGGAAGAATTGATTTAGAGAAAAAGTTCAAGAATGATATGAATTGGGAATACGGCGGACTTTATTCATCGGCTAAATCCAAATCAGATTATGATGTTTTTGCTTATAATAAAAACGAAAACACTTCTTTTGATTATCATTTTAAAGAAGCCAATTTAGCAGCCTATACACAACTTACGGGAAAAATTAAAAAATTCAGTTTCTCTGCTGGTTTAAGAATTGAAAACACCAATGTCAGTGGTAAATACAGTACAGATAACGCGTTTTTAGTTGATAAAAACTATACTAATCTTTTTCCAAAAGCGCAGTTTTCGTTTTCTATAGATAGTACCAAGAGTTTGACTGTAGATTATTCTAAAAGTATTTCGAGGCCTAATTATTCGTCTTTGAGTATGATTGCAACGTATATAAATCCGTATTTTATTTATGGCAGTAATATCAATCTCGGCCCAACATTTATGGATGTGATTTCAACGGTTTTTCAATATCATGATAAATCTGTAAAACTGACTTTATATCAAAATAAAAATCCTATTTATCAAGATTTTGTATTTGACAATCAGAATAATGTTTTGACTCTTACCGAGAAAAATTTTCAGAAAGAATCGGGTTATAATATTGAATTTACGTTGCCGTTTACTTATAAAATTTGGACAAATACCAATTCTTTAGTTTTTGCGACCAATAAAATTGAGGATGAATCGGCGTTGTTTAATTCTTCTAAAACCTATTTGTATTATTATTCGAATAACAGTTTCAAACTGCCAAAGGATTTTACTTTTGTTCTGTCTTTTTGGGGTGCAACCAAACAAAAAGAGGGAGTTTTTGAAAGAAATGCAAAACTGATTTTTGATTTGTCTCTGGCAAAATCATTTGGTAAAAACTGGAATTGTACTTTAAATTATAATGATATTTTTAAAAATACAATTTATACTGAACGATTTACAATTAACAATATAAGTTCTAGAGCAAGATACTTAGTTGATGCAAACGAGATTTCTATTGCAGTTCGTTATTCTTTTGGAAAAATAAAAGATTCTGAATTCAAGGAAAAAAGTGTGAATGAAAGTGAAAATAGAATCAGATAAGGTTCGAAAATCCAAAAAAAAGAAAATTCCAAATTCCAATCCTGATGTTTCAGGCAAAATTGAAATTTGGAATTTGATATTTTAATATTTAAAAATTTATCCTTCGTCTTCTTCAGATTCTTTTTTAGAAGCATCATGTGGTAATTCTTCATCATCGTCTGTCGAATTCAATTCAAAAAAACTAAAGAAAGAACCGCCATAGCTTTTCTGGAAAGAAAAATTACTCATATGATCCAATTTGGTATATTTTGAATGCTCGATAATCATCATTCCGTCATCTTCCAATAAATCTCTTTCAAAAACCGTTAGAACAATTTTCTCAAAAGTTGCCTGATCCAATCCGTAAGGAGGGTCTGCAAAGATAATGTCGTAAGTGGTTCTGCAGTTTTCTAGAAATTTGAAAACATCGCTTTTGGTCGCAGCAATATCAAAATCATATTCTGATGAAACTTGCTTAATGAATTTTACGCATCCAAAATCGCCATCAACAGAGGTGATAGGAGCACTTCCGCGTGAAGCAAACTCATAACTGATGTTTCCTGTTCCCGAAAATAAATCCAAAACCTTTAAACTGTCAAAATTAAAATGATTATTCAAAACATTAAACAATGCTTCTTTACTCATGTCAGTCGTTGGTCTTACAGGTAGATTTTTTGGCGGAAAAATTCGGCGTCCTTTGTATTTTCCTGAAATGATTCTCATGATTGAAATAAGATATAATGTTTTTGATTTTGAGCAGTTGTAAAGCTGTTTTTCTCTTTTAGTTTTGATACATCCATAAAAGAAATATGGCGCACGTATTTGTAAGCTATAGCATAAAATGGATCGTTTTCTGAAATAGTCCCTAACAATTCTAATTTGAAACTCTCCGGGTTCATGCTCATTTGCTCTGCTGTAAATAATATGTAGTAGATAAAATCTTCTGGGGTATTGTATTCGAACGAATTAAACAATAAAAGCTTCTGATTTTGCACCACGATAATTTCAAAATTACCTGGGTTAAAATTCACAATCATCTTTTTATCGTCGTTGTTTCTAGAATTGTCGAGAATTTTTTCGACCAAAATGCTGTTGGCATGCTTAGAATTAAAAGAACCTACATTATCAATCAAGAAATTGTTGATATTCACATAAGGAATATAAACTGAATTCATCTGATAATTCGGAATTTGATCAAAAGTAAAGTGATCTGTTTCAAATACTTTTGTAGTGTATTGCAGATAGCTTCCTAAATAATTCTCATCAAATAAAGCAGTCGGAACAAAAGTCGAAAAATTGTTATTGTGAATAACCATTACTTCGTCGTAAGTCTCTTTTAATTCAGGATTTAGTTTGAAAGCGTTGCTGAATAAATCTTCAATTCGAGGTGTTTTGTTGTTAGTGTCAAACTTTATTTCTTTAAAAGAAGTAATGACATTATTTAAAGTATCAAAACAGCAGTATGAAAATCCAGTCAGGGAAACCTGAATAGAAAGTTTTCTGTAATTTTTTGAAGTAATGTTAGTATTTTGTAATGACATAGTTGATTTACAATTCGTTACCTGTTTTAAATCAAGAAAGAATTTAAGCGACCACAAACTTACAAATTAAAAAGGAACAATTATAATTGCAATTTCAAAAAACAATTTGAATCTAAGTTTAAAATAAGGTTAAGAAAAAGTGTATTTATTTGAAATTAAAGTGGTTATGTTTTATTTGTGCCGATTTGATTGTTTTTATTGAATATTTGAGGTGTTGAAATTTGAAATTGACATTGAAATTGAATTTTGTCATTGCCATTAAAAAAGTCGACCTTTGTATTTCAATATTATTTTATGAATTCTGCACAGTTTTACGGTATTTTACAAAAACGATTTCCTTTTCCTCCAACATATAAGCAGGATATTTTTTTTCAGAAGATTGCAATTTTCCTGACTGAACCTCAAAACGACACCATTTTTGTTTTGAAAGGATATGCTGGAACGGGAAAAACAACCGTTATTTCTACTATTGTCAATAATTTAGGAGATATTAATAAAAAATACGTTTTGCTTGCGCCAACTGGTCGTGCAGCCAAAGTAATTGCCAATTATTCGAATAATCCAGCTTTTACAATTCATAAAAAAATATATTTCCCGAAGAAGTCTTCTGGTGGCGGAGTCGCTTTTACCAAACAAGTCAACAAACATAAAAACACAATTTTTATCGTCGATGAGGCGTCGATGATTTCAGACAGTACTTTAGACAGCGGATCACTTCTAGACGATTTGATCAATTATGTGTATTCTGGTCAAAACTGTAAAATGATTCTTTTAGGAGATACAGCTCAGCTTCCACCAGTCAATTTGGATGTTAGTCCTGCTTTAGATATTGATACTTTGGGTTTTCATTACAGCAAAGAAATTGATCATATCGAATTGGACGAAGTAATGCGTCAGGAAGAAAATTCTGGAATTCTATACAATGCAACCGAATTGCGTGAATTGCTTAAAGAGAGTTTTATAACTGAATTTAAGTTCAACGTAAAGAAGTTTAAAGACATTGTTCGACTGACAGATGGTTATGATATTCAAGATGCGATTAATACTGCGTATAGCAATTATAGCATTGAAGATACTGCTTTTATTGTGCGTTCAAATAAAAGAGCAAATCAGTACAATGAACAGATTAGAAGCCGTATTTTGTTTAAAGAAAGCGAACTTTCGGTAGGTGATTTTTTAATGGTAGTGAAGAACAATTATTTCTGGCTAAAAGAAACCGACGAAGCGGGATTTATTGCCAATGGAGATATCATTGAAGTTCTAGAACTTTTCGGAATCAAAGAATTATATGGATATACGTTTGCAAAAGTAAAGATCAGAATGGTCGATTATCCTAATCAGAAACCTTTTGAAACCGTTTTGATTTTAGATACTTTAAAAAGCGAATCTCCTTCTTTAACTTACGAAGAATCAAATCGTTTGTATGAAGAAGTGATGAAAGATTATGAAGACGAACCGACTAAATACAAAAGATTTCAAAAGGTAAAGGAAAACGAATATTTTAACGGATTACAAGTTAAATTTTCGTACGCTATAACCTGTCATAAATCGCAAGGTGGGCAATGGAATACTGTTTTTATCGAACAGCCTTTTTTGCCAAACGGAATTGATTCTGATTACATTAGATGGCTTTATACCGCTATGACACGTGCCAAAAATAAGTTATATTTGATAGGATTTAAAGACGAGAGTTTTGAGGAATAATAGTTTGCCACGAATTTCACCAATTAGCACGAATTTTTTTTAAAACTAAGTAAATTAGTGTAATTCGTGAAATTCGTGGCAGAAAAAAAGTTTTAGCAAATGACAACACTAAACGATTTACATTCGATTTCATCTACGTTTTCGAATACCGATAAAATGCCTGTTCTATTTTTAGGACACGGCAGCCCAATGAATGCTATTGAAGAAAATCAGTTTGTAACTGGTTTTCGTAATCTGGCAAAAACATTACCACAGCCTAATGCTATTTTATGCGTTTCTGCACATTGGTTTACAAAAGGGACAAAAGTAACTTCTATGGAAATGCCAAGAACCATTCATGATTTTGGAGGTTTTCCGCAAGCACTTTTTGATGTCCAATATCCAGCAAAAGGAAGTCCAGAATTGGCAGTTGAAACTAAAAAGCTCTTAGATCCTGTTATGGTCGAATTAGACGAACATTGGGGATTGGATCATGGTGCTTGGAGCGTAATTAAACATTTATACCCAAATGCCGATGTTCCTGTAATTCAGCTAAGCATCGATTACACAAAATCGGGGCAATATCATTTTGAATTGGCTCAGAAACTGCAAGCGCTTCGTTACAAAGGCGTTTTAATTATCGGAAGCGGGAATATTGTCCACAATCTAAGAATGGTAGATTTTAGAAATTTTGATAAAGATAATTACGGTTATGATTGGGCTATAGAAGCACGCGAAACGGTAAATAATTATTTATTAGATGGAAATTTCCAGCCTTTAATAGATTTCGAAAAAATGAATAAAGCTATTCAATTGGCTGTTCCAACACCAGAACATTATCTTCCGTTATTATATACTTTAGGTTTGAAAGATAAAACAGATGATTTAAGCCTCTTTAATGATAAATTACTGGCTGGATCTCTGAGTATGACTTCAGTAAAGCTTATGTAGTAAATTTTGTGAATCTTTGCGTAATTCTTTGCGAATCTTTGCGGTATAACTATTACACGGAGACTCACAAAGAATTACGCAGAGATTCGCTAAGATTATTTGTCTTTTTTCAAGTTGTAAGCATAAAGATAACCATCGGCACTTCCATAAAAAATAACATTATTATTGATAAATGGAGAAGAAACAATCGGACCTAATTTGTAAAATTCATTCATAACTTTTTGGTTTTCGGGATAGCTAGATAAATCTGTTTGTTTGGCTACGAAACCAAAATCTAAAAGATTATTGTTTAGAATGCTTCCAGCATATTTAGTTCTATTTTCTGTTGGAATTATATGCGATTCTTTTCCATCAGAAAGCAGATTTAAGTCAAAGAAATTTCCAGAAAAATCACCGAAATAGATTGTGTTTCCAGCAATTGCAGGTGAAGAGTAAACGTAACCATTGCCTTTGAATCGATATTTTTCTTTTCCTGTTTTAGCATCCAATGCCAATAAAGCGTAAGTATCTGAAGTTCCAACATACAGTATATTATCTTTGACAACAGCCGTACTCAAAATCCAAGAATTTTCGGCGTTGTATTTCCAGATTACTTTTCCTGTTTCGGCATCTAATGCAAACAAATAAGGGTCTCTCGCACCAAAGTAAACCATTCCGTTATAAACAGTAGCAGAAGCTTGAATTCCTGTGAAGCCCGTTTTGACTTCGGTAGAAAATTTCCATTTCTCTTTTCCTGTTTTGCAATCCAAAGCATAAAAGACGCCATCCCATCCGCCGAAATAAACTGTGTTTTTTTCTAGAACCGGAGTACTGTGTATAGCGGCTTTTGTTTGAAAGTTCCATTTTAAACTTCCAGTTTTAGCATCAACAGCATATAGATTTCCGTCGCTGCTTCCAAAAATTGCCAATGCAGAATTATGGTCTGTATAAACAACAGGAGTTGAAAGATAGAAATCCCACAAGTCAGCCATAAGAAGATCGCTTGGTTTCATACCCCACATTCCAATTTCACTATACCAATGTTCGCCTTTGGTTTTAAATCGCCATATTTCTTTTCCTGTTTTGGCATTTACAGCATAATAATGGCCATCAAAACTTCCAAAATAAACAATATCATTATAAAGACTTGCAGAACTGTGAACGGCTCCATTGGTTTTAAATTTCCATTTTAGAGTTCCAGATTTTTTATCGACAGCATAAAAATAACCATCTTCACTACCAATATAAACTGTTCCGTTTTGAACGATTGGTGAAGAAAAGATTTTTCCTTCTGTTTTAAATTTCCATTTTAAATTAGTCAATGGTTGGTAACCTTTTCCATCAAAAATTCGATTTGTAAATGCATTGATGATTTCATTTTGAGAAAAAGCATTCGAGGTAAATATTAAAAAGAAATAGAGCAGGAGAGAAGTAAAGTTTCTTTTCATAGTTTTTTATATAAAAATAAAAATATTATAAGAAATTAAATAACAATGCTTTAATGAAAATGTTATAAAAATATTTTAGAAAACTCTTTGTGAATAGTGTCTTTGTTTTTGTGTGAAAATAGAGAAGAACTCGTCAAAGTTTTTCCAATCTTTTTCCATTTATGTGGTATTGGTTTAAAAGTTATAATCTAGACAGTTTGTTTAAAAAATAAATTTTATGAGATAGTAAAATGTTTCATCTAAATTTTGTTTATTTTTGTGTAAGTAATTGTTTGTTAGTTGATTATTTTATTTATGTCTTCTTTTTAAGTAGTTTTTTTAAATGCCTTTTATGATTAACTGGTGATCATTTAAAAAACGATAGAAGGTATTTATAAATTAAGTTAAAGTGCGGCATCAGCACTATAATCACTGATAAAATTAAGATGAATCCAAACAAAGCATTATGGGAAAAAGGCGATTTTACGCGTATTGCAGAATCTATGAGAGAAAGCGGTGCGGAATTGGTTGCCAAAATTGGAATTAAAGAAAATAGCAACGTTTTAGATCTTGGCTGTGGCGATGGTACTACCGCAATACCTTCGGCAAAATTAGGAGCCAATGTTTTAGGTGTTGATATAGCAAGAAATTTAGTTGAAGCGGGTAATCTTCGAGCAAAAAAAGAAGGATTAGATAATGTTGTATTTAAAGAAGGTGATGCAACTGATTTGAATGAATTGAAAAACCAGTCTTACGATGTTACGATGAGTATTTTTGGAGCAATGTTTGCTCCAAAACCTTTTGATGTTGCTAAAGAAATGGTTCGTGTTACACGACCTGGAGGTAAAGTTATTATGGGTAATTGGATACCGGGAGATCCAACGTTGGTTGCACAAATCTTGAAAATTAGCTCAGAATTTACGCCACCGCCTCCTGAGGGTTTTGTAAGTCCAATGCTTTGGGGAATTGAGGATAACGTAGTTGAAAGATTCACAAATGCTGGTGTTCCTAAAGAAAATATTTCTTTTGAGAAAGATACCTTTACATTTAAAGCAGCATTCCCACCTTCGCAGTGGCTAGATCGATTGAAAAATTATTATGGCCCAACCATGAATGCTTTCGAAGCTGCTGAACAAAATGGTAAAACTTCTGATTTGTATGCTAAACTTGACGAATTAGTCAATAGCCAAAACAAAAGTAATGACAAAAATTCTACATTAATTCCCGCAACTTATCTTCGTGTTACAGTTTTGTTATAATTTTTTGTCTTAATAAATAACACAAGAAAGTTCTAATAACAATCAATGTATTGTTTGCTATTAGGCAGAAAATTCGTGAACATGATTTTCATCCCTTACAGAAATAGAAAAACAGAAAATTTAAAAGTAATTTTTGCATATTTGTAAGCACTTAAAAGAAGTGAAAATTAAATTACTAATTTTTGAGTTTTTAAACTCAGTAAAATATAAGAATGAAAATAATAGCAGTAATTCCGGCCAGATATGCTTCAACACGTTTTCCTGCAAAACTAATGCAGGATTTAGGTGGAAAAACAGTAATTTTAAGAACCTACGAAGCAGCAGTTTCTACAAAATTATTCGATGATGTTTTTGTTGTAACTGATTCTGATCTGATTTTTGATGAAATTGTTTCCAATGGAGGAAAAGCCATAATGAGTATCAAAGAACATGAATCTGGAAGCGATCGAATTGCTGAAGCCATTGCCGACCTCGATGTTGATATTGTAGTGAATGTGCAAGGCGATGAACCATTTACAGAAGCTGAGCCTTTAGCTCAAGTATTATCTGTTTTTAAGAATGATTCAGATAGAAAAATTGATTTGACTTCGTTAATGCGTGAAATCACCAATGAGGACGAAATCAATAATCCAAATAATGTAAAAGTGGTGGTAGATCAGTCACAGTTTGCATTATACTTTTCACGTTCTGTAATTCCGTATCCGAGAGAGAAAAATGTTGGAGTAAGATATTTTCAGCATATCGGAATTTATGCTTTTAGAAAACAGGCGTTATTAGACTTTTACAGCCTTCCAATGAAATCTTTAGAAGCTTCTGAGAAACTAGAACAATTACGTTATTTAGAATTCGGAAAACGTATTAAAATGGTAGAAACAACTCATGTGGGAATTGGTATTGATACAGTCGAGGATTTGGAAAGAGCTAGGGCTATGTTGAAGGATATTTAATTAATTTGAATAACATTCCACAATTTTGTCATTTCGACGAAGGAGAAATCTCCGCAAGTAACTCTACAAAGATTGTGTAGAACTTTGTCAAAGTTTTAAACTTTGACAAAGTTGATAAAGTATAAAAAACAAAAACGCTCCAAATTCTTGGAGCGTTTTTTAATATCTAAAATTCTTAATTACTGGTATAAAGCAGGATATTTAGAAGGATTAACTTCGTGCATCATATCGTACACCTTCTCGTAAATATCTTCTGCAGATGGTTTAGAGAAATAATCTCCATCAGTTCCGTATGCAGGTCTGTGTGCTTTAGCAGCTAAAGTTTGCGGTTTGCTGTCTAAATGTTTGTAAGCGTCTTGCTCTTCTAAAATTTGCTGTAAAATGAAAGCTGAAGCTCCTCCAGGAACATCTTCATCAATTACTAAAAGACGGTTTGTTTTTGCAATACTTTTTACAATGTCTTTGCTAATATCAAATGGAAGTAAAGATTGAACATCTATAACTTCACAGTCAATTCCTTTTTCTGCCAATTCATTAGCTGCTTGCATAACCAATCTTAAAGTTGATCCGTAAGAAACTAAAGTAATATCAGAACCTTCTCTTAGAGTTTCTACAACTCCAATTGGTGTTTTGAACTCACCAAAATTCAAAGGTGTTTTTTCTTTTAAACGGTATCCATTCAAACATTCAATAACCAAAGCAGGCTCGTCACATTCTAGCAAAGTATTATAAAAACCAGCGGCTTGTGTCATATCTCTAGGAACCAAAACATGGATTCCGCGAATAGCATTGATAATCATTCCCATTGGAGAACCAGAATGCCAGATTCCTTCCAAACGGTGTCCACGAGTTCTAATAATTAGTGGCGCTTTCTGTTTTCCAACAGTTCTATATTGTAATGTAGCTAAATCGTCACTCATGATTTGAATAGCGTACAATAAATAATCTAAATACTGAATTTCAGCAATCGGACGTAAACCTCTCAAAGCCATTCCTATTCCCTGACCAATAATGGTTGCTTCACGAATTCCGACATCGGCAACACGAAGTTCACCGTATTTTTCCTGCATACCTTCAAGACCTTGATTTACGTCTCCGATGTTTCCAACATCTTCACCGAAAATTAAAGTTTCAGGATATTTTGCAAATAAAGCATCGAAGTTATCGCGCAAAATCATTCTTCCGTCTAAATCTGGTTTTGCGTTTTCAGCATATTTAGGAAGAACTTTTTCTACAGAATATACATTTTGTTCAGACTCAGAATGTAGATTACTGCTGAATTTTTCCTGTGTTTCGGCTAAGAATTTTGTAATCCAGTTAGATAAAAGAACTTTGCTGTTTGGAACTTCAATAAAACGAAGAATCTTTCTTGCATAAACCAATAATTCTTTCTTAAGCGGTGCTTTAATTGCAGCCAATTCAGAAATTAATTTTTTGATTCTTTCTTTATGATTGATGCTTGCCTCGGCAATTTGCTCCAATAAAGCTAAAAGATTTTTTTGTTCATCAATAATTGGATTAATAAAGCTATTCCAAGCTTCTTTTTTAGCTTCTAAAACTTCTTTCTTTAATTCGAAATCAAGTTCTGCTAATTCTTCTGGAGAAGCGATATTAATTGCAATCATCCACAAACGCATTTGGCGAATACAGTCAAAATCTCTTTCCCAAGCTAATCTTTCTGAACTTTTGTAACGTTCGTGAGAACCAGAAGTAGAGTGGCCTTGTGGCTGTGTTAATTCGTTTACGTGAATTAAAACGGGTATGTGTTCTTCGCGTGCAATGGCTCCAGCTCTTTCGTAAGTAGAAACCAGTTCGGCATAATCCCAGCCTTTAACTCTAAAGATTTCATAACCTTTAGAATCTTCATCGCGCTGATATCCTTTTAAAATTTCAGAAATATTCTCTTTCGTAGTCTGATGTTTTGCATGAACAGAAATTCCGTATTCATCATCCCAAACGCTCATTACCATCGGAACTTGTAGAACTCCAGCAGCATTTATGGTTTCAAAAAACAAACCTTCAGAAGTACTTGCGTTTCCTATAGTTCCCCAAGCAACTTCATTACCATTTACAGAAAATTTGTCTTTAATAGTAATTCCGTCTACGTTTCGGTAAATTTTTGAGGCCTGTGCCAATCCCAATAATCTTGGCATCTGACCAGCAGTAGGAGATATATCTGAACTTGAATTTTTTTGTTTAGTTAAGTCTTTCCATGAACCGTCTTCGTTTAAACTGTGCGTTACAAAGTGTCCGCCCATTTGTCTTCCCGCAGACATTGGATCAAAAGCTAAATCAGTATGACCATATAAACCAGCGAAAAATTGCTTAGCATCCAATTCGCCAATAGCCATCATAAAAGTTTGATCGCGATAGTATCCAGAACGGAAGTCTCCATTCTTAAAAGCTTTAGCCATTGCCAACTGTGGCACTTCTTTTCCGTCTCCAAAAATACCAAACTTAGCTTTTCCGGTTAATACTTCTTTTCGACCTAAAAGACTACATTCACGGCTTGTTACCGCAATTCTATAGTCATTCAATACCTCAGTTTTGAAATCTTCAAATGTCAGTGTAGTATTGCTTTTTTCTTTTATCATAATCTTACAGGGTCATGTTGTTTATGTCGCGAAATTACTTAAAAACAATCAATAATCATAATTCTTTGAAATAAATATAATTTAATTATTTGTATTCAAATCTAAAAACTATGTATTTTATTTATGTTATTTTTATGTGAAATTTAATTTTATTGATAATTTCTCAACTTTTTGTTTAATTTTTATTTGATTAAAACCATTTTCTAGTAAAAAGTGTGACTAACGTTTTTGGCGAAAAGGTGATTATAAATCGTATTTTTTCATTGTATTTAGGTTGTGATATTTCCCATCCATTATTTGAATAAACAGGAAAATAGAGTTCAAAGTAATCAGGAACAAGGTTTAAGCGTACTCCAGAATCGTAAGCAAAGAACTCACTCTGATGCTTGTTTTTCAAAAAACCAATGTCACCGTAAAGTTCTACCCAATTCCAGATTGCATAACTCGCATTTAGAGTGGCCATCCATTGATTGGCATACGAAGGTTCTATTTGCGATTTGAAACCTCCTTCGGCAATAACATATTGCTGACTGAAAAATCCTGTGCTTTCTGATCTTCCAAATAAATTATAATCAAATAAATAATCAGTCGGACGGTCTAAACCAAAACTAAAATAATCTGAGTTTGTTGTATTGTACAGGAAACTTCCAGCGTATAATCTTAAATTTAACTTTTTGTTATTTTCAAATAATCTTCTGTATTCGACTTCACCAGAAACTTTTCCGAATCCTCCAGAAAACTGCAGATCAGTCATAAAACTAAAATGATCAATCAATTCTGTTTTTGTATTAGAATATCGAGCATTAAATACCGAATAATTAGGTTCTGAATTATCTGTTATATAACTGCTAGCTTCACGATTTACGATGATCTCACGAAACATGATCGCTTGTTTTCTATTGTCTCTGAAATCTTTTTCGCGAATACGAAACACTACCATCGGATTTAATCTCAAATATGTAGCATCTGGAGCATAATGGTAATAATTTTGACTGATAGAATATCGAACATTAAATAAAGTGCTGTTGCGATAGTATTGGTTCCAAGAGAAAGCTGATGAGCCAGAAATGGTTCCTGCCTTTATTGAATAAGCGGGATTAATATCAAAATTAAAAGGTTTGTCTAGAATGGTTTTATTATGAAAACGAATTCCAGGTGTAAAGCCATCATAATAATTATAATTTAATGTTGGAATGTATAAAATTTGATTGTAATCTGGGTCTTCTAAATCTTTAGCAAAATTAAATTTTACTGGACGATTTAGTGAAACATTTTTTAGAGATCTCCAGTTGTTTCGTTGGTTATATTCTGGAACTTCGTTATTGTAATTGATAACGATTTTGTCCGCATTTTTTCGGCTGAACTCATAAACAGAATCTTTTTTAACAGGCTCAATCCATTCTTTAAATACGACTTCTTTCTTTTTAATTCCGTAAATCGGAATAGGAGCGTAAATTCCAGTTTTATTTTTTACCGAAAATGTAATGCTGTCTGCTGTTTTCGAAACATTAGTAAATTTATAATCGATTATATCTCTAGAGTCGATAATAGTTTTAAAGAACCAATCGATATTTTTTGGACTTTTTTGAGTTAAGATTTTTTCAAAATCATATCTATTGGATTGTCCAATCTGGTTAAGATTATAGAACTCCTTTACACTTTTAGGAACAATATCGTGATTAAGATAATCGTCTAAATAACTCAAACTTAAACCCGCACGATATTTACTAGCAATTTGTTCATTAAACTTTATCAGCGTGTTTTTAGGATCTCCGAGAGGCTGATCCAGATTTTTACGCGCCATTAGCATGTAATAATAACTGTATTGCTCATTAAAAGTCAGATTGGTAATGTTATAGCTTTTAAAGAGTTTCATGTCTGAAAGTTTTCCCAGCATTTTTTCATCCTGATGATGTTCTTCCATATACTTCATCATGGTGTAAATCTGGATTCCATCATAAATCCAATTGTCTTTTCTTGGATCTAAGCGCAAACTGTTTTTGAGATAATTGTTTAAAAAAGTCTTTAAAAATTGAATCTCAAAAATAAAATCATCTTCAAACGGACTGATAAACGATGGCAGCTGATTTAAGCCATAAAATGGATTTCTATCATAATCTATCTGCGAAACTGTGATTTTTTCATGCGGATATTTACCTATAAATTTCTCAGCATAAGAAACTACGCGATTAATAATAATCGCCTTCTGATACTCGTCTATTTTTTTGTTTTTTAAATTCGTTAGAACCACCAAAGAACCATTGTCGTATGCTCTAAAACTATTTTGCTTTTCAATATAAAGACTAAAATCGGCTCTATTTTGCCCCGAATAAGAATAAATACTGTAATTCTGATTGGTAGTATCTTTTGAAACCGAATTTAAATCGGTAGCAATAGAATATTGATTTGGGATTTTGATTTCAACATCATAATCACTCACTGCATTTGCAATATCATCCAAATTGAAATTATTGTACTTTACAAAAAGACCATTTTCAAAACGGGCAGGACTTAAAAACCAGTTTTTTAATGCCATTCCGCCATTTTGATCAAAACCAAAATGAGTGAATTTGTCATTCGGTATTTTTACAATGTAATTAAGATGTAAATCGATTTTTTCGTTTGGAAGAAGTTTACGATTCAGTCGGACAGTAATATAATCAGGATTCTCCGCACTTCTTTCCCATTCTAAAGCCGAAAAATTAGTATCAGTTAGATTTATAATTGTAGTTTTTCCTCGGTCTGCAGCTTTTGCTAAATGAAAACCTCTGTAAAATTCGTCAGAAAAACGCTTAGCCAATGGCGTGTTTTTGTCTGCATAAGCATTATTCCAATCATTAAGCACAATCGAAACCAAAGTGTCGTTTGTATTATTATGATAGGTAATATCCTGTTTTATGTTCAGTGTTTTAAGCTCAAGATTTACCGCCACTTCCATCTTAGATTGATGTTGTGCAGTTAGTTTTATCGAAAATGATAAAACCAAAACGAGGCAAATAATTTTATAAAGTGCTTTCAAATATTGGCTTAAAAATTATCAGACATACTTATGTTACGGATGTATTGAAGTTACGGATTTTTGTAAAAATAGTATAAAAAAAGCTGTTTAAAAAAACAGCTTTCGATTTTTGTGTATTTGCAGTATATTTTAACCCTATAAGTGATATAAGTTCATTTAAAAAGATTGCTTTAAGCGCTGTGCTTATATCACTAATTGTGGTTGGAAAAATTAGAAATTCGGACTTAAATCGTACTTTTTGTAGAATTTATCTAATGCCTCAACAACTTCGTCTTCAGTATCTACAATTTTAAATAAATTCAAATCTTCAGGGCTTACTGTATGCATTTTTTCTACCAAAACAGTCTTAACCCATTCAATCAAGCCAGACCAGAATTCTACTCCAACCAAGATGATTGGGAACTTTCCAATTTTCTTAGTCTGAATCAAAGTGATAGCTTCAAACATTTCGTCTAAAGTTCCAAAACCTCCTGGCATAACTACAAAACCTTGCGAATATTTTACGAACATTACTTTTCTCACAAAGAAATAGTCGAAATTCAGGTTTTTATCATGATCAATATACGGATTAAAATGCTGTTCAAACGGTAGTTCGATATTTAAGCCAACCGAAGTTCCTCCGCCCAAATGCGCTCCTTTATTTCCAGCTTCCATAATTCCGGGACCACCTCCTGTAATCACACCGTAACCTGCTTTACTGATTTTGTAGGCAATTTTTTCTGCCAATTGATAGTACTTGTCTTCTGGTTTTGTTCTCGCAGATCCAAAAATAGAAACACAAGGACCAATACGTCCCATTGCTTCATAACCATTTACAAACTCAGACATAATTTTAAAAATTGCCCAGCTGTCATTGGTTTTAATTTCATTCCACGTTCTTTGTTTCAAACGATCCTGAATTACTTTATCTTCATCATTATCAAAATCTTCTAATCTCATTTTAGGTATTTTAATTTATTATTATGTTTTTATGTAAACGGAAGAAGGAGCTTCCCGATAGCTATCGGGACTGCCTGTCCACTATATTCCCGATAAACAAAAACTACGGCTAAAAAGCCTTGTTTTTCTAAATCGGGAGATGCCGCTCCCGTCAGGGCTAGGGCAGTTGGTTTCAAATAAACATTCGGTTTAATCGAAACATGTTTTCTTTAAAAAGCGTGAATTTTTCAAAAAAAGCGGACACTAAATTAACGCTTTTTTCTAGAATTGTTATAAAAAACAGGAATTATAATCCAAAAGTAATGTTGCGATAATGATGAATATGGCGTTTTCGTTTCATTATCAATGAATTAAATTTGAATCAAAATTAATTATAATTTCAAATATGATCTTTCGTAATTTCAATAAATGATTGGATTGTTGACCTTTTATATCAAAAAAATTACTATTTCAAATTTTCTATTATAATAGTACGGAACGTATCACAATAGGTATTTTTAGGAACATTATTTCTTTTGCCGGGTTCTATTGTTTCATTAAAGGATAATATAACACGATCAATTTCGTCTTTAATCACTTTGTTTGGTGCAATAGAATTTACGTTTATAATTTTTCCTTCGCTATTAATTGTAAAACGTGGTCTGAATATGATTTCACCTCTTGATTCTTGATCATTAAGGGTTTTTAATGAAATGTTTTTTACAATGTAATCGTATAATCTGTCATAAAGACATTTATTTAATTGCCAGTATAACGAAGCGTCTTCACATCCTTTCAGTATTGGAGGTACATCAACTACAGCAAATTGACTAGCTTTTATAACAACTTCATTATCTTCTTTAGTAAATAGCTGCACGCTGATTTTTCCTAATTTATCACTCTCTTTTATTCCCAGTTTTTCTAATGGAAATTTTTTGAAAACTTCGATAATGTTTTTTTCTAATTCTTTGTCTTTGGTATTGATACGGCAGTTTGTTGCTTTACCTGTTTTGCTTAATTCAAAAGTTAATCGAACGCTAAGAGTTGTTTTATTCTTTGAAATTTCTTTATAAAAAGCAGACCATTTAATTGCCGAAAAATCTATTTTTTTTAGAAGTCTTTTTTCCAAATAGATCTTGAAATGATTTGCTAAATCACTATTTTCACTTGGTTGAGCCAAAGCCAGAAAGGTATCAATTTCGTTTTTATAATTGTCTTCGAGTTCTTGCTGGCTGTAATAGGGGTTTTCGGATTGATCTTCCTTTATTTTTTTAATTCGTTCTTGAACAACTTTATTGAGGCTGTCTTTTTGAGACTGAGAATAAGAGTTAAGTGAGAATATCGATATTATAATAAATAATACGGTGGTTTTCATATTTCGCTTTTTTAAAGCTAAAATATAAAATAATTATTGTTAAATTATTGAAATATTTAAATCTTTGTCAAAGTTTTAAACTTTGACAAAGATATTCTTATTACTCTAGCTCTTTTTTCAAGAACTTAGCCGTATAACTCTTTTTGTTCTGAGCCACTTCTTCTGGAGTACCTTTAGCAACCAATTGTCCCCCGCCTTTTCCACCTTCTGGACCAATGTCAATAATATAATCGGCAAGTTTTATAACATCCATATTGTGTTCGATCACTAGAATGGTATTTCCTTTATCAACCAATTTATTGATTACTTCCATTAAAACGCGAATGTCTTCAAAGTGCAAACCTGTTGTTGGCTCATCTAGAATATAAAATGTATTTCCAGTATCTTTTTTAGACAATTCTCCCGCCAGTTTTATACGTTGCGCTTCACCGCCAGAAAGAGTTGTGCTTTGTTGACCAAGCGTAATATAACCTAAACCAACATCTTGAATGGTTTTGATTTTTCTGTAAATCTTCGGGATATTTTCAAAGAATGGAACAGCTTCATCAACCGTCATATCCAAAACATCAGAAATTGATTTTCCTTTATATCTAATTTCTAAAGTCTCTCTGTTGAAGCGTTTTCCTTGACAAGTTTCGCATTCTACATAAACGTCTGGTAAAAAGTTCATTTCTATTGTTCTTACACCAGAACCTTCACAGGTTTCGCAACGTCCGCCTTTTACATTAAAACTAAAACGCCCCGCTTTGTAACCACGAATCATACTTTCAGAAGTCATGGTAAACAGATTTCTGATTTCTGTGAAAACCTCCGTATAAGTTGCCGGATTCGAACGTGGTGTTCTTCCAATCGGACTTTGGTCAATATCAATAACTTTATCAATGTGTTCTAAACCTTCAATCTTTTTGTAAGGTTGCGGTTTTTTTACGCCATTAAAATAATACGCATTTAAAATAGGATAAAGCGTTTCATTAATCAAAGTAGATTTTCCGCTTCCAGAAACTCCCGTAACGCAGGTTAATTGCCCTAACGGAATTTCAATCGTAACGTTTTTAAGATTATTTCCTGTTGCACCAGTCAGTTTCAAGAATTTGCCATTTCCTTTTCTTCTTTTCTTCGGAATATCAAACTTCATTTTACCGTTCAAATATTGAGCGGTTATAGTGTCTGAAGCTAAAGTTTCTTTAGGAGTTCCTATACTGATGATTTCTCCACCGTATTTTCCTGCTTTTGGGCCAATATCAATTACATAATCAGCCGTTTCAATCATGTCTTTGTCATGTTCAACAACAATAACTGAGTTTCCGATATCGCGTAATTGTTCGAGAGAATGAATAAGTTTTTCATTATCTCTTTGGTGTAGACCAATACTTGGTTCGTCCAAAATATAAAGAACTCCAACCAGCTGAGAACCAATTTGAGTAGCAAGACGAATACGCTGTGCTTCACCACCAGAAAGGGATTTTGAACTTCGGCTTAAAGCCAGATAATTCAAACCAACATTCATCAGGAAGTTCAAACGGTCTTTGATTTCTTTTACCACTTCGGAAGCAATTAAAAGCTGTTTGTCTGTCAAATGGCTATTTAAATCTTGAAACCAAGCTGTTAAATCTGAAATATCCATATCACACAATTCGGTGATATTTTTTTCATTTACCCTAAAAAATAATGCTTCTTTTTTAAGACGCGAACCGTCGCAAACAGGGCAATTAATTTCGTCCATAAAATCTTTTGCCCAACGTTTTATGCTGGTTGTGGCACTTTCATCGTATTGATTTTTAATGAAATTAGAAATTCCCTCAAAATCAATTTTATATTCTCTCGTTACGCCGAGATCTTTTGAATTGATAGAAAATTTATCTTTTCCGCCATACAAAATCATTTGCATCGCTTCTTCCGGAATTTTCTCGATTGGATCGGTTATTTTAAATCCGAACTTTTCTCCAATGGTTTCCAATTGTTTAAAGATCCAAGAAGATTTATATTCGCCAAGAGGAGCAAAACCACCAGCTTTTATAGATAATTTCGGATTTGGAATAATCTTTTTAACGTTGATTTCGTGCACAGTTCCCAATCCGTTGCAATGAGGACAGGCTCCTTTTGGGGAGTTGAACGAAAATAAATTTGGTTCTGGATTTTGATATGAAATTCCTGTTGTAGGACACATTAAATTTCTACTGAAATAACGAACCTCATTAGAATCCTGATCTAAAATCATCAAGACATCTTCACCGTGATGCATCGCTGTATTGATACTTTCAGATAATCTTTTTTGAGTATCTGGATTGTCCTCAATCACCATTCTGTCCACCACAATTTCGATATCGTGCGTTTTGTAACGATCCAGTTTCATTCCGGCTACTAAATCCTGAACGTCCCCGTTTACACGAACTTTTAAGAATCCTTGTTTGGTAATCTGTTGGAAAAGCTCGGCATAATGACCTTTTCTGGCTTTAATAACTGGAGCAAGAATATTAATTCGTTTTCCATTATAATCCTGAATAATCAGATCTTTAATCTGTTCATCAGAATACGAAACCATTTTTTCGCCAGTGTTATAACTGTAGGCATCTGCGCCACGTGCGTATAAGAGCCTTAGGAAATCGTAAATTTCAGTAATAGTTCCAACTGTAGAACGCGGACTCTTACTTGTTGTTTTTTGTTCAATCGCGATTACAGGAGAAAGTCCATCTATTTTATCTACATCAGGACGTTCTAATCCGCCAAGGAATTGTCTGGCATATGCTGAAAAAGTTTCAACATAACGACGCTGACCTTCAGCATAAATAGTATCAAATGCCAAAGAAGATTTTCCAGAACCTGATAAACCAGTAATTACAACCAGTTTTTCACGCGGAATGGATATATCGATATTTTTTAGATTGTGAACTCTTGCACCAAGAACTTCAATAGTATTGTCTTTATCTAACATAATTTTGAGCAAAACGCAAAGTTACCACTTTGATTTGTTCTTTTAGTGCTCGATAGCAAAACTTTATGTTACAATTAGTAACAAAAAACGCTAGTTTAAACTAGCGTTTTCTTTTTCGGGTTGCCATGTAGTTTTCTATTGCTTCTTTGGTGGTGTACCAGTTTCGGCCTTCTTTGTAAGCATCAATTTTGCCTGTTCTGGCCAATAAACTTACATATTCCTGGCCGTAAGGTGTATTTGGTTCACTAACAATATTTTGAATAGATTGATAGTCATATGTGCTTCCTGGCATCGCACCTAGGTAAATATTGAGTGTTCTTTCGAGCGCTTGACACATTAAAAGGGTTAGCTTCTGATAATTACCATTATTAGCTTGATTAAGCGCTTCGTAATATTTTTTTCTGTCATTTTTAAGAATAATGGCTGGCGGAAAACCACATCGCATCAACAATAAATTCATGCTTAATCGAACTGTGCGCCCATTTCCATCAAAAAAAGGATGAATCCAGACTAATTTGTGATGATATATTGTTGCGAGTTCAATATCATTTAAACCAAACGGATTTGTATTAATAAACTCAATTAGTTCGTCTAGATAATCGGAGACTTTATTGGCATTTGGAGGCATAAAATTAGCACCTGAAATGCGAACTCCTCCGTTACGAATTCTTCCAGCAAAATCTTCTTCGATAGAGCGCATTACCAAACCATGAATAGAAAGAATGTCTATACTTCTTAGTTTGTAATTTTCATCTACAATAGAGTATAGGTAATCAATAGCTTTATCATGATTATGGGTTTCAAAATGTTCACGAAGTGATTTTCCTTTAATAGTAATTCCTTCTTGAATAACCATTTGAGTTTCTCTGAGACTGAGTGTATTTCCTTCAATGCTATTAGAATTATAAGTCCATTCTAGAGAAAGACTTTCTCTTATTTTATTCAAGGCAATATTGGGCAATGGTCTGCTGTTTTGCAGTTCTTGCCTTTTTTGGTACAATCGATCAAAGGTTGATTGAAATTCTTCTCGGTATGTTAGGTCAATATTAAACATAATCCTACAAAGATACTTCTTAATATCGGATAAATGAAATTTTTAACGTATCCGATATTAAAGATTATTCAATCGTCATAGAACGAAGTTTTGTTCTATAAGCTTCAAGTGCTATCGATTTTGAAATGAATCCGTGGTATTTTCCATCTCTTAGAACAGGTAGAAAAGCAGATTTGGTAGTTTCAAATTTACGCATTACGATTTCCATACTGTCTAGTGTAGAAATTGTAGCAGCTGGCGCTTTCATTACATCTCTAATGAAAGTATATTTTACGCGGTAAGAATTAAATATAATTTCTCGAATATCGTTAAAATGAACTACTCCGACCAAATCTTTATCATTGTTTACAACTGCAAAAACCACTTGGTTAGAATGCGAAATTAAGTCTACCAATTTGCTCATGTTTTCATCTGGATGAACAGTTAGATAATCGCATTGAATAATGGAATCGATGTCTAAAGTCGATAAAATATTAGAATCTTTATTGCTTGTAAAGGCATGGCCTTTTTTTGCTAATCCTTTTACGTCAAGCGAATATTTTTCAAAACGTTTAGAAATGGCAAAACTTATGGAAGAAACAATCATTAGCGGAATCATTAATCCGTAACCTCCTGTAATTTCTGCAATTAAGAAGATTGCAGTTAAAGGCGCGTGAAATAAACCACTTAAAATTCCAGCCATTCCGACCATAGTGAAATTACTGATAGGAAGTTTTGATAGACCTATCATCGTAACTAGTTTAGAGAAGAAATATCCTAAATACGATCCTAAGAATAGAGAAGGAGCGAAGTTTCCTCCATTTCCACCGCTTCCTAGGGTTAATCCTGAAGCAAATACTTTAACCATCATAGTGGCTCCAATAAATAAAAGTAAGACCCACTGATTATTTCTGAAATCAGCAAATAATGTGTTGTCTAATAGTTTTCCAGGATCGGTTTCAGATAAGGTTTTGATGCTTTCGTATCCCTCACCAAACAGGGTCGGAAAAATAAAAATTAATAAAGCTAATAGGGATGAACCAATTAAAGCTTTTCTGTAAGGATTGATTTGCTGTTTCGCAAAATAATGCTCTACTCTCTGGAAATTTCTTGAATAGTAAATTGCTGCTAATCCAGTAAGCACACCTAAAATAACATAAAATGGAATGTTGTGATAATCAAATGTTTCTTGTTTTTTGAAACTTAAAAGAATGCTTTCATCCAAAACAATTGCTGAAACCAAAGCACCTGTTGCGGCAGAAATCATAATTGGAGTAAAAGCAGAAATACTAACATCTACCAATAAAACTTCAATAGCAAAAAGAACTCCTGCAATTGGGGCGTTAAATGCTGCTGCGATTCCAGCCGCAACTCCGCATCCAATTAATAAAGTTCGATCCTTATACTGCATCTTATAATTCTGGGCATAATTTGAACCAAATGCTGCTCCAGTAATTACGATTGGACTCTCTAAACCTGCAGAACCTCCTAAACCTACCGTTAACGAACTTGTCACAATTTGGGCATACATCTGCTTTCTCGGAATAATACTAGCTTTTTTGGCAACTGCATATAAGATTTGTGAAGTTCCTTTTTGAATACTTCCATTAAGAACTTTATTTACTACAAAAACCGTTAATGTAATACCGATGATAGGCAGAATACTGTTAATGAAACTCAATTTCAGGATTCCATTAATATAGGTGGCAAAAGAGAATACGCTATGTGCGAAAGTTTTAAGCACGATAACCGCAAGGGAACAAGATATTCCGATAAGAACGCTTGACAAAAAAAGAAACTGCTTTGGAGTCATTAAGGATTGTGCCAAAGCAATGATGCTTTCGAGTCTTCTGAAATATTTTTTTAGCATTCTGTTTTAAAATTATCGTTCTTACAAAATTAGTTTATAATGTTAGATTAAAAAAATAAAAAACTGAGAACTCTTAAAAACCAACGGCTTTATCGTCGCCTCGAAAGTCAGCTCCTCCTTCTAATTTATTGTCAGGTAAAACCAAAATAGCATCTACTTTTCCTATAATTGGAGTTGGTTTTTCGTTGATAATATAACTTTTAGCTTTAAGGTTATCTATGGTTTTGGATGCAAAAGTATTAGGCTCGAAAGTAATTAAATCTGGAAGCCACTGATGATGAAAACGAGGAGCATTAACTGCTTCTTGCATGCTTAAATTATATTCGTAAACGTTTAAAATAGTCTGTAAAACTGAAGTTATAATAGTTGAACCTCCCGGTGTTCCAACTACCATAAAAAGTTTTCCGTTTTTTTCTACAATTGTTGGCGTCATAGAACTTAGCATTCGTTTTTGCGGAGCGATGCTGTTGGCTTCATTTCCAACCAGACCAAACATATTTGGAGAACCAGGTTTAGCACTAAAATCGTCCATTTCATTATTTAAAAAGAAACCAAGTTCATCACAATAATATTTAGAACCATAACCATCATTTAAGGTTGTTGTCGCAGCAATAGCATTTCCGAATTGGTCTACAATCGAATAATGTGTTGTTTCTGTACTTTCGGCATAATTTACTTTTCCTTCTTTTATTTCGCTAGACAAAGTTGCTTTTTCCGGATTAAAACTGGCCATTCTTTCATGAAGATAGTTTTCATTTAATAATTCTTTCATCGGAATTTTGACAAAATCTGGATCGCCTAAAAAATAGCTTCTATCGGCATAAGCTCTTCTTTCAGCTTCAACAATTACCTGAATTGCTTCTGCAGAATTATGTCCCATTTTGGCTAAATCATAAGGCTCTAGCATTTTTAAGATTTGAGCTAAACAGATTCCGCCGCTGCTTGGCGGAGCCATTGAAGTGATTTTTAAATCTTTATAAGTAAATTGTAAAGGTTTTCTCCATTTGGTTTCATATTTGGCTAAATCTTGCATGGTAATAATACCGCCTTTTTCCTTAAGATAATTGACTAAGATTTTTGCCGTTTCACCTTTATAAAATTCGTTTCTTCCTTTTTTCTGAATTCTTTTTAAAGTTTTGGCTAAAGCTGGATATTTGATGGTATCGTTTTCTTTGTAAGCTTTTGATGCTGGAGAATCCTCTCCGTTTATTTTTACAATGCTTTCATGATAATCCTTTAAGCTTTTCTCTTGTTTTTTGGTCACTACAACACCTCTTTCTGCTAAAGCAATTACGGGCTCAAGAATTTTAGAAATAGGCATTGTGCCGTATTTTTTATGTACAGCAAAAACACCTGCAATAGTTCCTGGAACGCCAATGGCAAGTGCTGTTTGAGTGCTTTTTCCTTTTATAACATTTCCTTCACTATCTAAAAACATATCTTTTGTAGCAGCTAGCGGCGCTTTTTCGCGATAATCCAAAGAACCGACTTCGCCATTAGCTTTTCTATACACCATAAATCCGCCACCGCCTATATTTCCCGCAAACGGAAAAGCAACTGCAAGAGCTAGCTCTGTTCCAACCATAGCATCAAAAGCATTTCCGCCTTTTTTCATAATATCAGAACCAATTTTTGAAGCTTCTTCGCGAGCTGAAACTACCATTGCTTTTGTAACTACCAATCCAGTCGGATTTGGAGTTGTCTGTTGTGCATTACTGGTGCTTATATATAAAAGAGCGATTAAAATCGTAATTTTTTTCATGTGTAATAAAATTAAATTGACTTAAAGAAAGAGTAGTTTTTCTTGAGCCTTCTTTCTCATTTCCTCAAAAAAAAGTGTGAATTCTTTTTCAAATTCGTCATAAAATTCAGTAAGCTCTTCAACGGCATACTGCATCTGCGAAGTATTTTTAGACCTTCTATCCATTTGGGTCAAAATGTTCTGGATTCCTTCAGTGGTTCGATAACTCAAAAGCCAGTTTCTTTCAATCATATAAGGCATTAAACCTTGCGTTTTTTCGGTTAAAATATCATAATTATCGTGTAAGGAATTGTAAAAACGTTTCACAAAAAGCGCTAATTCTTCATCAGAATATTGTGTCCAGTTTTTAGCTAAGAAATGATCGTAAACGATATCTACAATAACTCCCGCATAATGATGGTATCGCTCATGAAGGCGTTTGGTGCTTTTTCTAAAGATATCATGAGAATCGGTATAAGTGTCAATGAATCGATGCAGTAAAATTCCCTTTTGTACATCTTCAGGAAAATGTTCAAACTGTTTACCGCGAATTCCATCCGCCATAAAATTCCCGATTTTAATTAAATCATTGTCTCCAGAAAGATATATATGGGCTAAGAAATTCATTTTTTTAAGGTTTCTAAGAATCTAAATGCTGTCAAGATTCTAAGTTATTTAGTAAATGTATAAAAACTTTTTTAAATCATTTTGTTATAAAAACGACAAGATGCAAGTGGGTTCTTACAGGTTAAATTTGAAATCTTAGAAACTTAGCACTTTAGTAACTCAGTAACTTTTTTATATTTGTAAAAAAATAACCCTAACTCATTAAAATGACTCTAATAAAATCTATTTCTGGAATCCGCGGAACGATCGGAGGAAAAGTAGGAGATAATTTAACTCCTGTTGATGCTGTAAAATTTGCATCAGCATACGGAACTTTCTTAAAAAATAATATTGCTAAAGATAAATTGACAGTTGTAATTGGCCGTGATGCTAGAATTTCTGGACCAATGATTCATAATTTAGTAGTTAATACTTTAATTGGTTTAGGAATCGATGTAATCGATCTTGGACTTTCTACAACGCCAACTGTTGAAGTGGCTGTTCCTTTGGAAAAAGCTGACGGCGGAATTATCTTAACAGCATCTCATAATCCAAAGCAATGGAATGCTTTAAAATTATTAAATGCTAAAGGTGAGTTTTTAAGTGGAGCTGACGGAGCAAAAATCCTTGAAATTGCTGAAGCTGAAGCTTTTGATTTTTCTGATGTAGACAGTTTGGGTGAAGTTATTTCTAATGACGCTTACATGGATATTCATATCGATGAAGTTTTAAACTTGCCATTGGTTGATATCGAAGCTGTTAAAGAAGCTAAATTTAAAGTGGTGGTTGATGGTGTAAACTCTTCTGGAGGAATTATTATTCCGAAACTGCTAAAATTAATGGGAGTTGAAGTGGTTGAATTGTACTGCGAACCAAACGGACATTTTCCTCATAACCCAGAACCTTTAAAAGAGCATTTAACTGATATTTCTGAGCTTGTTGTAAAAGAAAAAGCTGATTTTGGTATAGTAGTAGATCCAGATGTAGATCGTTTGGCTTTTATCAGTGAAGACGGTGAAATGTTTGGTGAAGAATATACTTTGGTTGCCTGTGCAGATTATGTTTTAAGCAAAACTCCAGGAAATACAGTTTCTAATATGTCATCTTCTCGTGCTTTAAGAGATGTTACTAAAGCGCATGGCGGAAGCTACGAAGCAAGTGCAGTAGGAGAGGTGAATGTGGTAGAATTAATGAAGAAAAACAATGCGATTATTGGTGGTGAAGGTAATGGCGGAATCATCTATCCTGAGTTGCACTACGGACGTGATAGCTTGGTTGGAGTTGCCTTATTTTTAACGCATTTAGCAAATAAAAAAATGCCGGTTTCTGCTTTGAGAGCTTCTTATCCAGAATATTACATGAGTAAGAATAAAATTGAATTGACTCCGCAAATTGATGTTGATGCGATTTTAACTCAAATGACAGAGAAATACAAAAACGAAGATATCTCGACAATTGACGGTGTAAAAATTGATTTTGCAACAGAGTGGGTTCATTTAAGAAAATCAAACACAGAACCAATTATTCGTATTTATACTGAAGCGCCTTCTCAAGATGCAGCAGATAAATTAGCACTAAGAATTATTGATGAGATTAAAGTAATTGCTGGAATTTAATATTTCAGTCTTTAAATAAAAAAAGCCTCTTTGGAAATTTCTAAAGAGGCTTTTTCTGTTTGATTGTATTTATATTAACACATAGCAACATAGCTTTTTGGAACTTATTAAAGGCGTTTCACTTTGAATAAATACACATAGAGCTATGTGTTAAAGCTAGCTTTTTCTTTAATCTTAAAACAAAACAATAAAATTCTATGTTTCTATGTGTTAAAATTAAATTTATTCAATTCTGTGTTTCCATCTTTTGTGTGTCCACAAATAAAATTCTGGAGCTTCTAGAATTTGTTTTTCTACTTCTTTAAGATACATTTCAGTGATTTTAAAGTTTTCAAATTCTTTAGGATTATCAGCAAGAGGAATAAATGTAGCCTCATAATATCCTCTTCTAACCTTTTTAACCTCCACAAAAAGTACAGCCAAATCATATTTTTTGGCTAATGTTTCGGCACCCGTATGCACAGGAACTTCAACACCCATAAATTTCATCGAATGAAAAATCCTTTCCATCTTTGGCGATTGGTCGCTTGCTAAACCATAAAGGCTTAAAATGCCTTCTCGCTGGTTTTTTGCCATTGTTGGAATTGCTTTTCTGGTTTCAATCATCTCGGTGTTGTATTTAGAGCGGATTTTTCGAATTAATCTATCAAAATAAGGGTTAGCCAGCCTTTTGTAAACAGCAACTCCTTGAAATCCAAGTTTAGGATTAATGGTTAAGAGCCACTCATAACTTGCATAATGTGAAGCCACAAGAATCACGCTTTTTCCTCTTTTAGCATAATCAAGTACAAGATCAATGTTTGTTACATGAAATCTTCTTTCCATTTCCTCAGGAGACATGCTCATGGTTTTTACCATTTCTAGAAACAGGTCACACATATGTTTGTAGAATTTTTTTTCGATCACTTTTCTTTCAGCATCATTTAAATGAGGTAAAGTAAGTGCCAAGTTTTCACGCACTACTTTTTTACGATACCCGATAACTCTGTATACCAAAAAGCAGACAAAATCTGAGAATAAGTAGAATATCGGAAATGGTAATATAGAGATAAGCCAAAGTAGAGGATAGGCCAAAATATAAACAAGAAACTGCATGTAAATTTTTTTTACAAAGATAAATTAAAAATGATTAACGACTGCTATTTTGCTTTCGTGCTAACTTATCTTTAAGAATGATTATATTTACAATTCTGAATTCACAATATACTATTACTTATGAATATTATTTTAATAGCGATTATCGTTGCGAACGTTGTTATTAGTTACAAGGGATTTAACGATCTTTATTTTTTTAGAAAATACGAATTTCATGTAGGAAGTATTCGCTCTGGAGAACAGATCAGAATGCTGTCTTCGGGCTTTTTGCATGTAGACATGATGCATTTAATTTTTAATATGCTGACTTTGTATTTTTTTGCCCCCGTTGTTTTAAACTGGCTCGGAAATTTTTCTTTTGTTTTGGTCTATTTCGGAAGTTTAATTTTCGGAAGCCTTCTTACTATGTTATTCCATAAAAACGATTATAGCTATAGAGCCGTTGGAGCATCTGGCGCTGTAACCGGAGTTTTGTATTCGGCAATATTGCTGCAACCTGACATGACGCTTGGAATATTTTTTATCATCCCGATGCCTGCTTATCTTTTCGGAATTTTGTATTTATTATACTCAATTTATGGAATGAAAGCCAAAAATGACAATATTGGGCATACAGCGCACTTTGGGGGCGCTATAGGTGGGTATTTGATCACTTTGATAAAAATGCCATCATTAATTACAGACCATACAATGATGGTGATCCTCCTTGCAATACCAATTTTGATACTTTTTGGAATGGCAAAATTGGGGAAATTGTAATGTTGGCACAACTTTTGAAAAGTTTCAATTAAACATTAAAATATAACAAAAATGAAAAAACTAGTATTATTTTTAACAATCATGTTTATGACTATGTCTTACGGCCAAGAAATCAAACAAGTTCCTCTAATCAATGTTAACGGGGAAGGAAAAGTAAAAGTAGCACCTGATCAGGTTTGTATTTCAGCTTCGGTTGAAACAAAAGGGAATGATGCTAAAGACGTCAAAAAGCAAAATGACGAAAAGATGGATGCTGTTCTAAAATTCATCAAAAAAATGAATATCCCAACAGCAGATTTCAAAACAAAACAAGTAGCTCTAAATCCACAGTACGATTACGAGAAAAAGAAAACTTCTTATAATGCTACACAAACTGTAGAAATCGTAGTAAAAGATTTGGCTAAGTATGATGAGTTAATGGAAGGTTTGGTTCAGCAAGGAATCAACAGAATCGACAAAGTTTCTTTTGAAACATCTAAATTAGCGCAATACGAATCTGAAGCTAGAAAATTGGCGATGAAAGATGCTAAAACAAAAGCAGAAGAGTACGTTTCAGTTTTAGGGCAAAAAGTAGGTAAGGCGTTTACAATTTCTGATAACTCTCAAATTTACCGTCCACAGCCAATGTACGCAGCTATGAGAATGAAAGAAGCAGACTCAATGGGAGGAGCTGCAAACGAAACTTTAGCAATTGGCGAAATCGAAATTACAGCAAATGTTAGTGTGAGTTTTGTATTAGACTAAACTTTTCTAAATTCTAATAATAAAAATCCAAATTCCAATTCAAACTGGGATTTGGATTTTTTTTTGTTCAAGATTGAAATTTGGATTTTAATTTAAAAGTAGTGGAAGTGTAAATTTAAATGAACTTCCTTTCCCCATTTCACTTTCTACCCAAATGGTTCCTTCATGAATACTTACGAACTCTTTACAAAGCAACAATCCTAGTCCGCTTCCAAGTTCATTTTCTGTTCCTTTCTGCAATACCTTTCCGTTAATTTTAAATAACTTTTCTTTTATCGCGTCTGGAACTCCGATTCCGTTATCTGTAATAGAAATTTCCACTTTTTGATTTGCTTTCAGCAGTTTGACTTTAACCTCGCCGTTTTTGTCCGTAAATTTTATGGCATTGCTCAGCAGATTTCGTAAAATCGTACTGATCATATTTTGGTCAGCTGCCGTTTCTACAAGTTCGTCCGATTCAAATAAGATTGAAATATTTTTATTTAAAGCCACATTTTTACTCAATTCGATATTCTCCTCGATTAAAGCATTTAGCAATATGTTTTTAGGATTAAAAGTAATCATTCCGGTTTGGACACGCGACCATTCCAATAAGTTTTCAAGCAATTTGTAAATGTTCTTATTTGAATCATGCAGCATTTCCGATATTTCCTTAATTTCTTCACGGCTGTATTGATCTATATTTTCAAGCAAAATTTCAGATAATGAAACCGATGATCCTAAAGGACCTCTTAAATCGTGAGAAATAATAGAGAAAAATTGGTTTTTATCGCTTAAAAGCTTTTTGATTTTATTATCCTGTCTTTCTTTCACCAAAAGCAAAAAACCTACGATTCCAATTAAAGTCAAAAGAAATAGGCAAATGCTGTACAAGCTATCCAGAGTGTCATTTGAAATAATTAAATTTTGGGGATAAAGATACCTGTGAACCGCTCTTATTGCGATTAAAACTTCAAATGCCATATAACACATAACATAGAAAGTCTTAAAAAAGCTTTTTTCTTTTTCTGTAAAATAAGTTATAGTAGGCAATAAATAAATGGCAAATATACCAACGCCACCAATTATTACTCGAGTATTCATGCTTGCATCAAAAAGCGTAGCAATATTAAAAAATAATATTGCTACAGAGGTAATGGCAATCTGGATCTGAAAAAGTCTCTTTGCTTGCGCTTTAATGAGCGATAACATGGCGATCGTTTCAAAGCAGCAGGCTCCAAAAATCATGGAATTGGCAATATTGATAGAAACAAAATCTGGAATAATATTGCGTAAAAGAGCCATTATCCAAGCGAGCGTAAGTATTAATTTGCCTAACCCAAACCATTTTAGTATTTTCTTATTATCGCTAGTGGCATACGAAAAAGAAAAACTAAAAATAAGGATGCAGGTAAAAAAATTACCCCAGAAATAAAGTTGAAAAATAGTTTTTGGATCTACTTGTAAAAGTTCAAACATTTATTGGATTTTGCTTTTTAGAAATCGATTTTACAAATATACGAATAAAGTAAACATTCAAACCCGCTATGAGCGTACGCAGGGCGCTGTTTCTCTATATTTAACAGTTAATTTTCAGTTGAATCTGTTTTTGTATTCTAAGGTTTTTTTAAATTTACATAGAGATAAATTATCTGAAAAAGAGAGAAAAATAAAATTAAGAATTAATTTACATATTGATTTCTTAGATTTGTAATAAGTACCATAAAAACGCTTTGTTATGCCACTAATTGAACAATCAGAATATATTTCTCCTTCTATTATTCATCGCAATAGGCATGTTTCTACTATTTATGCTGCTTTGTTTAAAAAATTTGAAGTTCCAAAATATACAAGAGATAAGCATGAGTTAAATGATGGTGATTTTATCAATATCGACTATATTCTAAATGACTCTAAGAAAGCAGTTATTTTATGCCACGGCTTAGAAGGAGATTCGCGCAGAACGTATAATAACAGTTGTGCAGCCTATTTTCTGCAAAAAGGGTTTTCGGTTTTTGCTTGGAACAATCGTACTTGTGGCGGAGAAATGAATCGTCTTCCGAGACTGTATCATCATGGCGCAATTGACGATCTTGATGAAGTGGTTCAGTTTGCATTGCAAAAAGGATTTGAAGATATTTATTTAATAGGATATTCAATGGGAGGTGTTCAGCTTCTTAATTATTTAGGATGGACAAAAATCGATGAACGTATAAAAGCAGCGGTTTCTATTTCTGTTCCTACTCATATTGCGACAAGCGCAGAAGTGCTTAAGCAAGGTTTTAACAGAGTGTATTTAAAGAATTTTACAATAGATATTAAGAAGAAACTGAAATACAAAGCTGCACAATTTCCTGATTTTATCAACCGTGATCAAATTGATAATATTTCAACTTTTGATGAAGTAGATCAATATTTTACGGCTCCCTTGCATGGATTTGCAAGCCGTGATGATTATTACGAACGTGTTTCTCCAGAGTTTTCACTTAAAGATATTACTACTCCGGTTTTGATTATAAATTCGCTAGACGATCCTTTTTTGGGCGAAAGATGCTATCCGAGAACTATCGCCAAAAACAGTGCATTTGTTTATTTGGAAACTCCAAAATATGGTGGACATTGTGCTTTTCCACTTCGTGATTCTGAATATTCTTATGCCGAGAAAAGAGCTTTTGAGTTTTTTGAATCTTTCAAATCTAATGATACTTTGAATTTAGGGAATCTTTAATTTATTCATCTCCAGAATTCTCAATCTCAGAAGGCGCTTTTTTTCTAATGCTAGTACTCAGATAAAAAAACAATCGTATCGTGTGATTCATATCATATTGATAGCCAGAATATTTTTGCTGATAGACATTCATATATCCAAAATCATAACTCCATTTAGGATTGATATTTTTTTTGATTCCGATAAAAAATCGATTTTGATCAAAAGTATTGTAAACAACTTCTTCTCCAAAATGCAGTAAAATTTCATCTGAAAGGACCATTTGAGGCCACGATTTTTTATCGGAAATTCGGAAAGTGAAACTCATCAGATAGCGAATTCTATCGGTAAAGCGCCAATCGCCACTGGATTTATCATTGACGATTTTTTCCTGCCAGCGCTGTTCATTTCGCAAACGTTGCAAAATGCTTACATTTCCAAATTTTGTATTTAACTGAGCCTGCTGATAAATTCTGTTTTCATCCGAAAAAGTACTCCAATCGGTATTTGATGGAGCAAGCCACATGTGCGCATATCCTAGATTTAGAGAAATGTTTGAATTTGGTATATAACTGATACCGCCTCTTATAAAATAAAAACTCGGATCGGAAACAAAATCATTTCGCCTGATATGAAAATCACCAATCACACCCCAATGATCTGCAAATTTGGTCACCGTATTGATAGAAACCCAGGTCTGAAGCTGTTGGTTAATGTCTTTTTTTTGAGTTTGTCCTAATATGCTTAAAGAGAACAATATAATTAGCAATCTGATAAAATTGTTTTTCATATTAAAAACGCTAGAAATTAGTTAAAAATAAATTTCTTTTGAATCAGTCTAAGGCAATTATGGAAACAATTAGTACAAGTAAAGATATTGTTTTTTAATGAGAATATTTGAATTAAACAAGAAGTTTAATGCTCTTTAAATCAGTATTTTGTGTTTTTATTTTTGGAGTTTAAAAATGTTTTTAGCTAATTGTTTTTATATATTAATCAAAATATTTAATCATTTGATTAAAATTATTGTTTAAAGTATTTTAAAATAATTTATATTTGTATGTAAATTATTAGAAATGAGTGTTTCAGAGAAAAAAGATTCAACTACAGAAGAAAAAATAAAAACGGCGGCCAAAACTGTTTTTTATAAAAAAGGCTTTTCAGCAACCCGAACGAGAGATATTGCCGAAGAAGCCGATTTGAATCTTGCTTTGCTTAATTATTATTTTAGAAGTAAGGCTAAACTTTTTGAAATCATAATGACCGAAACTTTATCTGGTTTTATTGGAAGTATGAAAGTGATTTTGAATGATGAAAAAACTTCTTTGGAGCAAAAAGTGCAAATTATTGCCGAGCGATATATTGATTTCATCAGCGTAGAACCAGAAATTCCAACCTTTATTTTAACTGAAATCCGCAATAATCCAGAAGGACTTTTAAAGAGACTGCCAATTAAAGAAATCGTGAATGAATCGTTTTTTATTCAGCAATTTCAGAAAGCAGTTCAAAATAAAGAAATAGCAGAGCCGAATCCGTTGCATTTTATAATGAATGTAATGGGATTAGTGGTTTTTCCATTTATAGCAAAACCAATAATTATGGGAAGTAAAAATCTTGAAATTTCTCAGTTTCATGCTTTAATGCAAGAGCGTAAGAAAAAAATTCCAATATGGATTAAAATGATGTTTACAGCTGTCTAATACTAACTAGAAGTTAATTTTATATACGATGAGGAAATTATACTTTAAATATATAGGAATCTTGTTCTTTATAACTTCACAGGCACAGACTTTGACAATTGATCAGAGTTATCAGCTTGCCGTTGAAAATTATCCTTTAATCAAACAATATGAGCTAATAGAAAAAAGTAAAGAATATACTTTGAGTAATGCGAATAAAGCCTATTTGCCTCAGATAAGCTTAACTGCAATTGAAGGATATGTTTTTGGAGATTTCCCAACTTTGGGTGGTTCTGGTAATGACAGCAAATTTAAGTTTATTGGTCTCGGGCAAGTCAATCAGGTTATTTGGGATGGAGGAGCCACTAAGACACAGAAAAAGATAATTAATGCCTCTTCAGAGATTGATAAAGCTTCTCTAGAAGTTTCGCTTTACGATTTACGTTCTCGGGTAAATCAGCTTTATTTTGGCATATTGCTTATCGACGAGCAATTGAAACAGCTGCAGATACAAAACAGTATTATTGCCAATAATATTGATAAGGTTAAAAAACTTCATGAAAATGGTTTAGCATATAAAACTGATGTTGATGAAATGAAAGCCGAACAGCTCAATCTCAGCAGACAGAAAAAAGACTTTGAGTATACTAAATCGGGCTATCAAACCATGCTTTCTTATTTGATTGGGAAAAATATCAATCAGGAAAAATTGGGAAAGCCTTTAAATTCTTCCAGTATTGACACCATAATCAAACGTCCCGAGCAGCAGCTTTTTGCCAATCAGCGTAATCTGGTAACTGCACAATCTGATATGCAGAAAGTAAGTCTTATGCCCAAAGTCGGATTATTAGGAGCGGGTATCGCATTGGCACCAGGGATTAATTTAGGCGCTAATAAAATTTCTACGGTTGGCGTTGCCGGATTAAGCATTGGATGGGACATAAACGGGTTGTATAAAAACTCCAATGAAAAACAGCTGAAAGAGCAGAATTTGAAAAAAATAGAATTGCAGGAAGAAACTTTTTTATTTAATACGAGATTTCAAATGAATCAAAAAACAGCAGATATCGAAAGACAAAAAGCCATTTTGAAAGACGATGATGAAATTGTAAAACTTCGTCAGACTATTCGCGAAGGATATCAGCTGAAATACGACACTGGCGCTGGCCCATTGATCGATTTGCTGAATGCAACCGAAAAAGAGGGAAATGCACGTGCAGAAAAAGCATTGCACGAAATTCAATTGCTTATGACAGAATACGAGTATCAGACAATCAAAGGAAATTAATACTATACATTATGAAAAAGATAAAGCTTTTATATTTTCTTATTCCAGCAATATTCATGTTTTCCTGCAACGATAAAGAAAATGATTTTGATGCTTCAGGATCTTTTGAAGCTGTTGAAACCATTATGTCAGCAGAAGCAAACGGACAGATTTTACAATTAAATGTAGAAGAAGGTCAGCAATTAAAAGCAGGACAAAAAGTAGGTTTTATAGATAGTACACAACTTGCTATAAACAAAATGCAATTACGCCAGAATGAAAAAGCGATTCTTAGCGGAAGGCCGCAAATACAAATTCAGACCGAAAGTTTAAAAAGACAGCTTGATAATGCCATTTTAGACCGAAATAGAACTGAAAAATTGGTAAAAGGCGGAGTGGCTTCCCAAAAACAATTAGATGATATAAATTCTAAAGTCGCTGCTCTACAAGCTCAGATAAAGGCTCAGAAAAGCTCATTGGAAACTACAAATGAAAATTTAACTCAACAAGGAAATACGGTTGGTGTTCAGTTAAAAGGAATTGAAGATCAATTGAGTAAAAGTGTAATTGTGAATCCGATAAAAGGAACCGTTTTGGCAAAATATGCTGAGCAATACGAAATGGCGGTAATTGGAAAACCGTTATATAAAATTGCCAATCTTGAAATACTTGATTTGAGAGCTTATATTACAGGAGCACAATTGCCTCAAATAAAAATGGGACAGCAGGTAAAAGTGCGTATTGATCAAGGCGAAAAGAAATACAAAGAATATCAGGGAACAATTGGCTGGATTTCGGACAAATCGGAGTTTTCTCCAAAAACAATTCCGACAAAAGACGAACGCGCCAACTTGGTTTATGCTATAAAAGTAAGGGTGAAAAATGATGGATATTTGAAAATTGGTATGTACGGAGAAGTCCTTTGGTCCAAATAAAACAATAATTTATGCCTGCAGTTACATTAAAAAATATTACTAAAAAGTATGGTGATTTTGTCGCTGTAGATGAGGTGTCTTTTGAAGTGAAGAAAGGAGAACTTTTTGGACTAATTGGCCCAGATGGTGCGGGAAAAACTTCAATCTTTCGAATCTTAACGACATTGCTTCTTGCAGAAGGGGGCACAGCAACTGTTGAAGGTCATGATATTGTAAAAGAGTTTCAGGAAATTAGAAATAAAGTAGGTTACATGCCTGGAAAATTTTCTTTATATCAGGATTTGACAGTAAAAGAAAACCTCGAATTTTTTGCCACTATTTTCGGTACTACAATTGAAGAAAATTATGATCTGATTAAAGATATTTACGATCAGATAAAACCTTTTAATGACAGACGTGCTGGAAAACTTTCGGGAGGAATGAAACAAAAATTGGCTTTATGCTGTGCGCTAATTCATAAACCTGAAGTGTTATTTTTAGATGAACCCACTACTGGTGTTGATGTAGTTTCAAGAAGTGAGTTTTGGGAAATGCTGGCAAAACTTAAAAAGCAAAATATCACAATTGTAGTGTCAACTCCTTACATGGATGAAGCAAAATTATGCGACCGCATTGCTCTTATTCAAAACGGAAAAATAATGACAGTCGATGAGCCACAGCAAATTATAAAAAGTTTTCCTAAAACACTTTTTGCGGTCAAAGCAAAAAATATTTATAAGCTTTTGCAAAATCTTAGAACTGAAAAAGAAATCGAAAATTGTGATGCTTTTGGAGAATTTCTTCATCTTACTTTAGTCTCAGAGAAAGCAGATGAAGAAAAAATTAAAACTATCGCTCAAAAATACAATCCAGAAGATTTAGAAGTAAAAAAAACAGAACCTACTATTGAGGACAGTTTTATTCGTCTAATGCGAGAACAAGACAATTCTAAAGAACCAAAAGAAATGTTAGATGGAAAATAAAGCTATAATTTGTAAAGATCTGACCAAACAATTTGGAGATTTCAAGGCGGTTGATAAAATTAGTTTTGAAGTGAATGAAGGGGAGATTTTTGGTTTTTTAGGAGCCAATGGTGCAGGAAAAACTACGGCTATGCGAATTCTCTGCGGACTTTCTTTTCCAACTTCTGGAGAAGCTCATGTAGCTGGATTTGATGTTTACAAACAACAGGAAAAAATCAAGAAGAATATAGGTTATATGAGTCAGAAGTTTTCGCTGTATGATAATCTGACTATTTTAGAAAATATTGAATTTTTTGCCGGCGTTTATGGCGTTTCAAAATCTGAAATTAAAGAAAGAAGCAAGGATCTGATTTTGACTTTAGGACTGGAAAAAGAGGCGAAAAAAGTGGTTGGAGGATTGCCTTTAGGATGGAAACAAAAATTGGCTTTTTCTGTTGCAGTTTTTCATCGTCCTAAAATTGTTTTTCTAGACGAACCTACAGGAGGCGTTGACCCAATAACAAGACGTCAGTTTTGGGAAATGATTTATCAGGCTGCAGCTGACGGAATTACGGTTTTCGTCACCACACATTATATGGATGAAGCCGAATATTGTGATAGAATCAGTATAATGGTTGATGGGCGTGTGGCGGCAATAGATTCTCCATCGGCCTTAAAAAAACGTTTCAATGCCGTTTCTATGGATGAGGTTTTTTATGAATTGGCTCGAAATGCCAAAAGAACATCAGATTAGTATGAAAAGATTATTGGCTTTTATCCGAAAAGAATTTTATCATGTTTTCAGAGATCAAAGAACGCTTTTGATTCTCTTTGGACTTCCTGTTGTGCAGATCATTCTTTTTGGTTTTGCCTTGAGCAACGAAGTCAAAAATATAGGAATCGCCATTCAGGATAATTCACACGATATTCATACCGAAAAAATGATAAGAAAGATACAGTCCAGTTCTTATTTTCATGTCGAAAATCCGATCTTGAATTACAATGATATTGAAAATAGATTCAAGGACGGAAGCATAAAATGTGCAGTTATTTTTCCGTCCAATTTTGGTTCTGATGTACAGCGTCTCGGAGGAGCAAAAATTCAGGTAATTGCAGATGCATCAGATCCCAATACGGCAACAATTGTGACTAATTATCTAAACGCCATTATTAGAGATTATCAGCAGGAACTAAATCCGTCTGCGAAATTAAATTATCAAATAATTCCAGAGCTAAGACAGCTTTATAACGAAGAGCAAAACGGTTCGCTTAATTTTATTCCTGGCGTAATTGCCTTGATTTTTATGATTGTCAGCACAGCTTTGACTTCTGTTTCTGTTGTGCGCGAAAAAGAGCTCGGAACCATGGAAATTTTGCTTGTGTCTCCTTTCAAGCCCATCATGGTTTTAATCGCAAAAGCAATTCCGTATTTAGTGCTTTCTATAATCAATTTCATATTGATTATTCTTCTTTCGGTATATCTGCTGGATGTTGAAATTAAAGGGAGTTTCTTGCTTCTTTTTGCAGAGAGTATTTTGTTTATTATCACTTGTCTTTCTCTTGGTTTGCTTATCTCAAACGTAACCGATTCGCAACAGACCGCAATGCTTATATCCATGATGGGAATGATGCTGCCAACTTTACTGCTTACAGGATTTATGTTTCCGTTAGAAAATATGCCTTGGATATTTCAGGCTATTTCTCATTTAATTCCGTCTCATTATTACTATATCATTGTAAAAGCTGTAATGCTCAAAGGTTTGGGGTTTTCTTACATCTGGAAGGAAACTTTAATATTGGCTGTAATGACTGTTGTATTGCTGACAATATCTTTGAAGAAATTTAAAATTAGACTGTCATGAAAGTGCTGGGTTTTATATTACAGAAAGAATTTCGCCAGATATTTAGAGACAAAACCATACTGGCTATGATGTTTTTTGTTCCGATTTTTCAGCTCATTATTTTGCCTTTGGCTGCTAATTTTGAAGTGAAAAGTGTAAACATTGTTTATGTAGATCACGATCACAGCTCTTATTCTCAAAAATTAATTAATAAAATCGGTTCTTCAGGATATTTTCATATTGTTGGAGCTCCATCTTCTTATCTAGAAGGCTTGGAGTTTATTGAAAGAGAAGATGCTGACTTAATTTTAGAAATTCCTTCTGGATTTGAACGAAACTTGGTAAGAGAAGGCAGTCAGAAAGTAAATATCGCCGCAGACGCCATTAATGGAACGAAATCAAATATCGGAAATGCTTATTTAAATGTTGTCTTGGCAGATTTTAGCAACGATCTTGATATACGGTATAAATTACCGCCACAATCTGCTTCTGTTTCACCATCCTTAATTACTTTGAACAGTACAAATTGGTACAACCCGAGAGCAGAATATAAGTACTATATGGTTCCAGGAATCCTAGTTTTACTCCTCACTTTGATTGGCGGATTTATTACGGCACTAAATATTGTAAAAGAAAAAGAAATTGGTACAATTGAACAGATTAATGTAACGCCAATTCAGAAATGGCAATTTATTCTAGGCAAACTCATTCCTTTTTGGATTGTCGGAATGATTGTATTTACAGTAGGCCTTATCGTAATGTATTTGATTTATGGAATTTTTCCGCAAGGAAGTTTCTTAGTATTATATCTTTTTGCAGGAGTTTATCTGACCGCTTTGTTAGGATTAGGACTTTTGATTTCGACATTTGCAGATACACAATTGCAAGCTATGTTTATTGCGTATTTCTTTATGATGATTTTTATGCTCATGAGCGGATTTTTTACCAGTACCGACAGTATGCCGAATTGGGCAAGAATTTTTTCAGAATTTACTCCTGTAACACATTTTATAAAAGTGGTTCGTCTTATTGTTTTGAAAGGAAGTGGCTTACAGGAAGTTGGAACAGAACTTTTGTACTTGCTTATTTTCGCCATTGTGCTAAATGCATTGGCTATTTATAACTATAGAAAAACAAGTTAAATTAATTTTCAGGAATTTGTATAAATCAATAGTAAGCGCTTCCTCAGCAAGAAATGTTAAAGAAAAACATTGAAAATGATTTTTTTTTGATTTTAATTCGTAAGAAAAAAAAGGTAAAATTTAATGTATGCTGTTATATGTTAGTGTATTATCTTTTTCTTTTTACGTGTTTTTACATTGCAGTACGGGAAACCGTATTTAAATCATAATTTTAAAAACTACTTTTGTTTTTTTAACATAGAAATAATTACATCTTATGCCCCCAAATATGTATATTTTTTTCTTCTTTTTATTTATATCGTTATACTATTCACATACCAAAAGCGCTGCTGTTATCGTAAATGCCAGAGCGCAAAAGGATAGAATCTTAATTCGCTGGGCTGTTAATTCTCCAATCGAATGGCAGAAAGCAAATAAAAAAGGATTTACAATTACCAGAACTACAGTTTTAAGTGACGGGAATGTTCTGTCTCAACCAGAAAAAAGTCATCTTACCCCAAGACCATTAACTCCTGAACCATTATATTCTTGGATCGATTTTGTTCAAAAAGATAATAAGGTTGACATTGCGGAAAAACTAAATTATACATCTAACATTGAAGGGTGCCGTTTTGTTGATGAAGATGCGTTTGTTAAAATTTCAAATGATAAAAAAATAGCTTTTGCATCAGATATTATAGTAGAATATTTGGAGGGCTTCATTGATATTCAAAATGTTGATAAGAGTAGAATTCATCTGGCTCAAGAGAAAATAAAGGTAAAAAGTAGTTTTCCGCTACTAGTACGTGAATATTACTCATGAACAAATACAATTGTGGCAATGACAAGAGAAGAATTAATCGAATTGGGTAGAAAAATAGTAAACTGTGAAGGAACTGAAGAAGAAATAAACTCTATGTATGAGTTGTTTAATAATAATGTTCCTCATCCAAATGGAGCAAATTTATTTTATTATCCTGAAAATTATAATGCTAGAAAGTTTAGTATAGCAGAATATAATCCGACAGTTGAAGAAGTGGTAGATAAAGCTTTGGCTTACAAATCGATTCAGTTATAAAAGTGAGGCCTCTCGTAGTATGGGGTTATTGCTCATAAAATGTAAAGCGACATTAAATAATAAAAAAACAAAAAATAAAAATTTAAATATGAAAAAAAATCTTTTAACTCTATTAGTAATATTAATTGGAGCATGCGGTTTTGCACAAAAATTAAAAATTGACAAAGGAGAAATACAGCTAGATGAAAAAACAATTGGTTTTGTAGAGGGAAAAAAACCGCTTTTTACCATTTTTAGCTTAGATAAAAATTATTCAATTACGGCAGAACTAAAGAAAGCCCCAAACGAAGAGTCTTTGGTATTGCCATGGATTGAACTTAAAGATCTAGCGACAGGAAAAACTAACGAATTAGAATTTAAGAACAAAAGCAGAAAATTTAGTGCTTTCAATTATGATCGCAGTATTATCTACGAACTCTTAGACAGAGGTATGATAGGAGCAGAAGGTTTAAACAAAGAAACAATTGAAAGTTTTATCAACGGTGAATCAGCAGGTATAGCCGCAAAACGTTTAGGAGTTCAAGGAGAAGTGGATAATGCAAATAAAATAGCCGATACGTACCAATTAACAATTGATGATTCAGGAACAATTTATAGCATTAAAGCACAAAATCAAAATCCAGACGATAAAAGAATTGGGTTTGTAAGAGTGACATCGCCTTCTTCAAATGGAGATTTAAAATATGAAGTTTTAGATCTTAATAGTAACTTAATCGGAACTTGGTTTGCCAGAGGGGGAATGTTCTCAGGATATGATAAACTTCTGAACGAACAGGTAATCACTTTTGACAAAAAAGTGATGAAAGCAACCTTTGATAATAGAGGAAATCCTATAGGCTATAAAATGAGTAAAGATATTACAGCTATGAATATTGTTAGAGTATTAGTTGGAAATGGCTATACTTTAGGAAGTAAGGTTAAATAAAATAATGAATTAGTATACAAAATGATAAAAATGAAGAAAAGAGTTTTATTAGCAGTAATGTTACAGCTTTTTATGGTGTTAGGAGGTTGTAGTTCAGATTCAGGAGATGGTGCAACACCAGAACCGCCAGTTGTGGTAGTAAAAAACCCAAAAATGATTTCCTATTCTAAAAATTCTGGTGAAGTTGGTGAAACAATTACAATCAATGGAGAAAACTTTCCTGATAAAGTTAGTGACGTCAAAATAACATTTGATGGAATTTCAGCAACAATTGTTTCATCGACAGCTACTGAAATTAAGTTTGTTTTGCCACAAACTGAAAAAATATTGCCAAGAATTATTTTAAAAATTCAAGACAAAGAGATCTATAATGGAATCACGGATGGTTATGGTGGAAGTATTGCTATTTTGCCAGCTCGTTCACTGACAAATTGGGTAACGCAAGAAAATACTTTAAAGGAAGATGGGGGAATACCACGCCTTATCGCTATTAGTGATAAAGTAATCTATGTAAATTCTGATAGAAATGGAGCTGGTGTTTACAGAACATTAGATGGTGGAGTTACCTGGAACCGTTGGGCACTTAATGGCTTTGGTGCTGGATTTTATGCAACTAAAAATGACGAAGGATGGTCGCACACCGGTTTTGGAGTTTCAAAAATTGGAAAAGGTGGGTACTACGGAATTGATACATTCGGAAATTTTGGTGGCGCAAAGGATATTCAAACTTCGTATTGCATGTATGTTGATGATAGCATGACAAGGGGAACGATGGTTACACAATTTGGAGATGTCTATGTAACCTCTAATGGGGTTGACTTTACAAAAGCTTATGATGCACATTTAGACGAGCAAGGTTATGATCGTGGATTTGCGAATAAATCTTTTGAGATTGATAATGAGCATATTTGGATAGGTGGACAAAAAACGGTATCGACAATAAATTATCCGTATGTTTTATTTAAAAATAATGAAACAGACGGTTGGAAAGAACATTACTTAAAAAATGAACCAAATTCTTCAGCTGTACAAATAGCTTTTACAGATAAGATAAATGGTTTTGTTTTAATTAGTAATGCAACAATTTACAAAACCAAAAATGGTGGTGATACTTGGGAAAAAAATTATACTGGAGAAAAATTTACAAAATTTACGTTTAAAGATGCCAATACAGGTTGGGCAATTTTAGATAACAAGATTTATAAAACAGTAGATGGAGCTAAAACATGGACTCTTGATTACACACATGATCAATCTATAAAAACAATTGCTTTTAAAGACAATGTTGTTTGGGCTATTTCTACAGATAAGATCATCAAGCGTTATCTGTAATTTCTTTAAATAATTTAAAAATGTATAAACATATAAAAATGAGAAAAGGTATTTTATTAGTAGTACTGCAGTTTTTTTTAATACTAAGTAGCTGTTCAGGTCCAGAAAGTCAGCCGGGAGGAATGCCTGAAGAGAAAGGGGAAATAAAAGCAGATTACATAACAAGTTTCTTTATCAATGACTTTGTTGTTGGCGCTGATAATACACTTTATAGTATTGGGCAAACTAACGACGAAAAAGGATATTACGTAAGTTTAAAAAAGACTGATCTTGATGGTAAAGAAACTACGCTTAAAAATCTTGATCTTGCAACTTACACATTTGCTAGACTTGCTTTAGCAAATAATGGAGATCTTCTATTGGTAGCAAAAGGGAATAATGAGCCAAATCAGGATAAGATAATGCGTTTCGAAAATAACTTTTCGGAGTTGAACCCATTTTATACTATGAAACCAATAAGTTCTCCATTTGCTAGTAAGATTAATCTTTTTCGTATCTGTAATAATAACGATAATACTTATTTTGTTTTTGACTTGAGTGCAAGAAATATAAAACGAGTTTTACCAGAGTTAAACGGAGATGTTTTTGTTGCTGGTTCGGGTAAAGAGGAAATAAAAGATGGTACAGGGCTAGATGCAAGTTTTGCTGCTGTAACAAAAATAATTAGCTTGAATAGTGTTTTGTATTTAATTGATGAAGTTTATGATCCAAGTACAGGGACTTACAAAAACTCTGCGATTAGAAAATTAGAATATGTAAACAATGAGTGGAAAGTAACAACTCTAGTTTCGGTAACAAATGGTGATCATTTTTCGGATCTTACTTTTGATACAAAAAATGAGTTGTACGTAGTAAATGCTGGAAAAGGAATCTTTAAATTAAATCTTCAGAATAATAGTCTGTCTCTTTATAAAGATGGAGATTTAAGAGTAAAAGCATCCACTTCCGGTAGAGGGGTTTACTCTTCTTTCAAATACACTGAAATGCTTAAGTTTAAAGGAAACGATATTTATTTGCTAGTTTCTGGGAACTTAATTAAAATCTCTGACTTTCAAGCAAAATTTGCAGCTGCAGAAAAATAATATAAAAGAAAGCACTGCGGTTTTATAAATAACTGCTGCGCTTTAAAATGCTCTGAACGAAAAATACTTTATTCCTATTTATTGCTGTTACTTCTTGTTATCAAGAAACCGCTATAACCATAGAAAATGAATTACGACTTCGTATGTCGTCAGGTAAAAACAAAAAACCGTTTGAATATTTCAAACGGTTTTTTGTTTTTATAATCCAATTAGGATTTTTCTTAATTAAGTTTTTTTTCTTAATTTTCATAAGCTATAAATTGAGTTTCTATCTAAAACTATATGATGCTAAACGATAAAGAAGAAAAAAAAGAGCAAAATGCGGTTCGTCTGCTTCCTTGGGTAACGGCAATTGCTATGTTTATACAATCCTTAGATGGCACTATTCTGAATACTTCGCTTCCTTCAATAGCTGGAGATATGGGATATTCTCCAACAGAAATGCACTCCGTTATTGTAACTTATACGCTTACACTGGCAATGTTTATTCCGCTTTCTGGATGGCTGGCAGACAAATTTGGCACAAGAACGATGTTTATGATTGCCGTATTTTTATTTATTATGGGATCTTTATTTTGCGCACTTTCTACCGATTTAAAATCTTTTAATATGGCTCGCGTTCTGCAGGCAGTTGGAGCTTCAATGATGGTTCCAGTTGCGCGATTGGCTATTTTGTATCAATATCCGAAAAGTGAACTGCTCAAAACGATGAATTTTATAACTGTATTTGGGTTGTTAGGAATGGTTGCTGGTCCAAGTTTAGGAGGGTTTCTTTCTGATAATTTAAGCTGGCATTGGATATTTTTGGTGAATATCCCTATTGGTATTATCGGAATTTCGATGGCATATCGAATAATGCCAAATTTTAAACATGCCGTTGGAAGGTTCGATTTTAGAGGTTTGATGTATTTTAGCTTAGCGCTGATTTCTATCACTTTGGTTTTAGAACTTATAGGAGACGAAAGAACTCATATGATTGTGATTTTAAGTTTATTATTTCTATCTGGGCTGCTTTCACTTTTTTATTATATCCATTATAAAAGAACTGAAAAACCTATAATTGATTTGCATCTTCTAAATATCAGAACCTTAAAAATTGGATTAATTGGCAGTTTGATCACCAGATTGGGAATAGGCGGATTGCCGTTACTATTGCCACTTATGCTCCAGACAAGTTTTGGCTATTCGGCTTCTGTATCGGGACTATTGCTGTTGCCTTCGGCCTTGTCAAATGTAGCTGTAAAACCATTTATGGTAAGTATTATAAAGTTTTTTGGTTATAGAACAGTATTAATAAGCAACACCATTCTGTTAGGAATTATATTGATTGTTCTAGGTTTTGTAACAAAAGAAACACCACTGGGCTACTATATTTTACTGATGATATTTTATGGAGCTTTTACTTCTGTGCAAATGTCGGCAATGAATACCATAACACTTTCAGATTTGGATCAAGACACAGCGAGCGGAGGAAATACAATGCTAGTAATTATGCAGCAGCTTTCGGTTAGTTTTGGAGTTTCTGTTTCTAGTCTTGCACTTTCGTTATTTCAGACAGGTATTTTTGATTTAAACACAGACAAAGCATTTAAATATACTTTTATTACATTGGCTATTTTCACTATTCTGTCTAGCTATACCTTTTCTAAGTTAAGTAAAACAGATGGAGAAGGGTATATGTAATTGTGGAGATTTTATAAGTTTAAAAAAGTAATCGTAAAATTGGAATAATAAATACGTTGCAGATTAATTTAGAGATATTAGAAAGTCTTTAAACATACCAAAAATAAAACCTTAAAAGAACCTATAGAATTCTTTTAAGGTTTTTTTTGAACAAAGATAAAGCTGATTTATTCTTCATCATCTTCATCAGGTCTTTAATGTTTTCTCAGATTTGTTTTTATCTAATTCTTATAAATTTTAGATCATCGGTAGTGGTTGTTATGATTAAATTAGATTTTAATAACTTATATTTTCCTTTTAGATACTCTTTTGTTTTATTCTGTTTATCCTTTGTTTTTAATGTTAAAGAATCTTTTGTAAACGAGTATTCTCCATTTACGGTGCTTTTTAAATGATCTGTTTTGTTAATTTGAAAATTATTCAGATTCTCAAAATGTAATCTTTCTTTTGTTTGAAGATTTTCCCAAGTTCCATAAAATTCATCCTGCGACATGTATTCTTTCTTCAAAATACTGAACATGATAAAGAAACCAATGAATACAGCGGGAATATAAATGAATTTAATGATGCTAATCTTGTTTACCCATTTTGGTCTGTCGCTATTCTGGAACAATGGTGATTCTTCTAAAAAATATTTGTAAAAAACTTTGTAATCAGAGAAAAATACAAACAATGCCATTAGAGTTAATGTTATTGCAATTTCTTTTGCATTAATATCATAAGCATAATCTGTTAGAAGAATATTGATCATAAAACTTAGGAAAAGAACAATTCCAATTCTGGTCGTTTTTCTAAAAAAGAGTAGGAGTGAGCTTATAATCTGCGTAACGGCAATAACAATTGGGTACCAATAGCAATAGCCATAATAATACCAAGTAAGACGGAAACCATCTAAAGAGCCAATTGGCATATCGTATACGCTTGGCTGTGATACAAATTGGGTTTTTAATATTTTGCCGTAAGCATATAAAATTATAATTGTAGCTAGAAAATATCGACAGAATGTGTGTAAGTAAAGATGGGTTTTTTGCCAGTTCATGTTTTTTGGGATTTTTTTATTTCATATAGATTTCGAACTTGGTAAAAGTAGATTAACCCAAAATTGTAGAATTGTACAAATGGAAACTGTTTAGACAAACAGCCAGATATTTTCTTTTTCTGTATCTATGTTTTTGAAAAATATTTGGGGATTCCTATTGGTTAACTCTTTAAAATTGCGAATAAAATGAGATTGATCATAAAAATCATACTGAGATAATTCGGAAAAATTCTTGCTTTCTTTCTGTTTAAGAATTGAATTTCTAAAGCGGTGTATTTTTCGATATTCTGAAGGCGATTTACCAATGTGTTTTGTGAATATTTTATTCAAATATTGCCTGCTTATTTGGTGTTTTTGCGCAATTTCTTCAATCTTCTCATCAGTTTCAATAGCCTCAAGTATTTTTTCGATTAAAGAAAATTTTTTGATTTGTAATTTAGAAAGCAGATAATTTTCAAGTTCCTGACTTTGTCTGTCTTTGGCTAGACTGAAAATTTCAATCATTTTATCATTAAAGTCAGGTATGAAAGTAAAATCTAAAATAGTTCCTTCTGAAAAAATATTTTTTGAATTGGGTAAAAATTGACTTATTCCTAATGGCTTAAAGTAAATAGTAACTTCATTTATAAGCTCCTTGTAATGGATTTTCATCGGTTTGGTATAACGAGAAACTACACATGTCATTATGTTTTTTATTGGCGATGACTTTATAATAACTTCGTTGTTTTGTACTTCAACGTCTAAATCTTCATTTGTGGTTAAAATGCAGAAATTATTAGGGAAAGTGAAATATTGTATAGATCCTGAATTTTTATCTTTTGAAATAAAGTAATATCCCTCAATATATTTTTTTAAAGTTTCATTTTTAGGCTGATAAAAATTCAGGTTCATTTGATTCTCTTTTGAGATAATTATTAAAATTTGATTTTTTTGAAAGGCATTGATAAAACTAAAATAACAAAAAAAACTTGTATAACTAACTTTGATGGCATGGTAAGTAGATTCATTTTTTTTGAGTATGTATTATTCTTCTTTTCGAATTGAAGACTACTTCAATAGAATCTTTTTTTGATTTTCTATCCAATGAACAATAGTAACGAAGTAGATAATTGGTATTATATTAACCCTAAATTGACCTATATTATCTGATTTTAGGTGAAATAGTATTGCGATAAAATAATCTTCTATTTTTAATGAAATTTCAAAAAATACATGGAACCAATACAGTTTATTTCAGATCATTTCATTGAAGAAAAATGCAATTTTAAGGAACTTATAGAAAGGCTTCGGACTGGGTTTTCGACCCCAGACATCAAAGTGCCTATGCGTCATCATCATGATTATCCTAGTCCAGAAGAAGGTAAAGATTCTACACTATTGTTAATGCCAGCGTTTCAGGCGGGTAAAGATTTAGGAGTAAAAATAGTCACTGTAAGTCCTAATAATGGCAAATTTGACTTGCCTTCAATTCAAGGAACTTACATTTATCTCGATGGGCATAAAGGAAATATAAAAGCAATTCTAGAAGCAAAATCACTGACAGGTAAACGTACTGCGGCAACATCTGCTTTAGCGAGCAGTTACCTCTCGCGAAAAGATGCTTCGTCTATGCTGATGATTGGTACAGGAGCGCTGGCTATTAATTTAATTAAAGCGCATGCAAGTGTTAGACCGATAAAAGAAGTTTACGTTTGGGGAAGAACTATAGAAAAAGCACAAATGGTGTGCGATGCCTTCAAAAAATCTTCTCTGATCTGTAAACCAGTTTCAACTATAGAAGAAGTTATTTCTCAAGTTGCCATTATTTCAACGGCGACTTTATCGCCTGTTCCTCTTGTTTTTGGTAAATGGCTCAAACCAGGACAGCATTTAGATCTTGTTGGAGCATATAAAAAGGACATGCGTGAGGCCGATGATGAAGCGGTCTTAAAATCAAGTATTTTTCTTGATACATATCAAGGCGGACTAAAAGAAAGCGGCGATATCTTGATTCCCCTTGCGAATGGAATTATCACCAAAGAAACAATCAAAGCAGATTTGTTTGAACTGTGCAGTAATACAAAGCAAGGCAGAACTTCGGATACCGAAATCACTTATTTTAAGTCTGTTGGACATGCTTTAGAAGATCTTGTTGCAGCAGGATATTTTTATGAAGAATATAATTTAAAAACACAAAAAAATGTCTAATACCTACCAAAATATTTGTAATAATATAGATTATAAAGCAGACGCCTCTATACTGCAAATCAAAACAATCGATATGCATACAGGTGGTGAGCCTTTACGCGTAATTGTTTCTGGTTTTCCCAAACTAAAAGGAAATACCGTTTTAGAATACCGAAGAGATATAAAAGAAAACTACGATTATTTAAGAACAGCATTGATGTTTGAGCCACGAGGTCATGCTGATATGTATGGCTGTATTTTACTTCCGCCAAACGATGAAGATGCAGATTTTGGAATTCTTTTTATGCATAATGAAGGATACAGCAGTATGTGTGGTCATGCAATTATTGCGATAAGTACTCTTGCAGCAAAAATGAATTGGATCAAAGTAAAAGAAGGTGAGAATGAATTAAAAATTGATGCGCCATGCGGCCGAATTTTTTCATTTGTGACCGTATTAAATGGAGAAGTAACAGGAGTGAGGTTTCATTGTGTGCCGAGTTTTGTCGTAGGTTTAGATCGTGTAGTCAATGTTCCGGGCATTGGTGATATTGTTTATGATTTGGCTTATGGCGGTGCTTTTTATGCTTATGTAGATTTGAGAAAAAATACACGTTTGAATTTTGGTTTAACCGAAGAGAATTACAGAGCGATTATTCAAAACGGCATCGACATAAAACATGCCGTAATGAATCGTGATAAAGAAATTCAGCATCCATTTGAAGAAGATTTGAGCTTTTTATACGGAACTATTTTTATCGATGAACCGATAAATATTTCAAATCATAGCCGAAATGTTTGTGTGTTTGCCGATGGAGAAGTAGATCGGTCTCCAACAGGTTCTGGTGTTTCTGGAAGAGTTGCTATTGAAAAAGCTAGAGATGCTATAAACTTAAATGAGTTTATTACCATAGAAAGCATTACCGGAAGTACTTTTAAAGGATCTCTTGTTAGAGAGGAAAAATTTGGGCCTTTTAAAGCTGTAATTCCACAAGTTGAGGGGACAGCTTTTGTGACAGGCATAAATACATTTTTAATAGATCCAAAAGACCCAATGAAAAACGGTTTTATACTTAGATAAATAAAAAAAACTGCAATCTACTTAGGATTTGCAGTTTTTTATTTTTAGTTCCATTGTACAAAAAGACCTAATCTCTGACTAGGATTTTTTGCAGTGAGATGAAGCTCCTTTTTTAATGTTTTATTAGCTACATATTAATCATTTAGAATATTATATTTTAAGTTTCCAATTGTGTTTTTGACATTAATCTCAGAAAACCTCATGATGATATCAAACTCATCAGCGAACTTTTGTATAAAACGCATCTCGCTAAATTCAATTTTGGATTCTTCGATAAACAAGAGTTGTTAGCTTTCTTAATTTCTGTGGTTGCTGTGTTTAGGTATAATTCTGTGGCGCATTTTTCCGAATGTTAAATGTGCCACGATGCCACCGTAGAGATTTTGTACGTTTTTAGAAAAATTGAAAAGCACAAAAAAATAAAAAAAGCTCGATTTAGTGTCATTAGTGTTAAAGTGTAAAAAAAAATAATCTAAATAATTGATTATCAATATAAAAGTTTTAGATTTGTAAGAGGTTTAATACTATTATTGAAGTTTATCAACTTTCGTAGTCAGAGATTTTATATAATAGTATGATTGAGCGAGTAGATTAACTACTCAAATTTTAAATCTTTAGAGATCTTAAAATTATTTTGTTTGATTTTTTCTTAATGCAGACTGCTAACCAGTTCTCATTTTAAAAGAAATGATATGAGAATTAGATTTCCTTATTTTATCTGATCAGTAAAATGAGTTATTATTAAGTGAATTTTCTGCCCTCAAATTTTTTGCCTACCCCATCATAAATCAATTCATGATAAACTTAATTGGTTTGTCATCGATTTTTGGCCCCACTTTTTTTGAGTCATTTTGTACTTAAAATGTAAGATTCTTTATTAGCCAAACCAATTGAAGCCTTATAATAAAGTGTTGATACGCTTTATATTTTCCAAACCGGATATTACACTCCTGTAATTTTTATCATTTCCCTTTGATTTAGTCTTTAAGATTCCAATAAAGCTGTTGGAACTAATTTGACTAATCAGACATGTATTTTATTGATTTTGTTGAAGAGCGTCAGTTCTTATGACTAATTCGTCATGCCTTAATGTTAAATTTAAAAATTTGAAAGATGAGGAAAAAAATACTTTTTTACATATTTCTATTTGGATATTGCGGCAGTTATGCACAGCAGGACGCACAGTATACGCAATATATGTATAATACCATAAACATAAATCCGGCCTACGCTGGTTCTCGTGGCGTGCTTAGTATTTTTGCATTGCATCGCGACCAATGGGTAGGGTTAGATGGTGCACCAAAAACAAATACAATTTCTGTAAATACTCCGATAAACAATAGCAATATTGGAATTGGCGCGTCTTTAGTCAATGACAAAATTGGACCTACAAATGAAAATGAGTTTTCTGTAGATTTATCTTATACTATTCCGACTTCCGAAACTTGGAAACTTTCTTTTGGGATTAAAGGCTCGGTAGATGTTTTTAATATTGACGCAAGTAAGCTAAATCCTGAAAATCAAGGTGATCCTCAATTTCAAAACTTAGACAGCGATGTATCTCCAAATATAGGAGCTGGAATTTATTGGCATTCAGATCGAGCTTATATTGGATTGTCTGTCCCCAACTTTATTCAGACCAACAGATATGACGACAATGATGTAGCAATTTATAAAGACAAAATAAATTACTACTTGATGGGCGGTTATGTTTTCAATTTTTCTCAGGAAATAAAATTTAAACCAGCATTGTTGACAAAAATGGTAGAGGGAGCGCCGCTTCAGGTTGATGTATCCGCTAACTTTTTATTCTTTGAAAAACTGACATTAGGAGTTGCCTATCGTTGGGACGCCGCTGTGAGTGCCATGGCTGGATTTCAAATCACAGATGGATTATATATTGGGTATGGATACGATCAAGAAACCACCAAATTAAGGAACTATAATTCTGGCTCGCACGAAATATTTCTGCGCTATGAATTCTTCATAAACAATGGCAAAATCACAACTCCTCGTTTCTTCTAAAAAAAAGTATCATGAAAAACTATACACTACTTTTCCTTACAGCTGTAAGTACTTTTTCTTTTGGCAGTTATGCGCAGCAAGCCAAAGTAAATTCCGGAGATAAAAAATACGATAACTACGCCTATGTCGATGCCATAAAAACATACGAAAAAGTAGCCAATAAAGGATACAAGTCTGAGGATATGTTCAAAAAACTTGGAAACTCCTATTATTTTAATTCCGATTTCGCAGGCGCTGCAAAATGGTATGGCGAGTTGTTTGCAATGAATACAGCCGTTGAACCAGAGTATTACTACAGATATGCACAATCACTAAAATCAATAGGCGAGGTTGACAAAGCAAATAAACTTATGGATGATTTTTATCTTAAATCAAAAAATGACAACAGAGGCAAACTTTATAAGGACGATGTCAATTATTTAGATGTAATAAAATCAAATTCGGGAAGATATAAAATTGAAGATGCCGGGGTAAACAGCAAATACTCAGACTACGGATCATTTGTTTACAATAACAAACTTTATTTTGCTTCTGCTAGAGATACCGGAAATTTTACACAGCGAAAACATAAGTGGACCGGCGAATATTTTACGAATATCTACAATGCAGATCTTGACGCTGAAACAGGAAAATCGACAAAAGTAAATAAGTTTAAATCTGCGATTAATACCAAATTTCACGAAGCTTCTCCCGTTTTTACACGTGATGGAAAAACGGTTTATTTCACTAGAAATAATTACCTCAACGGAAAAAAAGGAAAAGATGAGAACAAGACTACCTTTATAAAAATCTATAAAGCCACGTTAGATAAAGATAATAAATGGTCAAATATTACTGAACTTCCTTTTAACAGCAATACATACAGTGTGGCGCATCCTGCCTTAAGTCCCGATGAAAAAACACTTTATTTTGCTTCTGATATGCCAGGTACAATCGGACAATCTGATTTGTATAAAGTCAGCATAAATTCGAACGGTGGCTATGGTACTCCAGAAAATCTTGGTCATACAATCAACACAGAAGGAAAAGAAACATTCCCGTATGTAACGAGTGAAAATGAGATTTATTTTTCATCAGATGGACATCCTGGTTTAGGAGGTTTGGATGTTTTTGTTGCTAATATTGATTCAAATGGCAAAATAAGCAATGTTCAAAATATAGGTTCAGATGTTAATTCACCCAAAGATGATTTTGCTTATATCATTGACCCTACGACCCGAAAAGGATATTTTAGTTCAAATAAAGACGGGGGTCATGGTTCTGATGACATCTATAGTTTCTTAGAAACTAGAAGACTTAATTGTATTCAGGAACTTTATGGCGTCATAACCGATGTTCAAACAGGAGCAGTTTTGCCAGAAACTAAGGTTACTTTGTTTGACGATCAAATGGCTGTTAAAAATACTACCATTTCAGACGATTCTGGAAATTATTCTTTTTCTGTAGAATGCGGTAAATCGTATCAGGTCCGAGCTGAAAAAGCAGAATATGAAACTAAAGAAGTAGCCATAACTATTCCCAAAAATAACGGAAAAACCAGCTTACCAATCGCTTTAGACAGAAGCATTTGCAAGGTAACTGTTGGCGATGATCTAGGAGTTTGTTTTGGTATAAAAATGATCTACTTTGATTTGGACAAATCCAATATTAGAACAGAAGCGGCTATAGATTTAGAAAAAATATTAGCGGTATTGAATGAGTATCCTAAAATGAAACTTGATATTCGTTCGCATACTGATAGTAGAGCATCACATCAATATAATGACGCTTTATCTGACCGAAGAGCAAAATCAACAATTAATTGGTTGATTAAAAATGGCGTAAAAGCCGATCGCTTGACTGGAAAAGGATACGGAGAGACACAACTTGTCAATAAATGTTCAGATGGGGTTCAATGTACCGAAGAAGAACATCAAGCCAATAGACGAAGCGAATTTATAATTACTGCTTTGTAATTCTGGCTACAACTTATCTGAAAGAAAAAAATATAGCACACTAAAATTTATCGATAATGAAAAATACAGTTAAAATCTTATTAGTATTTATTACAGTGTTTTTAATAACAAGTGTATCTGCTCAAACGAATTACAGTTTTTCAATTGCTGATATTTTAAGCTCAATGCCAAATGGAAAAAGAATGCCTGATGGAACTATTGTAAAAGCGCAGATGATAACTACAGGTAGCGCCACACATTCTACAGGAGCTGCGGGTTCAGGAACCGCGGGACCAGATATTGGAGGATTGTTCACTGGAATTACGCTTCCGGCTTATGTTGGAGACAAAACACCAACAAATTTCACCAAAATTCAAATGGCGAATACGCAGAATGCCGATAACGGAATGGGAAATAACTGTACAAACAGTATTGGTTTTAGAATTTATTTCAGCCGACCTATTTCCAGCATTAATTTTCTTGCTTTGGACATCGATGGTGTTCACGGAACACCAAATGGAAACGCTGAATGGGTTGCTTTTTTTGGTTATGATGGCAATACGTATGTTCCATATATCATCAGCGGACCCACAACACAGCTTACAAATCAAACAATCAATACTTCTGCAGCAGGTCATAGCTGGAGAACTTTAGTAAGCAATTCAATTGGTGCCACAGCCGCGGCTGCATTGCCTAATAATATGACTATTAGAAGACAAACAACTAGTGGAGGATCTGGTACTCCTGATGATTTAAACCATCAGGTTTTATTTACTCCACCATCAACGAGTACTAAAGTAACTGATTTCTTTTTGATGACAGGAATTTGGAGTGTTACTGGTCAAGCCAATGTTCAAGCATCAGGTTTAAGTCCGATAGTAATAACCATTAGTTCAGATTTTGGAGATGCGCCAGATAGTTATAAAACATTATTAGCCTCCGGAGGACCCTCTCACGGCGTTGTTGGAACACTTATTTTAGGAGACACTAATTATACAGAGCCAGATGGTTCGCCATCTGTATTGGCAGACGCTTCTGTTGATGATGATGGAATTCAGACCATTCCACCATTGACAAACAATGGACAATTAATCAGCAGTTATACAGTTGCTACTACTTTTCACAATAATACAGGACTGCCCGCAAATTATGTGGCGTGGATTGACTGGAATAATGACGGCGTATTTCAGCCTTCAGAAGGAACTAGCGCAACAACGCCGGCAGGAACATTGACAGGAAGCGTTAATCTTACTTGGAACAATGTTACTTTGACTAACACAGCGGGTCATGCCAGAACTTATTTAAGAGTAAGAACAACTACAGAATCCATTACCACCTCGGATACTGGCGGCGCATTCATGGATGGAGAAGTCGAAGATTACGCAATTGGACTTCCAGCCGCTACGCCAGATGTGGCTTGTTTTAATGTTGGAAGCTCTTCAGGTGCTATAAACATTTTGTCCAATGATACTACTGGAAATACAATTGTACCCTCAACAGTAAGTTTGGTAAATCCGGGAACGGGAACAAATATTATTACTGATGGAGAAGGGGATATTGTTGCAATAACTATTCTGGGGGAAGGAGTTTGGAAAGTTAATTCAGCTGGTCAGGTTACCTTTGAACCTCAATCCAGTAGTGTAATTGCTCCAACTCCAATGGCATATAATGGCAGAGATACAGATGGGAACATTTCAAATAATGCACTCATTACGTTGACGGCTGCAAGCGTACCAGTTGATGCAACGGTTTCCGCTCAAGGATGTTTTCCAACGACACTAACAGCAACTGCGAGCGTTCCTACAGGTCAATCTGTAGTTTGGTATGATGCCGCGGTTGGTGGAAATATAGTAGCTTCTCCAATACTCAGTACTGTTGGAACTGTCACATATTACGCGCAAGGAAATAATGGCACTTGTACTACTTCTGTAAGGACTGCGGTAACTTTGACTATAACAGCGCCTCCAAATGCTGGAAATTTATCGGGAACGCAAAATATTTGCCAAGGAACAACAACAACTTTTAGTTCTGATGGTAATGCGGGTGGCTCATGGTCAAGTCTCGACACAACGATCGCAACTGTTGACAGCAGTGGTATCGTAACAGGATTATTGGCAGGTACAACAACAATAACTTATACAGTTAGTGGAACAGGAGGTTGTGCCGATGTATCATCTATAAGATCAGTTACGGTTGAAGATGCTGCAGAATCAGGTATAATATCTGGAAATCAGGATATCTGTGTTAGCGGTACTTCTGCATTAACTTCGACTGGAACTCCCGGTGGATTATGGGAAAGTGAAGATATAACAATTGCGACGGTTGATGCAAGTGGTGTAGTAACGGGCGTTGCACGCGGTACAACAAATATAAAATATACAATAATACAAACCGGAAGTTGTCCAGTTATACCTTCTGTTTATTCTGTAAATATTATTCAAGCTAATCCGGGGACTTTATCAGGAAAACAGAATTTATGTCCTGGAGATACAACCCTTTTTTCTACTGATGGCGACCCGGGCGGACTTTGGAGTACAGATTTTCCTGGTATTGCCACTGTAGATGCAAATGGGGTAATTACTGGTATTGGACCGGGAACTGCAACAATTACCTATACGATAACTGGCTTGAGTGGCTGTCCATCAGCTGCAACAACAAGAATGATTACTGTAGATGTTAATGCCTCTGCTGTAGCATCTGATATTACGGGTGCAGACAGTGCAGTCTGTCCCGGCGATAGTGCTACGCTAACGGTAAGTACATCGACTATTGGTATTCCTACCTTTACATGGTATGCTGATCAAACCAGTACGACAGCAATTAATACTGGTACAACGTATACTGTTTCTCCAATCTCAACTACAACGTATTATGTAAGTGTAAAAGGTAATGATGTCTGTGAGAATGAAATCAATAATAGAAAACCCATTACAGTAACAATAAATTCTTTAGGGCTTGATTCTGATATAGTAAGTACCGACGCAACAATATGTGCTGGTTCTTCTACAGCACTGGCAGTTTCATCAACTACCGTGACCACGCCCGTTTTTAGATGGTATGCTGATCAAACAAGTGCTACAGTTCTCTTCACTGGATATACTTATACTGTTTCTCCAGCCGTAACTACAACATATTATGTAAGTGTAAGCGGGGACGGAGTTTGTGAAAATGCAGTAAATACAAGAAAAGCAGTAACCGTGACTGTAAATACTTTGGCTTTGGATTCAGATATCGCTGCTGCGGATGAAACAATTTGCGCAGGATCTTCCGTGAGTCTTGTTGCCTCAACAACCAATGTTGCCACGCCCGTTTTTAGATGGTATGCAGACCAGACAAGTATTACAGTTTTGAGTACTGGAAATACTTATAACGTTTCTCCAGCATCAACGACAACGTATTATGTCAGTGTGAGCGGTGACGGAGTCTGCGAGAACGCTATTAATACACGAAAAGTCGTTGTTGTGAATGTTGATCCTTTAGGAATTGCTACCGATATCACCACCGCTGATACTACAACATGTCCAGGCGAAGCTTCAGTTCTTAGTGCTTCGTCAACAGTCACTTCTCCAATTTTTAGATGGTATTCGGATCAAACGACAACAACAGTATTAAATATTGGAAACACTTATACGGTATCTCCAACAATAAATACAACTTATTATATAAGTGTTAGCGGAGACAATGTTTGTGAAAATGCACCAAATACAAGAAAGCCTGTAACAGTTACTATGAATCCTTTGGCAACGGCGGCAGATATAGATGCAGCTGATCAAACCATTTGTTTGGGTGATATCGCAATTTTGACTGCTTCATCAACAATTGCCAATCCAGAATTTATTTGGTATGCTGATCAAACTTCTCCGGATCCGCTATCAGTTGGAGCGGTATATGATCCTTCGCCACAAACCACGACTACCTATTATGTTAGTGTGAGAGGAACTAATATTTGCGATGATGCCATCAACACTAGAAAAGCGGTTGTAGTAAATGTCAACAGATTAGGCTTGGATTCTGATATCACAGCCTCCGATGCTGTCATTTGCGCGGATTCATCAGCTTCGCTTGCAGCTTCAGCTACTGGAATAACAAATCCAGTTTTCAGATGGTATGCGGATCAGACAAGTACCACAGTATTAAATACAGCAGATACTTATACTGTAACTCCGGCAACAACGACAACGTATTATGTTAGCGTAAGCGGTGACGGAGTCTGTGAAAACGCGATCAACACTAGAAAAGCGGTTGTTGTAACTGTGAATAGATTAGGTTTGGATGCTGATATCACGGCTTCAAATGCAGTAATTTGTGCGGGTTCATCGACTGCGCTCACAGCTTCAACAACTATTACAACACCAATTTTTAGATGGTATGCGGATCAGACAACGACTACGGCGCTATTTACAGGAGATACTTATAGCGTAACACCTGCAATAAC
>NZ_JBCPXY010000016.1:0-60083 GCF_039581425.1 Flavobacterium movens
TTATTTATTTATTTATTTATTTATTTATTTATTTATTTATTTATTTATTTATTTATTTATTTATTTATTTATTTATTCATTTTTATACTTTTATACTTTTATACTTTTATACTTTTATACTTTTATACTTTTATAATGCTGTAATATTCTGCCGAGCATTTTATGCCCTATCCAATCCCTTCGACGCTATAATCCCCCTTCAAAATTTCCTCGCCTAAAATGACCTAAAGAAAAACAGCGCTCCGCACATCCAAATCCAAAACCCCACCGCCTATACCCTTTTTTTACCTTCTCTGAACCGTCCCCTGTTTTGCCCGTCCCTCTTTTTAGCTTTTTTCCCGCCCCTGCATTTAATCTGCTTTGCCCCGCCCCAAAATTTTGCTTTCTTTTAATGCCCCCGCATTTCCTTTTCGCTTTTAACTTTCCCACGCCTATTTTTACTTTTTTCACTTAATTTTTTTTCAGAAATTTTATTCGGCAATGAGAGCAGGCGCTTGTTTTGTTACCACTTCTGTCTCCAATATTTCAATCCTTATTTCTGACATTTTTTTTTATTCGTCTAAAGAGCCGCAGTATGCTGTGTTTTGTTTCATGAGCATAAAAAGGTGAGTGTCCCACAAAAGCAGGGCTCTGCCTTGAAAATACTACCCGAAGGGCTGGAGATTTTCAAGGCCAGACCAAAGGCCCGGCCTTGCTTTTGGAAAAGGGCACGGACTACCTTTGCTCCTGAAACAAAAAACAGAAGCATACGGGAACTTTGATAAAAAGCAAATGGGAAGCAATCGGGATGCTGCGGATAAAGAGCAGTCAGGAAGAATAGCGGTCGGCTTCGAGGGTGAATTCTAAGAATGATTATCAGATTAATTGAGTATAAAAATAAAATACTCAGTATTTCGCACCGGAAATCACGTATATATACTTAAGCCTTTATATAAGAAAATTGATATTTTTGAGAAAATTATATTGAAGAATAAGGTTTTCCGTAAAATAAGCACAAATCCTTCCCGGACTTTTGTTCTAGAATTTGTGCCGAATTATAATTTTTCATAGTGAAAAAACATTTTAACATGAGAAAATAAAACATTGTTGATCAGCAAATTAGCTATAAAAACATAACTTTCATCTTCCAATTCTAAAATATTTGCAAGTGCGAGAACGTGAGTGACAATTCTACACAAAACCAAAAATATAACTATGGACAATTCAATGAAACTATATTGGGAATTGGTTTATAAAAGACAAACCAATAATGACCTTTTACGGGAACTGCACAATCCTATCCGCCAATATGAGAGAGAAATGATAGACGGGGCAATTTTAGACATCGGATGCGGACAGTCGCCGTTTCTTCTTGATTTCCTATCAACTGACCGGGAAATTATTGCAATCGACAACGAGCAGATACAATTGGATTTCCTAAAAAAAAGAGTTGAAAGCGAAAAAACAGCTACGCTGAAAAACTGGAGTTATTTAAATCTCAATTTCCCAAAAGACGATCTGCCAGACTTAACATATTCCTTAATCATTTTCTCTAATTTACTGCACTTCTTCACGCTTAAAAAATGTGTCGAGATTGGTAAAATAACAGCAAACAAGTCAACAAAAGGAACATTGATATACGTTGGCGTACATTCAGTTAAATTCTATGCAAACAATCCGTCAAATTCAAATAACAATGATTATTTCAAACATTATTTTACCATAAGAGACTTAGACAAAGTTTTTCCAAGCCATCTGTTTGAAAGAATATATTATGCGGATATTGATAAAAGCGATTCGCAAAGCGAGAGAGATTTAGCAGAAGAGTGGCTTGACAAGGATATAGAAGCAGATGGAATCACTGATCCAGTCCAAAGGGATTTAATCAAGAAAAATTATTTAAAAAATAAGAGACAATCGGATGTTATAGCAGTTTATAGAAAAAAATGATTTGCCATTATCAGCTGTTTGACATAATAGGCGGTTACAACCTGAACTGGAGTTTTTATTTTAAAAAAAGTACTTTTACCACATAATAATACATTGCCGGCTTCGATTTAAACCAAGAAACAGAGCATTGGCAGAGGTAAACACTCATAAGAAATACAATGATATTGAAAGAATAGATGTAATCGAGACAGACAGGATAAACACTAAACATTTAGGTTGGATATAATTGTAATAATTTAAAATTCTTATGTCTTAAAAACAGCGCAAAAGCGAAGAAGCTAAAGCCTGTAGGCAAAACAACATCATGAAAAAGCTATTTAAAAAGTCTCTCGAATCAAAGACAAATTTATTTGTCTCTTTGACAATTCTCTGTTTAGCGTTAATTATTATTTTTGACGCACTTGATCCGGACTTTAAAATCCATGATATTTTAGTTGAGTTTCATGGGCTGCTTTTCGACTTACTCATTTTGGGAATTCTACTAACAATCTATGAATCGATAACTTCCCGCTTAGAGACAATAAAACGTTATCAGGAAGAACTAAACGATTATAAATTTTGGAAAACTGAAGAAGCAATGTATCGGACAAGAGGCCTGATAAAAAGACTAGTCGATCTCAAAGTAAAAGAACTAGATTTGTCACATTGCTATCTTGCAACCGACAAATCCTTTTCTCAGTATAAAGAAATGCAAAAATGGCAATTTTGCGGCACAAATCTTTTTGACTCTCTCTTTATGTTTGCTAATATGAGCAGTTGCAATTTTTATATTGCAAATTTAGAGGAGGCATCATTTGTGAGAGTCAATCTAACGGACTGTAACTTTGGAGGTGCCAATTTAATTAATTCAAAGTTTGAAAAATGCGATTTTCTAAACACAAATTTTGATGATGCATTAGTCAGCTCTGAATTTTGGTTTGATGAAATCGCAAAAAATCAAAATATCAATTTCGAAGAAATTAAAGAAATATACAGCCTTTACGAGTTTACGGGTCATAATCGTGATTTAAAGATCTTTAAATTAAAACGCAAATAAACAGCCACAACACATTTTGGACGTCTGGCTTAATTTAGGAAGCTGGTTTAGCATTTGGTGTGATTTCGTAAGTACTAAACCAAACCTTAGTTTTGCCCCAAACCTGCTGTACGATCAAGAAGTTAACTGCAATTGCCTAACACACCCACTCCATATGATGGAAACTTTAATCAATGTCGCAATCCAGGATATCCTCACAAAGAGAGATGATATTCTTCCGTTTTTCTTAAGAAAAAAATCTAAATTCGAGGGTTGGCTAAAATTTGAATTGGCACTCTCAATAGAATCCGACCTGAAAATGGAAAATGTTGAAGTTGAAACCAAAAATGAGCACAATCAATGTCGATGCGATATTTCCTTTTCCTTTAAAGATGCCATATATAGAATAGAGTTAAAAACTTCCAATACTAATTGGAAAATTCCTGGTGTAGTAAGCAGCAGGAAAGGCATCTCTAAAAATATTAAATCAATAGTAAATGACGCTAAAAAATTAAATTGTCAAAATGGAATTGTATCGTTTGTATTGTTTCCCATTCCTCTTAAAAATGATGGTTGGAAAAAATATATTAAACGAATAAGCGAAGAAACTGAAGTTGCTATAGACGAATCTCATTACACATTGCTGGAAGTAAATATTGACACTAAACATAAATGTAATTTGCTCATTTGCTCATTTCGTTCTAAAAATTATACAGAAAAAGTACAAGCGGCATTAGGCAACACAAGTTTATAGCCATTTGCAAATTTAGTAGAACCAATGTCTTTTATAGTATTTTCGTTCAGCCGAAAATACTCATTGACAATCTATCATTCCCAAAAAAATATGCCTTCTCTAATAGAGATAAAGCAAACTGTACTTTGAAAATTCCGCATCTTTATAGGTCATACAAACAGAGTAATCTGTAGTGAATTAAAGGAAGATGATGACTAAAAGCATATAAAGGCTGCTGTAAAAGATTTTGGAGATAGCCATAATTGAAAATTAGTTTTACATGTTGGAAGATCTGTTTCACCTATTTACTATAGCTCAAAGATTACAAAAGAATTTAATTATATAAGTACTTAAATAAAGAATATTGCAGTTAAATTCTAAGCAGAAAACTTATTAAATTTAAAACTTCAAATTTTTTCTTCTCACCCTACGTCCCTGTTCTTTCTTTTTGGCATATATATATTCTTTAAATTCATGTCGCGAGATAGATTTCACTAAAATCTCTTTTTCCATAATTGCAAAATGCGCAGAGAGCTGTTTTCTAATAGATTTGGAATCCATTCCTTCCCGATAGGCTTTCATTGATTTAGAATAATAACGCTTTTTTGAGGCCTTTACGGCATAAGAAAGGAAATTCCTTTTCCCTAAATGTGAATATCTTTCAAAAATCTGCTTTTTTAAAATTTTATCCCTCTTTGATTTATCACTGTACGCCATCATTACAGTCTTTACAATCCTTCCTTTCATTTTCCTGAAATAGCGTGAAAGGCTTCCTGGCCTGATATAAATTGAAACACCATTAAACTCAAAACCGAGGTACTGCAGATTCTTATAATAGTGCTGCTCATTCTGCGAAGTGAAAACTGGTGAAAATTTTTCAATTTTCTTCTGGTTAAATCCTCTTATTTTTCCAGATAATGCAGGCCTGAAATGGATTATTTCAGTTTTTTTTGTTTGGATAACCAGCTTATACGCCGCTATTTCGTTAAGAAGGATTTCATTGATATGCGCTGCTTTTTCAGAGTCGCAGATTATCAGAAGATCATCGCAGTAGCGCCTGTATGTAAAATCCAGCTCAATGCTGAGATTAAATATTTTTTCATCAAAATCAATAAGGTAAATATTCGATAGCAGTGCGCTCATAGGCGAGCCCTGCGGTATTCCCCGGAAACTTTTTTCACCACTCTGGGAAATCTTTGGAAGATTGACCGTCAGAAGATTTCTTTTTCTGAGCAGATCAAACTTATTGTTGAACGTTGGACCGGCAGCATTGTCAGGTATCAGATCCAGAAGCGAGTTCCAGTGCGGTGCTGTTTTTAAATCTATTTTAAAATGCTTCAATATACTGTCTCGGCTGATATAGCTGTATTTTGTAAGGGATCTGAAAATTTTATACTGATCCTTTGTCAGCTCCTGAATGTTTAATATTTTACACCATTTGTTTTTTAAAATCGCATGGTCAATATTATCAAAATAACCGGTAATATCAAGTGCAATCGCAGTGCAGTGTCCATTAGCCGAGGCTTTTTTCCTTACAGCTTCAAATGCTTCTTTAGCAAACTGTATATTACATTTCCCGTCAAGATCAGATCTGTAGGCCAACACGCATTCACTAAAACCTTTCTCGTGTATATACTCTTGGTACTTTTCGGTCAAAGCAAAAGAATAAAAACCATAAATATAAGAGTCGAAATGGGAAGCGAAAGCGATTGGTCTTATTTTAGTTTCCAGACCATACATTTTTTCGTTTTCCTGAAATCTGAATCTCGGGGTCTTAGTAAGTATTTTTACAAAAGGAAGAAAAGAATGCTTTTCCATAAGCACTCTATTTGACACAAGCTTTTTGATGTCACTGCTGTTTTTAAAAAAATTAAAATAAGGATCTAAATGGGGATAAGTTTTAAGCTCAAAACTCTCCTGGCTTTCTGCAGTCTTCGCCACATAACGCTCCCATAAATCCTCATTAAAAAGTAGTGCTTGATTCATTATTTTTTTATAGGGACACCAGCAGAAAAGCAGTATCAGTCATTAACCTTACCTGCTGATGTACAATGTTAAACATTGCTTGGCCGACGACCGATTTCCATCGCCTTGGGGTTTACACCCATTCATGCCTTAATCCTCACATTGGCTGATAGAATTGTGTTCTCAGCACTTCAGATTGGCTTTTTTAATTCCAACCTTTCCAAGATTACCGGCAGTCTGACTGAACTGCTTTTGTGTGCCTTGAAACCTTGCAGAAATGTTTTACACCTGCTCGGACATACCAGACGGAGTCTGGGAAATCTTACAAACAATAGAAATGTTATGAAAGCAACTTTAGTCTTGACAGTATATCTGATATTTCGTATCTTAGCGGAGTATTTCTTTCCCTTTGGTACAGAAATTGCAGTATATGTCATGAATCACATTCTGCCTGTCGCGATAGGCAGAATAGTCAACTTAAACATTCAACCCTTCGGACTCTTCCGAAGGCACTTATCTAACGCAAAATCTATGCCATAGATTCCCTGCATCAGTATAACGTCCCATAAATATCAGTTTTAATAGAAATATATTGATTTCGAAAATATTTTTCAGATAATTTCCTGACATCTCTGACATATTCATGACAGTTTTGTTATTGATATGCAGGGTAATGACAATTTCTACCCGAGCTTCTGTTAAAAAATATGTAAGTTAAACCCTAGCCCCGATAGCAGCGGAAATCTTTCTGCGCCGGTGTTCGGCGCAGAAGATTGCAGCGAATAGCGGGAAAAAGCTCTCAAAAAACCAGCCCTAAAAACTAATACCAAATAAAAACTCCAATAAACAGATAGGCAATCCAGTGAGCATGAGCTCCCTTAAAAAAAATGCGCAGAAACAACTCAAAAAATCCCGAGACGTTCCCCCGAATCCCTTGACAGGACAGGTTTTTTTGCCTAATTTTGCCCCATGAATCCTGAAGAGATAAAACGCTATTTTGAGCATAATCCCCCGCCTAAAGAAGTAAGGCTCACCGAGTGGGCCAATATCACCGATACGCAGATATTCCTAAGGAGCTGCTATTTGACCATCAGAAACTTCAGCGGCCCTGTGGAGAGATGCCCCGCCTTCTGGCACCTGAGGGATTTTTACATCCTGATGAAAAAAACTCCCGCAGCGCAGGCTCCAGCCCCAGATACGGCTTCGCAGGATATACCGCAGGACTCATCGAATCAGGCAGTTTCAGACGAAGAAACCGCTGTATAGGATACGCACCGATAAAACCTCGATGATTTTAAAATATAAAAGCCCTGCAATTTGAATCGCAGGGCTTTTTTTTAGGAGAAGCGCTGTCTCAGAAAACAAGGGAATCTGCTTTATTTCTTCCAGAGATCTTTAGGCCAACTTCCATTACACCGTTCAGAAAATCTTTAAGGATCCGGAATGTGCCGGAATTGACAGCATAAAATTGAGCTGCCAGTCCGCAGGATCGGTTTAATCCCTTTAAGAGGATCAGCAGGTGTCTGCAGCCAGAAATCCATATGATGTAAATTCTGAATAAAGCTTTTCTGCACGTTTTTTTCTCTGCTTCGGACCTGCTGAAAAACAAGGCTTTTTAAATTTTGTTGCTATTTGTAACACACAAAACTTTAAAATTGTTCTAATCTGTACTAATTTTGATCTGTATAAAAATGAACAGATCATGGACCGGGCCATTGTACATATTGACATGAACACGTTTTTCGTATCGTGTGAAAGACTGACTAATTCGCAGCTTAACGGAATCCCGCTGATTATCGGCGGCGGTGACCGGGGCGTTGTGGCATCGTGCTCCTACGAGGCCCGAAAATTCGGCGTGCGCTCGGCCATGCCGATCCACATGGCCATGAAGCTCTGTCCCCAGGCAAAAATCATGAAAGGCGACATGGAGCTGTATTCGAGACTCTCCCATAATATTACCGAAATAATCCAGGAAAAAGCCCCTGTGGTGGAAAAGGCCTCCATTGATGAGTTCTATCTGGATATTACCGGCATGGACCGTTTCTACGGCAGCTACAAATGGACCGATGAACTGGCGCATCGCATCACAAAGGAAACGGGGCTTCCCCTCACCTTTGCCCTGTCGGTGAATAAAACCGTTTCGAAGATCGGCACCGGCGAGGGCAAGCAGAAGCAGAACCTTGAGATCCCGGGGCACATGGTTCAGTCTTTTCTCAATCCGCTCTCGATTAGAAAAATCCCGATGGTCGGCCAGAAGACCTTTGAGCTGCTTTCGCGGATCGGCATCCGCACTATCCAGACGCTCTCTGAGATGCCTGCCGAATCCCTGCAGCAGATGATCGGCAAAAACGGCACAGAGCTCTGGAAAAAAGCCAACGGGATTGACAACACCCCTGTAGAGCCCTACACGGAAAGAAAATCAATTTCAACCGAGCATACCTTTTCACAGGACACCATTGATGTGCTGAAACTAAACCGCATCCTGCAGGGCATGGTGGAGAAGCTGGCCTATCAGCTGCGCGCCGAGCAGTGGCTCGCCTCAACGGTGACCGTGAAGATCAGGTACGCCAATTTTGATACCGAAACCAAACAGTCAAGAGTCCAGTACACCTCGGCCGATCATATCCTGACCCAGACCGTCACGGATCTCTTTACCAGGCTCTACCAGCGTCGCATGCGCCTGCGCCTTATCGGGGTGCGCTTCAGCGGCCTTGTCAGGGGAACCTATCAGATCGACCTTTTCAATGACACCGAGGAAATGCTTGCCCTGTATCAAGCTATGGACAGAATGAAGACCCGTTACGGCTTTGATGCGGTGATGCGATGCGCCGGCGCCTCTTTCAAGCCCAATACTAAAGACGAAATTCTAAAACGCAAAAAATAAATCATGTTTCTCAACTGCCACTCTTTTCATTCCCTGCGCTACGGCACCATTCCGCTGGATGATCTGATCAGACAGGCAGCGGACTGCGGTGTCTCGGCAGCAGCTCTGACCGACATCAATACAGTAACAGGGATTTATGATTTTATAAAAGGCTGTGAAGCCTTAGGCATAAAACCGCTTGTCGGGATAGAATTCCGCTGCAGGCATAAATTTAGATATATCGGGCTTGCCAAAAATGCGGCAGGACTTGCCCGGATGAACCGCTTTCTGACCGATCACAATTTCAGCGGCGCTCCCCTGCCTGAAAAAGCTCCTGCTTTGGAATCCGTATATTTTATCTATGGTATGGAAAATGCGCCGGCTGAGCTCGGCGAGAACGAATTTATCGGCATCCGGCCCGAGGAGCTCACAAGGCTTTTTACAGCTGAACTTAAAAGGAAGATTTCCAAGATGGTTATCCTGCAGCCTGTGGTATTCAGAACTAAAAGGGAATACAACCTGCACCGGATCTTGCGCGCGGTTGACCTCAATGAACTGCTGTCCAAACTCACAGCTGAGGACTGCTGCAGAAAATCCGATGTGATGATTCCCGAAGCGGAACTTATCGCCCTATATAACGATTATCCCGAGATTATCCAGAATACCCGATACATCATCGAGCACTGTAATTTTCAGTATGATTTTGAAACTCCGAAAAACAAAAAGCATTATACCAAAAATAAAGCGGGAGACATTGCCCTTCTGACCACCCTGGCCGAAGAAGGCCTTATATGGCGTTACGGAAGACATAACGCCGAAGCAAAAGCGCGTGTGGAAAAAGAGCTCAAAGTCATCAATCATCTTGAATTCAGCGGCTATTTCCTGATCACCTGGGACATCATACGCTACAGCAATAGCCGTGGTTTTCTTCATATCGGAAGGGGTTCGGGCGCCAACAGCATTATAGCGTACTGTCTTGGAATAACCGACATCTGCCCCTTGGAGCTTGACCTTTATTTCGAGCGGTTTCTGAATGAAAACCGCAAGAGCCCTCCCGATTTTGATATCGACTGGTCGTGGAAAGAGCGTGATGTGATATTGAAATACATCTTCGACCGCTATGGCTACGAGAATGTGGCTTTCTGCGGCACCAATGTGGAATTCAAATACCGCTCTATTTTCCGCGAGGTGGGCAAAGTATTCGGACTTCCCAAAGATGAGCTGGATATGTTGGCAAAAAATCCCATGAAGCTCCACCAGACCAATTCCATAGTAAAACTGGTGCAGCAGTATGGTATGATGCTCGAGAAATATCCAAATATGCGCAGCATGCATTCCTGCGGGATTCTGATATCGGAAGAACCGCTGACCAATTACACGCCGCTGGAAATGCCCCCAAAAGGTTTTCCAATCGTGCTCTTTGATATGCATACGGCAGAGGATATCGGTTTTGACAAGTTTGACATCCTCAGCCAGAGAGGCATCGGGCATATTGATGACACCGTGAAAATAATTGAGCAGAACAGAGGAATCCGCATCAATATCCGCGATACGGGAATCTCAAAAAACGAACCCTCCGCAAACGTGTATCTTGCCCAAGGGAGAACCATCGGCTGCTTTTACATCGAAAGCCCCGCGATGCGGGGACTTTTGCGCCGTCTGAAATGCGATAATTATAAAACCCTTGTGGCGGCATCATCCATTATACGTCCCGGCGTGGCGCAGTCGGGAATGATGAAGGAATATATCTTTCGCCATAACAACCCGTCAAAATTTGAATACTTCCATCCGGTTTTCGAGCGCGAGCTCGGAGAAACCTACGGCATTATGGTGTATCAGGAAGACGTTATCAAAATTGCCCTGCATTACGGCGGGCTCTCGGCCGCCGACGGAGATATTTTAAGGCGTGCCATGTCAGGCAAGGGACGCTCCAAAGCGGCACTTGAGAAAGTAAAGGATGATTTCTTTATTGCAGCTGCCGCAAAAGGGCATCCCGAAGCACTGAGCCAGGAAATCTACCGCCAGATAGAATCCTTTGCAGGCTATTCGTTCTGCAAGGCGCACTCTGCCTCCTATGCCGTAGAAAGCTATCAGAGCCTTTATTTAAAGGTGCACTACCCTGTTGAATTTATGGTTGCCGTAATCAATAATCAGGGAGGTTTTTACAGAACTGAAATCTATGTGCACGAAGCGCGGATGGCCGGCGCTGTAATCCATACCCCGTGCGTGAACAAAAGCGGATATGAGACATCTCTGTACGGCAGCGATATTTATCTGGGTTTTATGCACCTGCAGGGTCTGGATTCCAAACTCTCTCAGTTCATCGCCTATGAACGCGAGAGAAACGGCATCTATAAATCGCTGGAAGATTTCATAAACAGGGTGCCGATGGGCATTGAGAATGTAAAGGTGCTCATTTTCATAGGCGCATTCCGCTTTACGGGAAAAACAAAAAACCAGCTGCTGGTGCAGGTAAGCCTTCTAATGAACAACTTCAAGCCCGAGAACCGCGGGCTTATGCTGATTAGGGAGCCCGCCAAAGAATTCAAGCTGCCTGTTCTGGAGCGCTCGGTATTTGAGGATGCCTTTGATGAGATAGAGCTTCTGAATTTTCCGGTTTCCTGCACCGTTTTTGATCTGCTGCAGACCAGACACCGCGGGGACGTGATGGTGCGAGACCTTCTGAAATACCATAAAAAGCAGGTGCGCATGCTGGCCTATCTGATCTCAACCAAACAGGTGCCCACCAAAAGGGGCAATATGTATTTCGGCACATGGATCGATCATGAGGGAGCCTATTTTGATACGGCGCATTTTCCGGACAGTCTGGCAAATAATCCATTTCAGGGAGGAGGCTGCTATCTGCTTTTGGGAACCGTGGAAATTGACTATCATTTCCCGACGATCACCATATCCAGAATGGCGAAAATGCCATTTATCCCTGATCCCAGATATTCGGACTCTGATAAAAGGTATACCACACAGCACAATATCAAGCAGGATGTCAGCAGCACCCATCGCCAGCCTTATCCGCAGGAGCATGAAATCAATCTGCCGCGCCACAGGATGAAATTTTGAATATTTATTTATGCAATGTCCTATGAATGAATTAATTTTGATAGAGAAGCAAAAATAGAAAGAGGAAAACAAGCATGCCATTCATCAGTTTTCTGCTGTTTCTTTTCCAAAGCTTTTGCTTTCGCTGCCTATTTTCATTTATTAGCCTTTCAATACGCTTGATGTCTATTGTGCAAGATTCCATAAGATCGTTTTGTCAAACTTAAGCGAAATTAAAAAGACGAAAGCCCTGCGAAGGGCATATTTGTGTCAGGATAAGACATTTTAAAACAGCCTTAAAACGGAAAATTATGTGTTATTATACCCAGCAGAATGCCTCGATAGAGGATCTTAAAAGACGATTTAATGCCGAGCTCGACAACGAGGAAACCTATCTGCAGTCTGATTTTATAAACGGATTCTCGCATCCGAACATTCCCATTATCCTTAACTCGTCCCCGAACCTGATCACAACCGATTACACCTGGGGGCTTCTTCCGTCATGGGCAAAGGATATCGAGTTCAGGAAAAATACGCTCAATGCAAGGATTGAGTCCATTGACCAGAAAGCCTCATTCAAAAACATAACCCATAACCGCTGCCTTATAATCGCTTCGGCTTATTACGAATGGCACTGGAACGATGTGAAGGGAAAAAGCAAGGACAAATACCAGATAAATTCGCAGGACGATGAGATATTCACTTTTGCAGGCCTGTATTCTACCTGGACCGATCCCCTTACAGATGAGGTAAAAAACACCTATACCATGGTGACCACAAAAGCCAATGATCTGATGCAGTATATCCATAACCATAAACTCAGGATGCCCATTATGCTCAAACGCCAGGACGAATCCGCATGGCTGGACCAGTCGGCTAAAATTGAGGATTTCGCTTTTCCCTATCAGGGAAACCTGGTCGGTTTTCAAATCTAAAAAAACAACGTTATGGAAATGGATAAGTTTAACGGAGTTACAAATGGGGAATTTATAGATTACTTCAAAATTGACCTGCACTCCAGAATGGAGATCATCAATTACACCTATCCGCATGAACTCCTGGACGAAGACTCAGGTTTTGGCGAGCACGTCCACAGGTGCATCGCCCTGTTGAAAGATTATATTCTGCTGTGCCGCAGAAATGCAAAAGCCACTGTTGTGCTGCAGCAGAAAGATGCGCTGGAAAATACGGCAGCAGCCGATCAGCAGGCAGATTTTGTGCACACTGCAACGGTTCAGGAAACTCCCGGAAAGAGAAGCGAAAGGCTTGAAATCGAAAGGAAAGAGGAAAATGAAGAATCCACAAAGAAGTACATGGAGCTCAGGGATGAAATAGACAGGCTGATCGATGAGCATCGGGAGAACGTAAGGATAATATACGTTGACCTTTGAGATCTGACAGCCCGCAGCTGCCATCAGCCGAGAGTAAGCAAACGCATTAAAATTACCGCTGCTGATTTTGCGGCTCTAATATTGCTATGGTTTTATCATCCATCTGGCCGTGATAATATTTTTCCAATATTTTTAGAAAAACTGGATCTGCGTTGGGAATCCTGCTGAACAGCGTCATGCAGGACCTGAGCTTGCGCTGGTCAGGCTTTCCAAAAATTTCCAGTGCCGTTTTGCCATCTTGGGCCAGAAGCGCTTCTGAAATTTCGATCAGGCGTTTTCCAAGTACCGGATCATTAAGGTACTGCCCTGCTTCATCAAGGTTTTTTAATCCAAAATACACATTGTATTGTGTAAATCCCAAGCCTCTGATCTGAGGAAATACAAACCACATCCAATGGCTCTGCTTTTTTCCGCTTTTAATTTCATCCAGTGCCTGAAGGTACACATTTTGCTGTGCCCGCAGAAATCTTTCAATACCTTCATTTAAATCCATAACGAACCTGTTTTCCAAACTAAATCTATAACTTGCATTGCTTTGACCAGGAGAAAATTCAAATCAATCTGCTCTTTCAGAATACCTGCTGATACAGCAGTTCAATTGTCACTTCTTTTTTGGCCGCTCCCTGCTCGGTGAACACTGCAGTCCATCTGGGCTCGAAATTTTCAACCAGATACAAGTAAGCTTTCAGAATTTCTTCGGCAGAACTTGCCCTATCGATCCCCAAATTCTTTTCATAGGCGATGATGCGGTAAAACACGCCGTTTTCCAGAAGCTCGTCCTGTCCGTCAGCTGTATTGTCGGGCGCCGGTCCAAAGCAGAAAATTTCAGTGCTGCCGACCAGCAATTCTGTTAAATGGCTGCGGACCGATAAAAACAAAGCCTCGTCCCTTAGACCGTACGGCACCTCCAGATCGCCGGCCCTTATGGTCAGGGCAAAATCTTCAAAATGCAGTTCCATAAATCGAAAATTAGGAGATTAAAAGGCCGGCGGGCCATTTATTTTGGAAATCTGTTTAAAAATGCCAAAATCAGTCAAGAATTCCTTCTCCGAATATCTTTTCAGCCTGAAATATATAGCTCTCCAGTATCGGCCCGGAAAGGAAAAAACGGCTCACTGCCGCGGCTTTTGCATCCAGCTTCTGATTCTCAAACGACAATTCCAATAAGGCCTTATAATCTTTAAGCTGGCCGGGATCCAATATCTTTCGCAGTTCGCGTTCCGTGTTTACAAACGATTTGAGCATGGGAAAATCATTATGGTTATCCATTTCATACCTTTCAATTCCGGATCTTATCTCCAGATATTCCTTTTCGAACAGCCCCAGAACTCCCGGCACGTTATGTCGGTAAAAAATATCAGGTATCAGACCGGCTTTATATTTCGCATAATGCTGCGATGAAGACGCCTCACTTTGGAGGTACTTTTCAAAGGTCTGAATCCGGTATATATAGTCGACCTGAAAAACATTAGGGTCCTGATAATCAATATCCATACAGCACTGTATTTAATGTTACCTATAAAATTAGCTAATTTTTCAATTGCACGAGCATAAAAGAAAATGTTCTGTTAAATTTTTAAACAGCTGCCTCACTAAAATTCAGTAGCGCAAGGGCTATCTCAGGCGGTCAAATATTAAGAATTTTCAGCTGTAAAAATGGAATATCTTAATGATATTGCATAAATTTGAATTCATCGATATGCTTTACTGCCAACTAAATTCTCCAAATACAAAACAGAGCCTTCTGGGCCTCTAGCCCCGATAGAAGCGGAAATCCTTCTGCGGCGGGGTCCGCGCAGAAGATTGAAGCGCATAGCGGGAAAAAGCTCCCAAAAAATACTATCATATACAATCTAAAGAAAACAACAACAACAACAACAACAACAACAACAACAACAACAACAACAACAACAACAACAGCAGACACAATCAACTATCGGCCATCAGCAATATTTTTTTTATTTTTGCACTCCATAACGCCCTATCAGCGCCACTGCAGAAAACATCCATGGCTTTTAGAGGAGCCGTTACAGAGATAATGAAAATGAAGAAGTTTGAAATAAAAAAACAAGACGGCGATAAATGGCTGGTATCCCACAACGAGCACCCCAGGTTCACCTGCCTGTTCGAGGATAAAAAATTCATTTACCACAGGACCCTCACAGGCCTCTGCGACCCCGCAGGGGATCCTGAGCAAATCGAGCTGGTCCAGAGAATGGAAAAATGGCTCTCGCGCTACCACAGGGAAAAAATAAACGGCTGACGCTCTCCAGGGCCCTTTGGAGATATGCCCCCCTTGCGCCAAGCAAAAAAATAAAGTTCCAGCAGGGCTCCCCATGCCCCAATTCCTATAGTCTGCCCTATATATAAACAGCAAAACCCGAGCAGGCTATAAAATGGCAAGCCTTAAAATCGGATCATCAGATGGGCAATATATAAGAATCAGAAGCAATTCAATAAATTCTTTTAGCGATTTTTAGCGATTTTTGCATCGGCCCAGTTCTGAAGATCACATAAGATATCAAGAATCCAGTAAAAATCAGCTTGTCATTTCTGATAAAAATCTGGACTCTGCATTTTACTGATTGAAAGTTCTGGATCCAAAAAAACCATACAAATAAACATATTGCGGAAGATTATGTTTATGGACAGGCCCGTCTTATGCCAAAGGTGTCAGACGGGTATTTCCATTATCGAAAATCTTGGCAGAATCGTGGCAGCATCCCTGCAAACGGCGCTTGACTGCTCGATATCCCCTTAGGCAAGCAGGAATTTTCCGCTGTTTTTTTGTCCGCCGTCCCAGTCCATTTCAAATATTTTCAGCAGCAGATCTTTCAGCCCCTGAAAAGTGCTTGGCTTGACGGCATAGAAATCAGCGCCGAGCTTATGGCAGAGTTCGATATTATCGGGGCTTCTGCTGGTGGAGAGCATGATGATCCTTACTTCTTTCAGAGCGTCTTCCCCGCTTCGGATTGCCGCAAGGCAGTCAAATCCGTTTTTGATCGGCATATTGATATCAAGGAAAATAAGATCCGGCAGACGCTGCAGCGTCTTATGAAGTGCATTGAGCAGTTCCTGCCCGTCACGCGCCGCCTCAACGGCAGCCGACAGCTCCAATTCCGCGACAGCATCCAAGAACAGCATTCTGTCGTCTTCATCATCATCAGCTATTAAAATAAGCTTCCGGCAGTCTTGGAATTTGCACATGTCCCTTTTTTTTTTGCGGCGGCAGCAGAAAACAAGAATCTATGAATCTGCAAAAGCCCATATAAAGTATAAGTCTCTGTAAATCGACAAACCGCCTGGATTATATCCCTCGAGCGGCCAATTGCCTTTAAATGTACGGATTTTATTTAAACAGCACACCATTTCATGCTCAATAACTGGGCATATTAAGACGATCTGCCTGCTGCTTTGAATAAAAATGAAAAACGGCAGGCAATAATTTCCGCATAAGCGCATGCTTTTTCTTCAATTCTCCCTTGCTCTGAAAATTCTGGATAAACCGGCTTCGGCATCAAAAAGATGTTTTTCGGATGCCCCGAAAAATAACGATTTTTGAAATTCCCATATTTCCAGCATTGGCTAATATTCTATGCTCAGCTCATCGACTGTGATCGGACTTGTTGAGATTCCCTGCTCGCTTATCAGGACGATGTATCCCCAATTGCTCACTTTACTGCGTTTTAGCTCATTGACCGTTTTTGAAACTTCCAAAGCATCGGGAAAGTGTTTGGAATATTTGGTCGCGGCATCCTCCTTGGTGACAAACCTGCCGTCAAAAAATGCTTTAATGATTATCTTCATAGGACTTTTTTTTATTGATAGATGATTAGCTGAAGGAAAGCCAAAGCCGTTTATCTTCCCTTATTTCAAGTATTATCCATAAAGCTCATGCAATGAAAAAGATATTGGAATAGCCTGTGGCCTAAAAACAGTCCGAAGGCGTGCTTTGATCTGTTTTGCGATTTCTATGTTCAAAAAAAACAGACCTTAAAATCGCGTTCAAGCAGCGCAATCCATATATGCTGAAAACTATGCCATTACAGTTTCAGCGTCAGTCCTATCCCAGGCGAAAATCCTGAAACATTCCCGCCTCCTATTTCTACATAAACGCCCCATTTTTCGTTCCAAAACCATCTTCCGCCTATCTGCAGGCCTACATTGAAATCGCTTCCGTCATGGCCATTATTGCCATGGTCATCCCTCAAATCAAAAGAATAGCCTACATTGGCCCCGCCATATACGTCCCAGGCATCATCAGTAATGCCAAATACATGGTCGAAATAATAATTTCCCTTTACCCCGGCATTGAGCCAGTCAAGATCCAGCGTGGTCCCCACTCCCGGGGCAATGGTTATGTCCCTGTGGACCGGTATTTCATAATTTATTCCCACAAGACCAAAATTCAATTCCTTTCTGGCCTGCGCAGATACACTTGCAAAACATAATACTGCAAAAAATGATAGCGTAATTTTTCTCATGTTTTTTCTTTTTTAAATGTTACACTCAAATTTAATTAAATTTATTAAATAAAACCTTAAAAAACACACCTACACAATACATTATCAACAAAATGGGACAAAAATATTCCCTGTTAGAGATTTCAGATATTGCCAATCTTAGCCAATGCTTTTAGATGCAGATAAACATTGAATTGCTATGATAACGTCTTTGCTAAGAGCGTCCTTCATAGATATAAGATACATTAAATTAATACTTTTATCCACCTCCACCGCTTGGCGCTCCATCATCCACTGCTTTCTCTTTGCGGACAACGGTCTTTGAGATATCAGAAAAAATATTTTCAAAAGTGAGATTTAGCTGAAGGGCATTATAAACTTTATCTGTCGCCATACGAGGCAAATATTCATTTGCATACGAAATTTCGATCTGAAATTTTTTTGATGCTTTGTAACCTAACCCTATCGTGGCGCGGTTTCTGTCAAAAAACTCACTGCCGCTTATTTCACTTTTAGTTTTAAAGTACACTTCATCAGATAAAAATCCATATACCGTCTTTTCTTTTATTTTTGGTCGGTTTATGGGGTATACCGCTCTGCCTTGAAATCTAAAACGCTCAACAGCTTCGAAAATCCCTGCTTCGTTCTCAATATTTCGATCCTCAAATCTTGCTCTAAGGTTAATATTTATTCTTCCATGCCTAGCTAGATTATAAGTTGCCTGCAAAGCAAACCGATATTCGGGCGCTTGATTTTGATTAAGTTCCGGCACATTCTTATTGTAATAGTAAGCATAAAAAAAAGAAAGCTTCCAACGGTCGCCCGGATAATAATGTATCCATGCTCGAGCGCTGAATTGTGTTAAACCGTAAAAAATATTGTTTTCATCTGGCACTCCGCTACTTGTCAATCCAGCATCAACTTCTGCTACCCAGTTTTCACTAATGTTATGCGTAAAGGCATATTCGTTCCAGAATTGATTCAGTACTTCTTTCTGCCCCCAACTTGAATGCACATTCACAAGTAATAATACAGTTAAAACATATTTAAATTTAAAGCGCATAAGCATTTAAATTAATTATCAAGCTATTGAAAAGCTAAAAGTATTCTATTACAAAATTCTCGTTATTTGTAATGGCGAAAATTAAAATCGGCAAATCTCATAGGTAAATTAATGGTGAAGCTACACTCTAATAGATCTTTTTGTCAATGTGCGATTTAATTGCATAGAATAATGTTTAAAATAATCTTTCAAACTGCTATTTACAAACTATTTATTTTCAATCCATTAAAGCCGTACTGAAACAAAAAAAATCAGGATATCTCATTGAAATGCTCTCTTTCGATTTCCAAATGTTCATTCACTTCAACCGATACCCTGATTCTCAGCCATTGCTTTTTAGTATTAAGGTTCAACTATATTAAACCAGAAATTAAAAGTATCTATTTTACTTAAAAAGCTTGTAAATGCGTTTTTATCTCCTGAAATTTTAATAGTCCCGTTATCAACAAGATCTTTAAAAGAAGTCTCGCCAAGACTAATGCGGTCCAGATCCTTTCTGTTAATTGTCAGGCTTGCGGTAACATCCTCAGAAACATTGCTTCCTATGCGCGGATTAACAGCGCCATTTTCTATAAGGAGTGCGACTTTTTCATTAACATCTGGCATCGTGATATTGAAATTGTACTTCATTGCCGCGGCATCTGGATCTGTACCTTTAAACTTCATTGCAAGGAAATTAAAAAACAAGCTTGTAGACATTCCGCGAACCATGTCTGGACCAGCCGTATTTGGCGATGGAAGCACTTTAACCCCGTCTCGCAGCTCTTTTGCCCCTGAAAGATAAAAATTTCTCCATGGCCCCGACTCAGCCTGATATCCCAGCTGCTCGTAAGTGTCTGCAAGCAGATTTCTTGCACTCTGGTTCTTAGGATCTGCAAATACAAGATTGCTCAATACGGTCGCTGTCCATCGGTACTCGCCTTTATCAAATGTCTGTTTGGCTTTTGTTAAAACTGATGCCGCCCCTCCCATGAACTCGACATATTTTTTGCCCTCCTCCGCAGGCGGCAGCTTGTCTAGATTGGCAGGATTGCCGTCAAACCATCCGAAATATAGGTCGTACTGCGCCTTTATGTTATGGCTGACAGACCCATAATATCCTCTGTTGTAGAACTGTTTATCCAAGCTTTCAGGAAGTTTTAGCATATTGGCTATTTCTACTGGAGTATAACCTTCATTTGCCAATCTTAAAGTCTGGTCATGGATAAATCTGTATAGGTCTCTCTGGCTTTTCCAATATTTGTTAATAGTTTCATTTCCCCATGTAGGCCAGTGATGTGATCCAAAGGTTGACTGGACATCTTTTCCCCATTTCTGTAAAGACAGATCGATATACTCGCTCCATTTCTGTCCATTTCTTACCTTTGCGCCTCTCAAGGTATATAAATTGTGAAGAGTGTGGCTGATATCTTCCGCTTGGCAGAAAGATTTAAATTCTGGAAAGTAAAACATCATTTCAGCTGGTGCTTCAGATTCAGGGGTATAAATGAATTCAACCGTTATTCCGTCTATTATTTTTTTCTCTCCATCCAATTTCTTAATTATTTCAGTGCCTTCTAAAATTCCAGCCAACCCGGTTGAAGTGGTTTGTCCCAGTCCTGTTCCCAAAGTTCCTTTTGCGTCTTTCGGCAATAAGTTTCCATACATATATGAAGCTCTTCTTCCCATGGTGTTTCCTCCCATTACATTCTCGCTGATTGCTTCATCAAAATATCCTTCCGGCACATATATGGGCACTTTTCCACTTTTCACATCAGCTTCATCCACAACGCCTCGGATACCACCAAAATGATCAATATGGCTGTGAGTATGAATCACCGCCGACACCTTTCTTTTCCCAAGTTTCTCATTTGCGAGATCAAGCCCTGCTTTAGCTGTAGGCGGCGATAACAGCGGATCTATTATAATCCAGCCGGTCTTACCTTCGATTAGTGTCATATTGGCCAGATCAAAACCACGAATCTGATATATTCCGTCTGTAACTTTAAAAAGACCGTGTATGCTGTTTATTTCACTCTGTCTCCATAAACTGGGATTAGTAGTTGCAGGAGCTTTTCCCTTGATAAAATCATACTGCTTCATGCTGTATACAACATTTCCTTTTTCATCTTTAATTTCACCCGCCGGCAGCGTTGCAATAAATCCTTTTCTCGCATCTTCATATGATGTATTGTCACTAAAGGGAAGATAAGAGAGAAGATCTTCCTGCTTTTTTTTGGTAAACGAACTTGCTTCCTTTTTATTTTTATCTGAACCATTCTGAGCAATTAGACCGAAGGGCATCATCGCCAGTAATACACTCATTGGAAGCCATTGTGCAATTAATTTTTTCATAATTTTAAAGTTTAAAAGGGTTTTACTTTTCTTACAAACTAAAGTTCGGATTCTAAACTTTAAATTATCCAAAAAAAAAGAAAAATGTTGTTTCAAATCATAATTTGAAACAACATTTGCTATATCAAATATTCATTTATAAGAAACAAACTACAAAATTAAATGAGGTAAAAAATCGAGATATGATTTTAACATGCCATGATACAAATTTTCAAAATTTCAAACTGCAAGATTATAAATCATATTTACGACCAACAAAACTCTCTATGATCAGTCTTGGAAATTAAATGAGTTGGTATAGGATTTTTTTTTAGCTTAATTAAACGTTCACAATAATTATCTCAGAAAATAAGTTCAAAAGCAGCCAATTCAATTAAGTGCCGAAAAATTTATTTGGCTTTATATCTAGAAGTCAATATTGCCAAATGAGACTAATTGAAGACAATTTTAACCGTTCATTTCAATTCATAATTATACTTGATATTTTTCACCATAAATATTGAACATTAATAATTTAAATAATAATTATCGGAAAAAATTTCATTAGAGATTATCTATGAAATCATGTAGATTTTTGCATCAGTCCCTAAGAGGAGATCTAACTAAAAATACAATGCCAATGGAAGACAGACACCACATATAGCAAGGCAAAATCTTCAAATCATCTAAAAATGATGTCGAAATTTGTCCTGCGCCTTTCACAAAGGCATATGGCGCCAATGGAAGACAATTGGCGCCACTTTTTTTACTACTTCTACTAAATTACGATAACTTTGAATCATTCTTGCTTTTAATTTTCTTTCTTTAAAATAATGCTTTAGTGAGTAAACTAATATGATGATTAGAGGTAATTTGTGCAAGTGGCACTTGCACAAATTCATTTTCTGGCTATGAGCGGACTAATTGAGAAAACAGATAATAATTCATGAATAATATGTCAAAAAGTACACAAGGGACACTTCTTCTGACTGCAATGATTGGTAAATCATAAAATATTTTAGAATTGTATATTTAGTTTACTGCCATAAAACAATTTAGTTCTTATAATTTTTATATCAATCCCCAACAGGACATCTAAACCAAATTTACAAAGCCAATGAAAGACAGACCCTACATGTAGTACGCCAATTTCTTCAAATCATCCAAAAATGATGTTGTAATTTGTCCTGTCCCCGTCACTCTTAAAGAAACGTTAAAACATTAGTTTTAGCGTTTTTTTTATGTCAATCATACATCATTTAACCCTCTTTTACCTATAAATATGAACGGTTTATAAATCCTGTTGAGGTAACTACTCAGAATTCAAACCATTGGTATTACCTATGTATTGGGACTTTCAAAGATTTTTTATGTTTATATTAACAAAAAACTATCTTAACTTTCAATATTCTATTAACTAAAATATTTCTAAATTCGCACCGTGAAAACATTGGTAACAATATTATCGTTAATTGTACTGCTTCTTTCAACAGTGCCATGCTCTGCGTTTTCTAAACACACAGAATGTGGTGTCGAGAAAAACTGCGAAAAAAACTGCAAGGATGAATCACATGATTGCGGTAATGAATGCAACGGAAAATGTTCGCCATTTTATTCTTGTGGAACTTGCATTGGTTTTACCATAAATTTTAATTCTGTAATTATCAATAAAAAATTAGAATTTACGCTTATCGAAGTTTCGCAGACGCCATCCTACAACAAATTTGTAGATTCTTCTTTTATCTGCAAAATCTGGCAGCCTCCTAAAATTTCTTAATGTAAAAAGTTTATCCCCTGCACTAATCTCATTATGCGGGTTTAATTGTTTATTATTAATATTAAGAAATCATAAATGTTTAAATATATTTTATTGATTGTGGCAATAGCATTTATTGGCACTGCACGAGCACAGAATACTATCAAATTCCATATAAAGAATACTGCAACTAGTGAACCTATAAAAGGTGCATCTGCAAAAATTGAAGAAACAAATTCTGTTTTCAAATCAGATAATGACGGAAATATCACTATCGAAAATCTAAAAGATGGAAATTATACCTTGTCGAGCTCAATAGAAGGCTACGCTCCAAGCAAAACTGTTTTTAAAGTGCCATCTAGCTCTAATTTTATAGAAATTGCATTGCAGAGTAAAGAAGAAGACGCTGAAGAAATGGAAGAAATAGTCGTTACTTCAACCAGAGGAACCAGAACAATTAGTAATATTCCGACCAGAGTAGAATTTATTGCTGGCGAAGAACTGGAAGAAAAAGCCAATATGAAACCAGGAGACATTCGTATGATGCTTAACGAAAGTACCGGAATCCAGACTCAGCAGACTTCAGCAACTTCCGGAAATTCTTCTATTAGAATTCAGGGATTAGACGGTCGATATACGCAAATCTTAAAAGATGGTTTTCCCATTTATGCAGGTGCGTCAAGCGGACTGGGATTATTGCAGACACCTCCATTAGACCTAAAGCAGGTTGAAATAATCAAAGGTTCTGCCTCTACCCTTTACGGTGGAGGAGCAATCGCAGGATTAGTGAATCTTGTTTCTAAAACTCCAACCGAAGAAAGAGAATTAAGATTTCTGATCAATGGAACTTCTGCCCTTGGTTTGGATATTAATGGATTTTATTCGCAGCAGTTTAACAAAATCGGATTGACTGTTTTTGCTTCTCACGACCGAAATGCACCTTATGATCCAGCAGATATACAATTAACCGCTATTCCGAAATTTGAACGCTTTAATTTTAATCCAAAACTATTTGTCAATTTTAATGAAAACACAAAACTTAATTTTGGAGTAAATACGGTTTTTGAAAATCGTATAGGCGGAAATATTGATTATATTAAAGATGAAAATAAATATCCTGGCAGTTACTTCGAAAAAAATAAAACCCAGAGAATAAGCACTCAATTTGCCTTGACTCATAAATTTAATGAGAGAGAATCTTTAACCATTAAAAACAGTTTTAATAATTTCAGTCGTGTTATCACAATTCCTGATTATGTTTTTGACGGTTTGCAGAACAGTACTTTTTCTGAAATAAGCTATTCTAAAAACGGTGAAATTGCAGAATGGGTTGCTGGTGGAAACTTATATACAGACAGTTTTACTGAAAACAGCCAGACCTCTTTTCCGTTAAGGAATTATAACCAGATTACTTATGGAGCTTTCCTTCAAAATACGGTTAAAGCAAAAGAATGGCTGGAAATAGAAACAGGCCTTAGAGGAGATTATGTTATTGATTATGGTTTTTCGCTGCTTCCAAGAGTTTCTGCTTTGTTTAAAATTAATTCTAAATTTACATCTAGAATTGGCGGAGGTTTGGGTTATAAAACACCAACTATTTTTACAGAAGAAAGCGAACGCATACAGTATCGCAATGTACTGCCAATTAGCAGTGATTTCAATAAACTTGAAAAAAGCTACGGTTTTAACTTTGATGTAAATTACAAAACTAAAATTACAGAAGATCTGTCCTTATCTTGGAATCAGTTATTTTTCTACACCAATGTTGACAATCCTTTGATTTTAAATTCTCTTCCTGATAACGTTTACCAGTTTGTAAATGTTAATGGCTACTTGGACACAAAAGGAACTGAAACAAATATCAAATTAGGCTATAAAGATTTTAAGTTATTTCTCGGTTATACATATACAGATGCCTCAATAGATACGAATGGAATAAAATCTGAAAACCCTTTAACGGCTAAACACAGACTGAATAACGTTTTGATGTATGAAGTTGAAGATAAATGGAAAGCCGGCTTAGAAGCTTATTATTATAGTCCTCAAAAACTAAATGACGGCACGACAGGAAGAGATTACTGGATTTTCGGTTTTATGGTAGAAAAACTTTGGGAGAATTTTTCAGTGTATGCCAATTTTGAAAACTTTACCGATACGAGACAGACTAAATTTGGAAGCATATATACAGGACCTATTTCAAATCCCGTCTTTAAGGATATTTATGCTCCGTTAGATGGTTTTGTAGTGAATGCAGGAATTAAAATCAAAATTTAAATTTCAAAACCTTTTAAATTAATCATTTGTAAAAACCTTCAAAGCTAAATTAGTTTTGAAGGTTTTTATTTTGCTGTAATGATATTATAAACAAACTCTAAATTACGATTGCAACTCACTAGCCTAAAAGAAGCAAAACACTTTTAAAAAATTTTTATTTTAGCAATTGCTTAAATAATAAAATACGTTATTTTTGTATAATGGAAAGTAATTCTTGCATACGACAACAGGCGGATATTAAACAAATCATCCGCTGTAAAAACAGAGTACTTGAACTCAATGATTCCTTTGACTATTTATCAAACGGGCTCGAATTAGCAGGTAATAATGTGAGATTAAGAATTCTCTTTTTACTTTATGAAGAAAAACGACTTTGTGTCTGTGATATAAGTGACATTCTTGGAATGGGTACCTCTGCAATCTCTCAACACTTAAGAAAACTCAAAGACAGAAAACTTATCGAAACTAAACGAGAAGCGCAAACCATCTTTTATTCATTGACACAGGAATATGAAAAAATGCTCAAACCATTCTTCGAAATATTAATCGAAAATGAAATTTTAGAAAAAATATGAAAACAGAGAATAAAATAATTGGAGCTGGATTTTTCACAGCAATAGCTGCTTCATTGTGCTGTATTACTCCCATATTAGCAGTCGTTGCCGGAACAAGTGGACTTGCCTCTGCTTTTTCATGGCTTGAACCAATGAGGCCTTATTTCATCGGGCTGACTGTTTTAATTATTGGGTTTTCTTGGTACCAAAAACTAAAAACTAAAAAGCATATAGAATGTAACTGCGATACAAAAGAAAAATCAAAATTCATTAATTCAAAAATGTTTTTAGGAATCATTACCATATTTGCAGTCCTTATGCTTTTGTTTCCTTACTATTCAAACATTTTCTATCCAAATACAGATAAGCAAATCTTAATCGTAAAGAAATCATCTAGTAGTCAAAAAGCGGAATATACAATCAATGGAATGACGTGTGCAAGCTGCGAAAAACACGTAAATTATGAAGTGAATAAATTACAAGGAATAATAAATTCAAATGTCAACTATACAACTGGTAAAGCAATTGTAGAATTTGATAATTCCAAAACTACCATTAATGAAATTGAAAAAGCAATTAATTCAACAGGCTATATAGTAACTAACAAAAAATTAAAATGAAAATCGTTCTACAATCAATAATAACCTGCCCCCTTTGCTCCCACAGCAAAGAAGAAACAATGCCGACTGATGCCTGTCAATTTTTTTACGAATGTGAAAATTGCAAACAAACTCTTAAACCAAAGCAAGGTGATTGCTGCGTATATTGCAGTTTTGGAAGTGTCCCGTGTCCGCCAATTCAGCAAGATAAAAAATGTTGCTAAATTGAATAATCTGCAAAGAAAAAAATGATCGTCGATAAATTTTGATTTGAATATTTTCAGAATAATAATTTAAATTTACTTTTAAACAATTTGTTTTTTTTACTCTAAAAATTTATCTCTATCATTTATATACAGATTTATTTTAGAAAAAATACATCTACTTTGAATTCACAAATTTTAACATTTGACCCTTATGATACAACCAAACCGTCGATTGTTAAAAAAACAAAATAATTATCTTACAAATTAACCTGAAAGTAAGCCAATTTCTTTAAATCATTCATAAAATGGTTTGTAAATTGTTCAGTCAAGGTCACAAAGCTAAATGGCGCCAATTGAAGACAATTGGCGCCATTTTTTTATTAAATATAATTGTTGCCCGGCTGAAGCAAAAAATTGGTTTATTCTTTTCCTTAATTTATCAGACCTTCGGTCAACGCCACTGCCTGTCGTATAAGCCAACATCGCATGAATCCCTTGATTCGTACGGCGCTCGGATATAATAAGTATTGGTCGTAACTTTAATAAACAACAATAAAAACTAAACTACAAAATGACTTTTCATTATCTCCATTGCAATTTAAAATTCTTTAGTTTCTTTATTGGCAAATTATTCTATTTGACCATAAGATGGGTTTCTAATTTGAATATTATCCTTTTTTTGCATTATAAACTTATTTCTTCTATATCGGCCATTCTCCATTTTTTACCAAAGAATGACGGATCAGGAGCATAAAGCCTAAAAAAGACAAACCATTTTCCCTCTTTTCCGGTTGTGACCCAATTGTTTTCAAATCCTTTTGGAGCATTTGGAGAAAAATAAATATCAACAGATCCGTCTTTGTTTTTCTTCGTTTTAGTGTTGAAAGAGTCTAAACTTACAACAGGCGCTTCCCGAATAAAGCATCCATTTTCGTAATCATAAGCTGTTATAGACCAATATTGCCTAGCAGGAACGTTTGGCGGAACCCTTAAATGGTATGTTTTTCCACCACTTAAAGGTGCACCGGATTTATCGTTGTAAGATAAGACATAAATAGTTGGAGCGCTTTTATCAGCCTTTTTAGGAGGTGCCCAGACAAAGAAATTGGCTACTGCCCTAGCATCGTAATCTAATAAATTGGAATCCTGAAATGAAAACTCATTTTTAAAATTTGCCGAAACAGGTATTGACCAATGAGTGTTTTCCCAAAAATAAGGAATCAAAGTCTCTTTTTGAAGAATGTTAATATATTCATGCACTTCTTTGATAGCCGATTTAAAAACCGTAAGATTTTCTTCTGTAGGCTTAAACTCTTTACCTTTTTCAATGCCTATAGTACGCAGGATATTCATCATTGCTAAATCTCTAGGAATGATAGCCTCCTCGTTAACCATTTTAGCAAGTGAAGTATAAAAAGTTTCATCCATTTTTGGATATCCTTCCCAAAGTTTGCCGGAGGCGTCTATAAAATTTTGCTGGGGAGGATTATTAGCTTTGGAGAAAGGATAAAGACGGATCTTTTTAATTAATGCATTTGCAGCATCCTGATCTGTTTGCGAGTTGCTTTTTGCTATTGTACGAAGCAACCAGAAACCACCGTAAGTATTTTGGCGGACTGGAAAATATCCCTCCGGTATTTTTCCAGTGTAATCTGGCGGAACAATTAAATATTTCCCACCTCTTCCTTTGTCTTCTCCTCCTCCTCCTACAATCACAATCGGCACATCCCACATATCGCATAATTGTCCATAGATTCCTGCTTCAGCTGCTGGTGGGACTTCTAAAACCACAGGTCCGTCTTTTTTTGTATCGTAAGCGCTGTAGATATATCTTGTAGATGCGTTTGGAGTCGTTGTTTGAAATTTCCAATCTGGCATCTTGGAGAAATATACAATGTCATTGTATTTTGCACCTAAATTAAGGTAACCTTGTCGAATGGCATCAGTTGCAACAATTGGTATTCCCCAAATTGCAGCTTCTACGGCACGGGAATGCAGTAGTTTTTTGCTAATTTCAGTCTGCCCATTTGCATTATTTTCAGCCTGTAAACTTTGATTCTCAATATTTTTTTTACAAGATAATATACTGATCATAAATGCGAAAAAAATAATCTTATTCATATTATTAGATTTTAAGTTTAATATCAATCCGTATTTAAATTACAAAAGAATTACTACAAATTTGCACAGCAAAAAAATGCTGGATTTTGATGCCATCATTTTATAGTCTTAAGCTAATATATTAAATATTTTAGTACAAACCAATCGCCTGGTTTAAAATAAGTTAAGCTATTTTGCTGAATAAATTTTTCAAATAAAATCCTGCGAAATTTGATTTCCCTAAGTTTCTGACTATAACACTGAAATATAAAATTGTTCAAGTATTGCTTGTAATAACGTATTTTTCGGCTCTGGACTTGATACTCTGCTACAAAATGCTAAGGCGAATGTTGAACAAATTTTAGTTTTCAACGATGAAATTTTTGCTGCAAAATTTGAAGGAAGCTTATTTAAGAAAATAATTTATCATTTTGTTAAAAGTTCTGAAAATCAAATAAATTTATCTTTAAATCCCAAAAAGAACTTCATCGAGCCAAAAAAAAGACAACTCTACCTTAACCATAAAAATCTTTTCAAATCCTCCATAATATTTGTAGAATTGTTTATTAGTTTGATGTGATAAACAAATTTAGTTTTTATATTTTTTTTGCATCAATCCCCAACAGGACATCTAAACCAAAAATACAAAGCCAATGGAAGACAGCCCCTACATATAGTAAGCCAATTTCTTCAAATCATCCAAAAATGATGTTGTAATTTGTCCTGTACCCGTCACAAAGCCAAATGGCGCCAATTGTCTTCAATTGGCGCCATTTTTTTTAAACATAATTGCTGATGGACAACAGCTGAAAATTGATTTATTCCTCACTAAAATAAAGCACAAAATAGCCCCGATAGTAGCGGAAATCCTTCTGCGCCGGGGTTCGGCGCAGAAGATTGAAGCGCATAGCGGGAAAAAGCTCCAAAAAAAAAACAAACCTAAAAAACAAACCTAAAACTATTGCCGTTTGGAACTGCATGATAAGCCGTCTCTGGGCTGTTTCCGCCTCCTACCTGATATGGAATATCCGCTCTTGAGCTGATAAATCCTCCCACGATGCTCCCATGACTATTGCCGCCAGATTCTTAAGATCTTCATACGTGCTGGGCTTCACGGCATAAAAATCCGCTCCCAGGGCAAAAGCCCTTTGCATTGTTTTGGCTGCACTGTCAAGGGAATAGACGATGATCCTTGCATTTCCGGGAGCCGGGCCCATGCCTCTGAGCCTTTCGATGCACTCAAAGCCGTCCATGCCCGGCATATAAAGGTCAAGGAATATGAAATCGGCAGGCTCCTGCTCCGGTTTGGAAAAATGCTCGATGAGCTGCTGTGCGCTGCAGAGCTCAAATATCCTGAAAGGCCGATCGAGCTCCAGAAGCGCTTCATGGAGCAGCATGCGGTCGTCCTCATCGTCATCGGCTAGGCATATGATTATTTTCGGGTCTTCATCCATGATCTGTCGGTTTTTCGCTGCCGAATAAAACCATCATACAAGGATCCCTCAAGCCGGCTGCGCCACAGCCCTCAGAAAATCCCTGAAAATCGAATTATTCGGCTCTTGGATCAATAATTTTCCAATTTAGGAATTCTGGCGCCCTGAAACAAATACGGAAACAGATTTTACATAATTTCCACCTTAAAGATGGGAATTATGTAAAATCAGCATAAGAATTCCGCTTCAAAAAAACACCTCAAGCGCATCATTTATAGATATGCCCTAGATGCCTGGCTCTGCCTGGTCTGTCTGGCGCTTGAATTCCAGTTTATTTTTATGACAGATTGATTCTGTATTTTTCTTCTGTAGGCCAAGAAGATCTATCGGGCATAAACCGCCCTATCTGGAATACTTTTTCAATAAATTCTATGCTCTGGTCCACTGGCGTATTCTCCTCTTTCAAGTGGCTCGCAAAATGGCCTATCAATTTTTGGATAATCCTGGAACTGACCAGATCCATCTGAACCTCGTCAAAATGGATTGCTTTCTTCTTTTGGAAAGCAAACTCAGTCGATACAATCTCATTCAGTTTTGCTTTCAATGCATGGATGGTCGGTGCGCATTTTCGGCCGTTCACCCAGGCATACAGCTCTGATTTCAGATCCTCAATAATGGCTTCTGCGGCAGGAATATGCTGTTTTCTTCTCTCCAGCGTCTCATCGGCAATCTGGGAGAGATCATCCAGATGCATTAAAGTCACGCCGGGTATTTCTTTGACATCGGCATCCACATTTCGCGGAATGGAAAGGTCCAGGATCAATAAGGGCTTATGCAGGCCAAGAAGTGTTTTATCAATAGTGGGGCTTTGCGCTCCCGTAGCCACAACCAGCACATCCGCCCTTTGCAGTTCTTCTTTCAGATCGCCGTAACCCTTTACGATGACATTGAGTCTTCGCGCCAGCAATTCGGCTTTGTGTCTTGTTCTGTTTATAAGGGTTATATGACTGTTTTTGGTATGCTTTAATAAATTTACGCAGGTATTTCTGCCTATTTTTCCTGTCCCCAGCAGCAGAATATTTTTGTTCCCTACATCAGCTGCATTCTGGATTATATACTGTACCGATGCAAAAGAAACCGACGCGGCGCCGCAGGAAATTTTAGTCTCTGTCTTGACTTTTTTGCTCGCCTGGATTACGGTGTTTACCAGGCGGTCCAGAAATGTGTCGGCCAAACCTTTCTCTCTGCTGCGGCTAAAAGCGGTTCTGATCTGGCTGATGATTTCAAAATCGCCCAGGATCTGGCTCTCCAAACCTGTCCCTACCCGGAACATGTGGCTGACGGCCTGGCTGTTTTTATAGATGTAGCCAAATTGCTGAAATTCCTCCACTCTGCCTTTCGTATGGCCGCAAAGCAGTTTTATCAGTTCATACGGATGAGAAGCCCATCCATAGATTTCAGTCCTGTTGCAGGTGGAAATTACAATCAACGACTCTATGCCCTCGGTTTTGGCCTGCGCCAGCAGGTCAGACTGGCCTTCAGCATCCAGGCTGAATTTCCCCCTGATCAGGGCATCTGCTTTTTTATAGCTTAATCCTAAGGCGTAGAAAGTGGTGTTTTGGGAAAGCTTAAAATTTTCCATGGGATGGCTTTGATTAAAGATTCGAAAAAAAAGGAGTTCTGCTCTGGAAAATCAGTCCGCACCCGTATGTGCTGCCATGCGGACAAGCGCCTCCAGTCAGTATGGTCCTTGTATGAGATATATGGTCAAAGATGCCATGCAGCAAATTTGCAACTGCAAAGGGATTCCTTTAGGCAGACATGCTTGTTTTGGAATAAGACAATGTCTTAAAAAGAAAACGCCGCCCGCAGAAAAAGGCGGCGTTTTTTGGGAAGATGAATTATTTTTGGACGATGGGCGTTCTCAATGATTCCAAAACTGCCACAATATCCGTATAAAGTTCGGTGTTTGAAGCAACGCCGTTCGCATTGGCGGCCGCTCCCACATAACCTTCGAATTTCGTATAGTCGGCACTGCTGGATTTTGTTCCCATTCTAGGGTTTGTCGCAGGGTTGTGCGCCGCTGCCATGCTCAGGCCCGAATACGTATTAACTGCATTTGTCCCTCCGGTGTTGAAGGAAAAGAAATCAGTCAGGTTATCGGATAATTTTGCAATATTTGTAGCCTGGGTCGTTCCGGTTTCGGCCAGAAGGGGCGCAAAATGCGCCTGCAGGTTTCCTGATGCATTGGACTGGATATCGGCAACTATCAGTCCGATTGTTGAATTGACCACTTTGCGGAAGCTAAGGCGTCCCTGCTCGATCATCTGTCCTGAATTATCAGGATCGGCAACCATTTTAGTGCCTCCCAACCGCTCATATATGGATGCTTTTACAGGAGCCGGAGTCTCATCATCATTGCTGCAGGATGTAAAAACAGCCGTTGAAAGGAATAACGCGATTAAGGCGATTTTAGAATAATTTTTCATAACAATAATATTAAAGGTTAATTAAAAAAATGATTGATCTTCTGGGACAGCTTGTAGCCCAGACTGTTCTGGTCCATAGGACAGACTTCTTTGGATGCCAGATTTTCAGGCAGTATATAGGGCTGCGCATCATAATGCCTTTTGGCCATCAGCTGCGCATAGACCTTTTTTGAATTGGTGATCCGGTTATTATGGAAGTAAACCACCACGTTTCTCTTGATAATGATGGAATCCGAGGTCAGCCCTTTGATGGATCTCAGGTCAGCGCAGATCTGTCTGGCCTGTGCAGAATCGATAGCCTGCTTGAAGTCAATGCGGCTTACCTGCAGGTTTGGAGTGTCATAAACCGCAGGCTTGGCAGTAATGATATGGAAAAGAAGAATTGCTGAAAACAGGACCGTTGTTCCCATTGCGATCCAAAGACCTTTTTTGATGTGCTTGTTGATTTTCATACGTGATTTTTATAGCGGTTAGATTTAAGGTCATATACGGAAACTTTTTTAGGATGGTTTTAACAAGTAAAAAGAAAACTTTAGTTTAGAATTGTTTTAAATAATCTGAATCCTTTCCACAGCATCAGCCATGCCTAAAACAGCATCCCGCATCATCTTTTCATACTGCCCATGTTTTTGGAGATATCGCCGGCAAAAGCCATGATTCGGATTTCAATGGACAAAAAGAGGTCTTCCTGCAATCTGTAAAAGAGTTTTTGGCGTATATAGGTGAAAAGCATTCCTTGAGATGAAAATCATCTCTGCTCTGCAAACCAAAAAAAAAAAAACGTTATGAAACTACAAAAAGCATGTGCCGTTTTATCAGCTGCCATAATCCTTGCAGGCTGCTCCAATGATGATTCCGCAGCTCCGACGGACACCACCGCCCCTGCCGGATCAGCAACCTATGACAAGGATGTGAAATCAATTATTGACAATAACTGCATTGTCTGCCATGCGGCGGTTCCCACAAACGGTGCGCCCATATCCCTTGCCACATATGCCCAGGTCAAAGAGGCCGTTTTAAAACGAAGCCTCATCATCCGCATTTCCCTTGAAAACGGCAATAGCGTGCTGATGCCCAAGGGAGGCCCCAGAATGCCCCAGGAAACTATAGATATAGTCAAGCAATGGGAAAAGGACGGATTATTTGAAAAATGATTTTAATATCCGCGGCAATACTATACTCTGCCCCGGGCGGTTAAATGATCCCGCCGCAGGCAGATTTAATGCAGGAGCCTGCTCCGGTGCGCGGGTCGCCACCTTAATGTATAGTGGTTAAAAATACCCCTTAGAGAACCTCTGGTCAGCATTCAATTTCAGAAAATGAAATCCCATTTAAAGGCGATTTGATGCCCAATAATTATCTCATAAGCATAATAAGAGCTATATTTGCCGTTTCGGATATCAAAAAGAAATAAAATCATCTCATCTCCCCTAATGCCGCCCTGCAAGAACATACTGATCTTCCTGCTTACCGCCCTGCGTCTTCTCCACGGCAGTGAGCCTGAAAAGCTTTCATCGGCTGTATTCTCTGATCCGTCCATGGAAATCCTTGCAGGCTCAGATGCAGCAGCTTCAGTTTTCAGTGCACCGGGCGCTAAAAAAAAAGTGAGAATAAATAGTTCATCCAATGAACGGAAAACCAAACTCAAGCCGTCCGTTTGTGTTTTGAAAAATGAAAAATTCCGCTTTGATGCTGTTTTGGCGAACTGCGCCATAGACAGCTCGCTTTTCAAGAACAAAATAGCCTGCCGGCTGGACAGCAGCAGCCTGCTTCACCTATTTCACCTTTTCTAGAAATCCCTTAAACAGCGTACCGTATTTTCGGCCTTTGGGTCCGGCTTTTCACTTCGCTAAATTTCCTTAATCTTTTAAGACTCGCTGCATCTTCACCATTTTTAGCCCCATAGGCCGCTAGATCCCGTGAATTGTTTACCATTCAATGTTTTTCCTAAACATCTGCTGGATATCATTTCAAGTCGTTTCCTATTGCAAAACTAATCGTGTTTTATCTCTGCAGGCCTAATTGGTTTTAATCATTTATTAATCAGGATACCCGTATCCGCTCTCAAAATTCCATGAAACATTTATTCTTGCTTTTCATATCCTTGCTTATATGCCAGACGGCGGCGTCTCAAAAAAAATCGCTGAAATTCTACCTTGAACAGCATCAGGGCAAAAAAATTGACACCATATTCCGCATCGGCACTTCTGACAGCATCAAAGCCGGGCTCCCGGCAACATTGATATGCGGAAGATTTAAGGGACCGACCTTTGCCATCGTGTCAGGAGCGCGGCCCTCAGAACAATCGGCAGTACAATCACTTTTAAAACTGCGCCGCGAGATAAACCCTGAAAAACTGGCCGGGAGCCTGATCATAATTCCGATAATGAATCTGGATTCCTTTTTTTCTTCCTGCCAAAATAACGGCCTGAATACGGATTTAAATCTGGATCAGTATTTTCCAGAAGCCCAAAAAAGCATCGTCAATGGGCTTGCAGCCGATTTTATAACCACCCATATTTTTGATGCTACTGATATTCTTCTGGATATCAGATCAGCGGGCAGCAATGAAGACCTTATATCATATGCCAGCTACTATCATAACAGTGAACTTCCCCAGCAGGCCCTCTTGTGCTCGCGCCTGTGCGAAATCAGCGGTTTGGGAACCGTAGTTGCCAGGCCTTATCTTCAGCCTTGCGGGCAGCCTTCCAAGCAGATCTCCAGACAGGCAGTGCGCCTTGGCATCCCAGCCCTGAGCATAACGGCGGCAAAGCAGGCCGCCGCCGCCAGATCTGAAATAGGCCCGGCCATGAATGCTGTGTATAATATGCTGGCCCAGCTCAAAATGTATCAGCATAAACTGGCTCCGCAGGCAGTGCTTCCAAAAAGATTCTTTAATGACCAGCTGCTTGTAGCCTCACCTGCAGAAGGCTTGTTCTACAGCAGCGCAAAGGCCGGCAGCAGCATTATCAAAGGTGAGGAAATAGGCTATATAACCGATGTTTTCGGCAGGAACGTAAAAATAATAACCGCGCCGGCAGACGGAACAATCCTTAAAAAAAGCACCGGACTTGCCGCCAGCACATCTGCCCCGCTTTTCTGGATCGGCCGCAGCAGAAGCAGTAATGAAAAAGAACAGGAAAAATAAGACTGCTGCCCGCATTTTCCTTAACGAAAAACTCTTTGGATTCTTCTAAAAATCAATCCCGATTTGTTTTTTCTGCCCTTACCGGCTAAATTTGCAGATATGACAAAACTAATAAACCTAAATATTTTCAAACGATTTTTCTCCTCCTCCTCAGCCGGAGGCGTCATCCTGCTGCTTTGCGTAGCTATATCGCTCACTATAGCCAACATCGGGTGGGCAGAATCGTTTAATGGTCTGCTGCAGATGAAACTTGGCAGGGATTTTGGAGCCATAGATCTGGAATATCCCCTTATTACCTGGATTAATGACGGTCTTATGGCTGTATTTTTCCTTTTGGTCGGCCTGGAAATCAAAAGGGAAATCATCGAAGGGGAACTCTCTTCCTTCAGACAGGCGTCCCTGCCGGTGCTTGCAGCTATCGGCGGTGTTGCTGTGCCGGCCCTGCTCTACGCCTCGCTGAATGCCTCAAATCCGCAGGCGGCCGCAGGCTGGGGAATTCCCATGGCCACCGATATTGCCTTCGCACTCGGCATTATTTCCCTTTTGGGCAGCAGAGTCCCAAACGGGCTTAAAATTTTTCTGGCCGCACTTGCCATCGTTGACGATCTGATCGCCATACTGGTAATCGCAATATTCTATTCCAGCGAAATCCATCTTATCTACCTTGCCTATGCAGCAGGCATCATGTCGCTTCTGATCATTTTTAACAGATGCGGGGTAAAAAACATATTCTGCTATATCATTCCCGGGGCAGCAATGTGGTATCTGGTGCATCATTCAGGCATCCACGCCACCATTGCAGGGGTACTGACGGCGCTCGCCCTGCCCACCAATGAGGATGACACCGAATCCCCGTTGGAAAAACTTGAGCACAGCCTTACCATTCCGGTAAACTTTTTCATAATGCCACTGTTTGCCATTGCCAATACGTGCATCACTTTTGAGAGCGGAATGATCGAAGGGCTTGCAGGAAGCATCGGGATGGGTATCATACTGGGATTATTTCTCGGCAAGCCCGCCGGGATTTTTTTAATGTCCTGGTTAGCCGTTAAGCTCAAAATTTCAGAACTGCCCGACCAGACATCATGGCCTCATGTACTTGGACTAGGCATTCTGGGCGGCATCGGCTTTACCATGTCTATCTTTATTGCCCTTTTGTCCTTTAAGCAGCCTGAATTACAGCTGCAGGCAAAATTTGCCGTTCTTACAGCTTCCCTTCTGGCCGGCGCGCTGGGCTATGCCATTTTATATCTCTATGGCAGAAGATCCGAAAAATCATAACAAATTTTCAATGCAGCGGCTATTTTGGGCCCGTGCAGCTTGAAATGCTTTTTTTTGCTTTATTCGAAAAAGGGTTTTATTTGCAAAAATAAGGCCCTTTTTTACGCCATCCTTTACGCGTGCACAGGCAATCATACCTTGATCTATGCGCCATAAGGCTACTTCTCGCGGCGGTAGAGCACCACGTTTTTGACGCCCAGCCTTTCATTGAGCCAGGTCCTGAACTTCTCCTTATCGGCCTGTCTGATTGGTTTTGCCGCGTCATATGCCACAGCAGTCACCTCGGCAAGCGAATCGTTTTTTAATGCGGCCTGCTGGCGCACAATGGCCAGGGAACTTACTTCGGGAAACAATATTCGGATTTCCTTCAGAAATGAGGCATTATCGAACTCATAGCGCGAGAGCTGCTTCTGGAGCTGCATGATCTTCACATCCTTTGCATTGAGCTCATTCTCACTGCTTTTGATCTGGCTCAGGATATCGCCCTTCAGCGCACTGAAACGGTCGGTGCTGTCTTGCCTGATAATCAGTTGGGCACCCTTCAAAAACTGGTTCTCACCCATTTTTTTTCTCAGAAGGCCCATTTCGGAATCTGTAAATCTCTTGGAAAGGAAAGCCAGCTCCAGCACTTTCCCCTTTGGAGCATAGGAAGTCTTTTTATAAACCATCGTGTAGCCTTTAGCTGTGAACTCCTGATCGGCGAAAAGGTCTGCACTTTTGATGAACTGCTGCTTCTCATACAGCGTATAGGCAAGATAGGCGCTCGGGATAATCATAACGGTAATGAGTACGGAAATGAAAATTCTGACTTTTCTCTGCTGTCCCTTGTCCACAGCCTCTTTGGCAGGATATTTAAGATATTTTACAATCAGGAAAGTGGATATGCCGATAAACACGCAATTTATGCAGTACAGGTAGAAAGCGCCTAGGAAAAAAGGCCACTGCATAGTGGCAATGCCGTAGCCTGCCGTACAGAGCGGCGGCATGAGGGCCGTGGCGATGGCGACCCCGGGAATGGGATTTCCCTTTTCGGTCCTGGTGACGGCAATCACGCCCACCAGCCCCCCAAAGAAGGCAATAAGTATATCATATATATTGGGAGATGTGCGTGCAAGCAGTTCGGACTGCACTTCCTTGAAGGGGCTCAGGTAAAAATAGACCGTCGAGAAAAGAAGGCTTACCAGAGTGGCATTAAGCAGGTTGCGCAACGATTTTTTTAGCAGGGAAAAATCATAGATTCCCAGGGCAAAACCCGCCCCCACTATCGGTCCCATCAGCGGGGAAATCAGCATCGCACCTATGATCACCGCTGTAGAGTTCACATTAAGCCCCACAGAGGCAATAATGATCGCACAGGCCAGTATCCAAAGATTGGCGCCTTTGAAATCAATATTTTTCTTGACACTCTCAAGGGTCTTACCCTTGTCGTCTTCATCCTCATGGAGGGTGAAAAATCCTGAAAATTTCTCCATAATCTGCTTCTTGATAAAATTTCTGTATTTTGAATTTAAAAAAAATATGCATATCATCCAAAACAATTGTGAAATTGCCCTGCAGACCATCTGGAGAAGACCGGATGCAGGTACAGTGTTGCGGCATGTATATTGGGACTTTAGATCGAAAGCTGGATCCCCATGAAATAAGGCGGAAGAAGCTGATATTATGCATTTTCACCCAATAGCCTTTTTTGAACTTAGAAAATCAGCATTCCTTTAAATTCGGCGCTCCCAACCGCATAGAGAAAGGAAAAACAGAACTCTGTAAAGGATAAGGAATTATCGGCTCTGGATACCTCATGGAAGCTAAAAGCAGTGCTATCAATAAATTGTTTGTTAAAATCTGATGCTGAAACAAAGCTGTGGCGTATCTTTGAAAAAATTGCCCCTATAATCCCGCAGCGCTTATTGCCGCATTTAAAATCAATGCACGGGCGCGCGTACACAGTTTTCACTTTCATGTTTAAAAAAAAGCTTTTACAGATTGAGGCCCTTCTTATTGTAGGAAGAAAAAAAATGTCTCCCAAACAGTTTATATTTCTGGCCAGCGTCCTTGTCGGGATCACTTCCGCCTTGGCCGTCATACTCCTAAAATCATTTGCCCATTCGGTTTATCAGGCCGCTGCATATGCCAACAGCATACTAAAGCTGAGCTTTATCAACTCAGTGCTTCCCGTTATAGGGATCCTGCTCACGGTGATGGCCACCAGAAGGCTCCTTGGAGGGACCATTGAAAAAGGCACTTCCCAAATCCTGTATCTGGTAGCCCGCAAAGCCAGTATTGTTCCCAAAAAACAGCTTTATGCGCAGATTCTCACAAGTTCCCTCACAGTGGGGCTTGGAGGCTCGGCCGGGCTTGAAAGCCCAATTGTGGTTACAGGAGCCGCTTTCGGTTCCAATTTTGCCCAGCAGTTCCGATTAAGCTACAAAGACAGGACGCTCCTTCTGGGCTGCGGAGTCGCGGCCGGAATCGCCGCTGCTTTTAATGCGCCCATAGCAGGGGTGCTGTTTGCCGTTGAAGTGCTTCTGGTGGATGTGACCATAGCAGCCTTTACACCGATTATGATCGCCGCCGCAACCGGCGCCCTGGTTTCTGCAATCCTGCTTAACGAAAATATACTGCTCAGCTTCCGCCAAAAGCAGACTTTTGATTACCACAACATCCCACTGTATATCCTTCTGGGCCTGTTTACAGCTTTTCTTTCGGTCTATTATTCAAGGAATTTTCTCAAAACCGAGCACTATTTTGCAAACCTAAGGCTCGGTGCATATAAAAAAGCGCTTTTCGGCGCTCTGGTCCTCGGACTTCTCATTTTTGCATTTCCAGTCCTGTTTGGTGAAGGATACGAAAGCATCAAATCTCTGGCCGACCGCAATCCGGGCGAACTTCTGGAAAATACCCTCTTCAAGGACTTCAGCTCCAATCAATGGGTGCTTCTGGCTTTTGTGGGGGCATCAATGATGCTCAAGGCTTTCGCATCAGGCATTACCCTTGGCAGCGGAGGCAACGGAGGAAATTTTGCGCCATCGCTTTTTCTGGGCTCATATGCCGGATATTTTTTTTCTAAATTCCTTAACCTTACCGGACTGACCGACCTTCCTGTAAGCAATTTTGCCATAGTGGGCATGGCGGGAATACTCAGCGGACTCTTTCATGCCCCTCTTACAGCCATATTTCTTATTGCAGAAATCACAGGCGGATATGATCTGATCATCCCGCTTATGATTGTCGCCTCGATAAGCTTTGCAATCTCAAAACGTTTTGAAAAGCATTCCCTGGATGTAAAAGGGTTGGTAAAAAAAGGGAATGTCTTTACCAGCAACAAGGACACCAATATCCTCTGGACCCTTAAAATGGACGCCATACTGCAGAATGATCCCAAAACGCTTGCTCCTGAGGATGACATCCACATGGTTCGCAGTGTGATAAAAGCTTCCGATCAGGGAATGTTTGCCGTGACTTCTGGGGAAAAACTGCTCGGCGTGGTCTATTTCAGCGATATAAAGGAATTTATATTCAATGATACCGATATCAGGGCGAAAGACCTAATGGCCGCCCCGATGGAAATCGTTTATTATAATGACAGTATGGAGACCGTAATGCAGAAGCTGGAAAAAAGCAGCAGGTCCTATCTTCCGGTTCTCAAGGAGGATCTCTATTGCGGCTATATAGACAAGGGCGCTGCATTGGAAGCCTACCGAAATCAGCTTAAATCCATGATTTTTGAATAATTTCCCCCAGTAGAAATACAGCAGATAAAACCCAAAAGATAAAAATTTAATCTCTTGAAGCTAGTAAAAAAATCAATCTGCAAAATAAAGGAAGCATAAAATCCGAAATCAGCATTTCTATGTTTATTTTAGATCTCAGGCATTGCTTTTAAGGAATCCTTTCAGTAAATTTGTAGCTCTTATGAAGAATTGGTACACTAAATTATTCGTTTCTATTGTCATTCTTTTAAATGGATATGGCAGCACTTATGCACACAATAACATTGTTTTATTTAAAAAGTTTTCTTTTTGCACTGTTATTAATAATGCTCAAAATGAAGCCAGTTTAAATCGTGGACGTTCATTTGAATCCTTTAAAAGGAAAATGTGCCTTTTTGATAATGAAGAAAATGAAGAGAACTTTTCTTCGGTGCAAAAACAGCTTGTCAAAAGCAATTACTTTTCATTTTTTCACATCAGCAATCATTTTGCCGTTTCTGCGACTGCTTTTACCCAGAAAGTAAATGACTGCAAAATCTTTAGTTTACTTTATAATAAAGTATATCTCCTGTTTCAGGTTTTCAGAATTTGATTTTTGCTATCGCTATTTCAAAATAGCCGATTCCTTTATTGTTCTATCCTCTGTGTTCTAATTTAGAAAATAGAAGGATACGAGCTACTATGGTCTATTTCCGAAGGCCTTTTTACTTAAAAATCAAAAATAAATTACGTTTTAATGCTGAAATAATTATGAAGAGAATTTTCATGATCATGACTTTATGCGCCTTAGTTTTTGCGGGCTGCAATTCAAAAAAAGAAGAAGAAAAAGAGGAAAAAACCAAATTTCTGGTTACCAGTCCGATTGAAAAAGATACTACAATTACAAAAGATTATGTATCTCAGATACACTCTATCCAACATATTGAAATAAGAGCCCAAGAGCGCGGCTATCTTGAAAAAATCTACGTTGACGAAGGACAAATGGTAAAAAAAGGACAGCTCTTGTTTAAAATCATGCCTGCACTTTACGAAGCAGAAATGAAAAAATCTAAAGCAGAAGTAAGTTTCAGCGCAATTGAATACCAAAATGCCAAAAAACTAGCCGATGAAAAAGTGGTTTCTCCAAACGAACTGGCAATGGCAAAAGCCAAACTGGAAAAAGCAGATGCCGAACTGGCCTTAAGCAAAGTTCATCTTCAGTTTACAGAAATCAGAGCTCCTTTTGACGGCATTATAGACAAATTTCATGTTCGTCAGGGAAGTCTAGTTGACGAAGGAGAATTGCTGACAGAATTGGCAGACAACAGCTCAATGTGGGTTTACTATAATGTTCCTGAGTCTGAATATCTGGATTATCAAGAAAAAGCAGAGAAAAACGGCAAAATGAAAGTAAATCTTCTAATGGCCAACAACAAAAAGTTTCCCTACACCGGTGTAGTAGAAACTATTGAAGCCGATTTTGACAATGAAACGGGAAACATTCCTTTCAGAGCTGTTTTTCCTAATCCGAAGAGATTATTAAGACACGGTGAAACGGGAAGCATTCAGATGCCTATTGATTTGAAAAATGCAATGCTGATCCCTCAGAAAGCCACATTTGAGGTTTTAGATAAAAAATATGTCTATGTGATTGACAAAAACAATGCAGTAAAATCCAGAGAAGTTGTTATTGCTGCCGAAATGCCCCACCTATTCGTAATTAAAGAAGGCTTGTCAATTAATGATAAAATACTTTTAGAGGGACTTCGTCTTGTAAAAGAAAATGAAAAGATAAACTACGAAGTTGTAAAACCTCAGTCGGTACTGTCAAATTTAGGACTCTATGCAGAATAACCGAATCTAAAAAAAGAACACATGTTTAATAAATTTATTCATAGACCCGTTTTTGCAATTATAATTTCGATTATAATTGTCTTTATAGGCACGCTTTCAATCAAGCAGCTTCCAATATCGCAATTCCCGCAAATTGCGCCCACGACCGTAAACATCTTTATCGCTTATCCGGGTGCAAGTGCCGATGTACTGGTAAAATCCACTTTAATTACATTAGAGAATTCACTAAACGGCACGCAAGGCGTTCGTTATATGGCAACAGATGCCACGAGTGCTGGAGAAGCGACACTTAGAATCATATTTGAACCAGGAACAGATCCTAATGAAGCCGTAATCAGGGTTAAAACAAGGGTAGATCAGGTAATGCCATTATTACCTGAACTGGTTCAGCGTGAAGGAGTTGTTATTACTCCTATACAGCCAAGTATGCTAATGTATGTCAATCTTTACTCGAAAAGCAAAAGCATGGATGAGAAATTCCTCTATAACTATGCCGATGTCAAAATGATTCCAGAAATCAGCCGTGTAAAAGGTGTTGCGAGAACACAGATCTTAGGAAGCCGCAAATACGCCATGCGTGTATGGCTGAATCCGGACAGAATGAGAGCTTATAAAATTTCTGTTGAAGAAGTTATGCAAGCACTTCAGGAACAAAGTATCATTGGCCGTCCAGGTCGATTAGGACAAAGTTCTGGTATAGCAGCGCAATCTCTAGAATACGTATTAACTTACAAAGGGAGATACGACGAACCTAAACAATATGAAAATGTAATTGTACGCGCCAATTCTGAAGGTGAAAGCATTCGCTTAAAAGACATTGCAAAAGTAGAATTAGGAAGTGAGTTTTTCGATATTTACTCCAATTTAGATGGCCATCCTTCTGCCGCAATTGTATTAAAACAAAACTACGGAAGTAATGCAAGTGACGTAATCAATGATGTAAAAGCAAAACTGGAAGAAATGAAAGCGAGTTTTCCTCCAGGAATGGATTATAAAATCAGTTATGACGTTTCGCAATTCTTAGATGCTTCTATTGATCAAGTGGTTCATACTTTGAGAGATGCATTCATTTTGGTTGCTTTGGTTGTGTTTATATTTTTAGGAGATTGGCGTTCTACTTTAATTCCGATTATAGCGGTTCCTGTATCGTTGATTGGGGCTTTCTTTGTTATTCAGCTGTTTGGAATGTCAATCAACTTGGTAACGCTGTTTTCTTTGGTACTGGCAATCGGAATTGTAGTAGATAATGCCATTGTCGTCGTCGAGGCCGTCCATGCCAAGTTTGAAGAATTCCCGCATATTACGCCTTATCATGCCGTTAAATTAGTATTGGGCGAAATTGGAGGTGCCATTATTGCTATTACAGCCGTTATGGTTTCTGTTTTTATTCCCGTTTCGTTTATGTCGGGACCGGTGGGAACTTTCTACAGACAGTTTTCGGTTACCATGTCGAGCTCGATTATCATTTCTGCTATTGTAGCTTTGACCCTTACTCCTGTTCTCTGCGCCATTCTTTTGAAAAACAACCATGGAAAAGAGAAAAAAGGAAATATCTTGACAAAATCGCTTGATGCTTTCAACAGATGGTTTGAAAGGCTTACAGGCCGTTATGTTGCTGTTCTAAAAACAATTGTAAGCCGAAGAGTATTGACTTTTGGAATCCTGATTGCGTTTTGCGCTTTCATTTTTATAGAAAACAAAGTGCTTCCTTCAGGATTTATTCCTAGTGAAGATCAGGGAACCATTTACGGAATCATACAAACGCCGCCAGGTGCTACATTAGAAAGAACCAATCAGGTTGCTCAGAAATTGCAGAAAATCTGCGAAAAGGTTGAAGGCGTTGAATCGGTTTCTTCTCTGGCAGGTTACGAAATCATGACCGAAGGTCGTGGTTCTAATGCTGGAACCTGTCTGATTAACTTGAAATCATGGTCAGACAGAAAACATTCTGTAACAGAAATCATGGAAGAACTCGAAAAGAAATCTAAAGATCTGGGTGCTGTTGTAGAATTTTTTGAACCGCCAGCAATTCCTGGATTTGGTTCTTCTGGAGGTTTTTCTATGCGTTTATTAGACAAAACAACCAGCACCAATTATCAGGAATTTGATAAAATCAACAAGCAGTTTATGGCCGAACTGGGCAAACGTAAAGAACTTTCTGGTCTGTTTACTTTCTTTGCCGCCAATTATCCGCAATACGAACTAGAGATTAATAATGATCTGGCTATGCAAAAAGGCGTTTCTATCGGCAAGGCAATGGAAAACCTAAATATTTTAATCGGAAGCACCTACGAACAGGGATTTATCAAATTTGGAAGGTTTTTTAAATTGTATGTCCAATCTGATCCAAAATTCAGAAGGCTACCATCAGATGTATTGAATCTCTTTGTAAAAAATGATCACGGAGAAATGGTGCCTTATTCGGCATTCATGACACTCAAAAAAACGCAGGGCCCTAATGAGATCACACGTTACAACATGTATAATTCTGCCGCTATTCAGGGTCAGCCTGCAAAAGGATACACTACTGCAGATGCCATTAAAGCAGTGCAGGAAACCGCTCTTAAAACACTTCCTAAAGGATACGATATTGCATGGGAAGGTCTTTCTTATGATGAAGCTGGAAGAGGCAATGAATCGCTTTATATCTTTTTAGTCGTATTGGCTTTCGTTTACTTTGTATTGGCGGCACAGTACGAAAGTTTTATTATTCCGCTATCAGTAATTCTCTCTATTCCGGTTGGAATTTTAGGCTCTTTTGTCATTCTGCAGATGATGGGCTTGCAAAACGACATTTATGCACAAATTGGGCTTATTATGCTGGTCGGATTGCTCGGTAAAAATGCCGTATTGATTGTCGAATTTGCCGTCCTCAAACATCAGCAGGGCGCCACAATTCTCGAAGCAGCGATTGAAGGTGCAAAGGTGCGTTTTAGACCAATATTAATGACATCATTTGCCTTTATTGCTGGTTTGATCCCATTAATTTTTGCTTCTGGAGCAGGTGCAATTGGTAACAGAACTATTGGAGGATCTGCGCTTGGCGGAATGCTTTTCGGAACCATATTTGGAGTAATCATTGTTCCTGGACTATACTACATCTTTGGTTCATTGGCACAAGGCCGAAAACTAATTAAAGGAGAAGAAGAAAGTTCATTATCTGATGATTTCATACATCATGTAGATGATTTTTCAATAAACAATCAAACGGAGGAAAATGAAGAATAACAGAAATATAAAATACGCAGGTCTTGCCTGCGTATTACTCTTTATAGCGGGCTGTAAAACAACTTCTATTGTAGAAAAAACAGAAAACAAAACAGTACCAGAAAACTATGCAGATAATGGTTTAGATACTCTAAATACAGGAAAAGTAAAATGGAGAAGCTATTTTACAGATGAAAATTTAGAAAATCTGATTGATATTGCATTGAAAAACAATCAGGAATTAAATATTACACTTCAAGAAATCGAAATTGCAAGAAGCGAAGTAAAAGCACGAAAAGGAGAATATTTACCTTTTGTTGGTTTTAGCGCTGGTGCCGATTTAACCAAATCTGGAAGATACACCAGCACAGGTTCTGGCGAAGCAACAACAGATATTATGCCTGGCAAAGAAACACCTGATCCGCTTCCTAATTATCATTTTGCACTGACTTCAAGTTGGGAAATAGATATTTGGAACAAACTTCATAATGCAAAAAAAGCCGCTTTAAACCGTTATTTAGGTTCTATTGAAGGAAAGAATTTTGTAATTACCAATCTGATTGCCGAAATAGCAGATTCGTATTATGAACTTTTGGCTTTGGACAATCAATTAGAAATCATCAAACAAAACATTGATATCCAAACGAATGCTTTAAAAGTGGTGAAAATACAGAAAGAAGCCGCAAGGGTAAACGAATTGGCTGTACGAAGATTCGAAGCGCAGATTTTAAGCACCCAAAGCCTTCAGTTTGATATTCAGCAGCAGATTACAGAAACTGAAAATAAAATCAATTTTTTATTAGGACGTTTTCCTCAAAAAATTGCCAGAAACAGCAGTACTTTCAGCACGATAACTCCAGCTGATGTTCATGCGGGAGTGCCTTCTCAGCTTTTAGAAAATCGTCCAGATATCAAAAAGGCAGAAATGGAATTAATCGCCGCGAAACTGGATATTAAAGCCGCTAAAGCTAAATTTTATCCTTCGCTAGGCATTTCAGCAGGAATTGGATATGAGGCTTTTAATACCAAATATTTACTGACTTCTCCAGAATCTTTATTGTACTCCATTGCAGGTGATTTAGTAGCACCTTTGATTAACAGAAATGCTATTAAAGCAGAATATCTTACCGCGGGAGCCAAACAGATTCAGGCTGTTTACAATTATGAAAGGACATTGGTTAATGCTTATGTTGAAGTGGCCAACCAATTGTCTAAAATCCAGAATACGGCAAAAAGCTATGACTTAAAGTCAAAACAAGTTGAGGCCTTAAATGAATCTATTCAGATATCTAACAATTTGTTTAGTTCTGCACGAGCAGATTATATGGAGGTTTTATTGACCCAGAAAGATGCTTTGGAATCCAAATTCGAACTTATTGAAACCAAAAAACAGCAGATGAACGCATTTGTTAATGTTTACAGAGCGCTCGGAGGCGGCTGGAATTAGTAGTTTTCATTTTCATTTTTTGAAAAGGAGATTGGCCGAAAGCTGGTCTCCTTTTTGAATTAGCCTCTTATCTTTTGAGTAAAGAGCTATTATGTCCATAATGCAATAGGAAGGCCTCCTGCATGACTCCCTTTAGAATTTGGTGTAAAAAAAATATGCTGCTGCGGCTGACCAATATCAATAATAGACCGAAAGCATAATTTTTGTAGGAGAGCTTTCGATGATTTTTTCAAGCCTTTTAAAAAAAGCTTCGTTTACCATAGGGCATCCATGGCTGTTGATGATATAATACCCCTGCTCTTCGGAGGGAACCTCTTTATAGCAATGCAGCACAATGGCACGCTTCATGGCATTGCTGTTGGTCGGGTCCAGTCCCGCAAGACGGTAAGCTTTTCCAAAAATGCCTTTATAAGATCTCTCCACAGAATATCTTCCAAGAGAGGTGCAGTTGGATTCAGGCATATTGCTGAACTGTAGAATGTCTCCTTTAATGCCGGTCTCCGAGCCTTTTCCATGGGCCACCAGTCCCTGGTCGATAATCTGGCCATGCTCAAGATCGTAAACAAAAAAACGGTTTTTCCCCGACTTGATCTTCATATCCACCAGAAAAGCAATTCTGCTGTTGTACTTAGGATTTGAGGAAATGAAGGCTTTTATGTCACTGACATGATCAGTGAGCCTTGCCAGTTCAAGCTCATCCAGCGCATCTTCCCGCTCTAAAATATGGAAAGAAGAAAAGGAGCTTAAAGAGAAAATCATCGCAATAAAAAATAGTCTCATATACTGTAAGCTGTAATTTAGTAGTGGTTGATTGCATATGAATATAAAATGAAATGATGCTGCATAAATTAAGTATGCATTTTCATAATTACCATTTCTTGCGTTAAAGATATCATAATTTTTGCAAAAATCAATACATTGTAGCCTTTTTTCTCTTGCACTGCATATAAAAATCCGGGACCTTGCCGCGTCACTCCCTTGTCATATTCAATTAAAGACAATACAGTTCTCAAACCAGCCCGCATGTTTATTTGGTTATTAACAACCCTGTGTGCAAAGCTTTCAGGTCCTTTGCAGTCTTGCTTTGATTGCAGGCTGACATGCGACGATATGGAATAAGAATACGATTTCCTGTTAAATTTAGAATCATTCTAATGGCCTTATCGCCATATCCAAAGAGGATTTAAGCTAATTTTATTATGAATTTCAAGCCGCCTTAAATGAGTATTGCTGATAAAGACCGTATGCAGAGAGTCCTTATGGAAATAGATAATAAAATCAACAGTTTGAACAATCAGAAAATAACTGCTTTATTTGATGCCATGGGACTCAGGGACAGAGAAGATATCCCCAAAGATTTCCTTGACTGGGAAAGCATCCTCATTGTTGTACCCAGCCGCAATATCCTGAATGAAATCAAAAATTTCAAAAATTCAATCTCCGGGATCTCTTTTGTGGTAAACCCCCATGCGCAGCAGATTCATATCTATGACTTCAACGAATGGAAAAACAGCACCAGAAATAAAACTCAATTCCAGATCAGGGAAATGATGAAAACCAATTTTGGCGGTACTCAAAAAAAATCTGAAGACCGCGACTGGGTAAAACTGCTAAATAAAAATTATGGAATCTGAGATTCATTACATCAACAGAAGCGGCTGGCTAAGGGCCGCAGTCCTTGGGGCAAATGACGGGATCCTTTCAACCACGAGCCTTACGATCGGTGTTGCAGCAGCAAGTGTAACCCGAGAACCTATTCTTCTCGCTGCAGTGGCAGGCCTGGTGGCAGGCGCCCTGTCCATGGCAGCAGGCGAATATGTATCAGTTAGCTCGCAGTCTGATGTTGAATCCGCTGATCTGGAAAGGGAAAAAATGGCCCTAAGGGATATGCCCCAGGAGGAACTGGAAGAATTGGCAGAGATTTATATAAAAAGAGGGCTCAATGAAAAATTGGCCAGGCAGGTGGCTTCTGAACTAATGGCTCATGACGCCCTAGAAGCCCACGCAAGGGATGAATTGGGGATCAACGAAATCACGCAGGCCAATCCCCTGACTGCCGCCTTTGCATCGGCAGTATCTTTTATCATTGGAGGTTTTCTTCCGCTGCTGGTGGCAATTTTTGCTCCCCTTAAAGACATGATTTTTTATCAATACGGTTTTTCGATTGTCTTTTTGGCTTTTTCAGGAATATTGGCCGCCAAGGCCGGAGGCTCAAATATCCCCAAAGCAGTCCTTCGGATCTGCATCTGGGGCACCTTTGCTATGGCAGCCTCAGCCCTGGTCGGATATATTTTTGGAGTCCAGACTGCCTGAAGCAAGAAAACAGGGCTTATAACCGCTTAAAACATTAATCTAATCTTAAGCGAACCGCAAAAATAACAAACCATACCTTTCGTTATTTCGTATATATCAAAAAAAGAAAAAGATGAAGCTGATTACTTTATTCCTTACAATGGCAATGGCGTTTTCCATAAACTGGGAACCAGATTTCAATAATGCGAAAAAAACTGCGGAAAAAGACCATAAACTGATCCTTCTGAACTTCTCGGGCTCAGACTGGTGCGGTCCATGCATTGTGCTTCGCAGGGATTATCTCGAAAGCCAGGGATTCACCGATATGGCAAATGAAAACCTGGTGCTGGTCAATGCTGATTTTCCAAGAAAAAAGAAAAATATAGGAACAGCTGATCAGGTAAAACGCAACGAGGATCTGGCCGAAATATACAACAAGGAAGGAAGCTTTCCCCTGACGCTTCTTCTTGATGCACATGGCAGGGTGATCAAAACCTGGCACGGAAAACCCGATGCATCGCCTGAACAGTGGACTGCCGAAATAAAAGCGATCTGTGAGAGCCGAAAATAACATAGCAAACAAGCAGAAATATTCGAAATCCCTAAAACTGATGGGCAACAGCTTTACCATAACAGTTGTTGCCGTGAATGAAAAAACAGGAAATGAGAATATCGATCTGGCCATTGAGGAAATCAGACGCATCGAAAGGCTTCTGACCACATTTAAAGAAGACAGCCAGACCAATCTGATCAATGATAATGCTGGAATAGGGGCCGTAAAAGTAGATCTGGAAGTCTTCAGCCTTATCGAAAGGTCTATCGGGATTTCGAGAATCACACAAGGCGCATTTGATATTTCCTACGGAAGCATCGACAAGAGCCTTTGGAATTTTGACAGAACCATGACCAGCCTTCCTGATGCCCAGACGGCTCTCAAAATGGTACACCTTATTGATTACCGAAATATCATCCTTGACAGGGAAAATACAACCGTATTCTTAAAAGAAAAAGGAATGAGGATCGGTTTTGGAGGTATCGGAAAAGGATATGCCGCAGAAATGGCAAAACAAATCCTTATAAAACATAATGTGCAGAGCGGCATCATCAATGCCAGCGGAGACCTTTCCGCCTGGGGCCTGCAGCCCGACGGCAGGAAATGGACCATCGGGGTGGCCGATCCCGACTCGCCCAATGCCGCTTTTTCTTATATGGAAATTTCCAACAAGGCGGTGGCGACATCCGGCAACTATGAAAAATTCGTGACCATTGACGGCAAAAAATACTCGCATACCATCGACCCAAAAACGGGCCTTCCCATAACCGGAATCAAAAGCGTCACCATTATCGCATCCAATGCAGAATTTGCTGATGCAATGGCCACTCCAATTGCTGTTATGGGCATCAAGGCAGGCTTGTTTCTAATAGATCAGATCCCTGATCTGTACTGCATAATAATTGATGACCACAATAAAATTTACACATCCAAAAACATTAATCTGAAATGAAAAAGCCAAAGCAAAAAATTCCCGTACCATTATGCGGTACTGCTCTTGCCGTGCTGCTGCTTGCCTCCTGCACTTCGGTGAAGGAATACCAGAAGGGAAAACTCAACGATTCCGAAATGGTACTCTCCAACAGGAAAATCGAAAAAACCGAACTCAGTTTCCAATCCTACCGCGAGGGAGCTTCCGGGGCGAATTCAGGAAAAAGCGGCGGCGGCTGCGGCTGCAACTAATATTCATACGCTGAAAAATGAAAAGAATATTCATAACAGGATATGCCTTATTGGCGTTGTTCCAATTGAGGGCACAAACCGTTCCTGCTGATTCAACGGCTTATAAAAGCAAAAAATTAAAACTCGAAGAGGTGAATCTGGTATCAAGCTATTACAAGCAGGACGGAAACAATTCTGCCGTTACGGGCGGAATCGGTTCGGAGCACCTTACCGATATTGCCAATACCATTGATGTAAAACTGGTAAAGTACGGCCAGACAGGGATCAAGCATACTTTTGATATTGAAGCGGGAATTGACCATTATACCTCCGCCTCGTCCGATATGATTGATCTGAGCGCCAATTCATCCGCTTCTTCATCAGACAACCGATTTTACCCTTCGTTGACTTATCTGAGAGAAAATGAAGAGAAAGGAAGAACTTACGCTGTTGGAGTTTCCTCTTCAACCGAGTTTGATTACCAGTCTTTTGGAGGGAATATCGCCTTCTCTCAAAAAACCAAAAACAAAAACGGTGAATTTACAGCCAGGTTTCAGACTTTTATCGATCAGCTGAAACTCATTGAGCCTGTTGAACTTCGTCCATCCGGAAGCGAGGGCTACGGCAGTGCCAATAGAAATACTTTTGCCGGAACACTGAGTTATTCCCAGATCATCAATAAAAATTTACAAATATTGCTTGTAGGAGATGTAATAAGCCAGAATGGCTACTTAAGCCTTCCTTTTCACAGGGTTTATTTTGCTGACGGCTCTGTTCATCAGGAGAAAATGCCTGACACCAGACTTAAAATTCCGCTTGGCATCAGGGCCAGTTATTTCTTCGGGGACAATATAATTATTCGTGCCTATTACAGATATTACACAGACGACTGGAGCCTGAAAGCGCATACCGCTGATCTTGAAATTCCGGTAAAATTGACCCAGGCCTTTTCATTAAGCCCGTTTTACCGCTATTACACCCAAAGCGGAACCAAGTATTTCAAGCCTTATGGCCAGCATACAGCCGCTGATGAATTCTACACCAGCAATTATGATCTGTCCAAGTTTGACAGCAGCTTCTTTGGAATGGGAATGAAATTTACTCCTCCAAATGGCATATTTGGTTTAAAACACTGGAATACTTTGGAGATTCGTTACGGCCATTATACCAGAACCACTAATATGACCTCGGATATTATCAGCATCAATATTAAATACAAATAAAATTAGAATAAAAACAAGGAGCCCGATTTTAATTTTAACGATCGGGCTTTGTATTTGTTTGAAACAACTCTATGGTTTTAAATCAAATAATAAAATTAGAGGGCTTAAATAATAAATGTAAATGACATTGCCCAAGCACAAATAAATTTAATATTATTGCATTTAAATATTAAATCTATAGAATAACTGTGGTGGAGTTCCCTCCAAAGTGCCACAAAAACTAAAGCGCTTTTACCAGTAATCGATCATTCCAAGTTGCGGCATACTCGTGGCACACAACTTTTCAAATGCCTCTTAAATTCATTAAACTTATACTCTTATCTACTAAGTTTGAATTGCAGGACATCCCTCTGATGAATCAGAAAACTTGTAAATTATTCCAAAAACAGATAGTTTTTTTCCTCACTTAATTACTTAATGACTTGCTGCTCCACTAAGGTCAATTATTGGTTTAGTTCTGAATTGTCTTTCTAGATTTTTAGCCCCGATTGCTTCGCCAGCTCGCTTCGCTCTTGTGCAGAGGAAATCCTTTTGTACCGTTTTTCGGCAAAAAAGATTGGAAAGTATAGCGGGAAAAGCTCCTGAAAACTTTTATTATGAAGTCACAGATAAATCCTGTCCGATCAACTGATCGAGCGGCGGCAGGGCCATTCAATCATCAGTCCACTGAAATTGCCATATTTCCAGCATTGGCTAATATTCTATGCTCAACTCATCGACTATGATCGGACTTGTTGAGATTCCCTGCTCACTTATCAGGACGATGTATCCCCAATTGCTCACCTTACTGCGTTTTAGCTCATTGACCGTTTTTGAAACTTCCAAAGCATCGGGAAAGTGTTTGGAATATTTGGCTGCGGCATCCTCTTTGCTGACAAACCTGCCGTCAAAAAATGCTTTAATGATTATCTTCATAGGGCTTTTTTTATTAATAGATGATTTGGTGAGAGAAAGCCAAAGCCGTTTATCTTCCCTTATTTCAAGTGTTGTCCATAAAGCTCGTGCAATGAAACAGATATTGGAATAGCCTGTCGCCTAAAAACAGTCCGAAGGCGTGCTTTGATATGTTTTGCGATTTCTACGTTCAAAGGCCAGACCTTAAAATCGCGTTCAAGCAGAGCAATCCATATATGCCGAAACCTATGCCATTAAAGTTTCAGGGTCAGTCCTATCCCGGGCGAAAATCCTGAAACATTCCCGCCTCCTATTTCTACATAAACGCCCCATTTTTCGTTCCAAAACCATCTTCCGCCTATCTGCAGGCCTACATTGAAATCGCTTCCGTCATGGCCATTATTGCCATGGTCATCCCTCAAATCAAAAGAATAGCCTACGTTGGCTCCGCCATATACGTCCCAGGCATCATCAGTAATGCCAAATACATGGTCGAAATAATAATTTCCCTTTACCCCGGCATTGAGCCAGTCAAGATCCAGCGTGGTCCCGACTCCCGGGGCAATGGTTATGTCCCTGTGGACAGGTATTTCATAATTTATTCCTACAAGGCCAAAATTCAATTCCTTTCTGGCCTGCGCAAATACACTTGCAAAACATAATACTGCAAAAATTGATAGCGTAATTTTTCTCATGTTTTTTCTTTTTTAAATGTTACACTCAAATTTAATTAAATTGTCTAATAAAACTTTAAAAATAAGCAATACATATCACATTATCAAACAATTAAGATTGCAATACTCTTAGGAGAGAAATAAATCAATTTTTAGCTCTGATGGAACAACAATCAATTAATTCATGGCGTACAATGAAAGACAATCCTGCTTTAACTATAGTACGCCAATTTCTTCAAATCATCCAAAAATGATGTTGTAATTTGTCCCGTCGAGGTCACAAAGCCAAATGGCGCCAATTAAAGACAATTGGCGCCATTTTTTTATTAAACATAACTGCTGATGGACTACAGCTGAAAATTGATTTATTCCTCACTAAAATAAAGCACAAAATAGCCCCGATAGAAGCGGAAATCCTTCTGCGCCGGGGTCCGGGCAGAAGATTGAAGCGCATAGCGGGAAAAAGCTCCCTAAAACATATAATAACTGGAACCTAATAATGTTTTATCCGGCTAAAAAATTAATTGCCCCAGCCCAAAAAACGCAGGATCTTTGATAAAAGTAAAAAGCCCGCCTGCTTTATAGCCGGCGGGCTGTGGTTTATACAGACATTTTGACTATTTGATGCTGATCGTCTCCAGAAGATTTTCCTGATCGATAAAAGCCGCTATATACTGCCGCGCTTCATTTCGTTTCTCCAAAGGAGTTTCAAATGTATTGATATGGAACTCCTCGTCCTGGTCCAGGATATGGATGATCTCGGTATATCCTTTTGAAATCAGGTTCCCTTTGAGTTTAAGTATGGTGTGCTGCTGGCGGGCATCCAAATCTTTTCTCACCTGTAGTTGTATCGCTTTTTCCATTGTGAAAGATCTGTTGGTTTTTATGTCATATTCTATTCAAATTTAGTGATTTTGATTGTAGGCAGATCTGCTGATGCGTCAAAAAAATGGGAGTCCGTAAAGTGAAAACTTTAAAAGACCCATACAGCAGATTTTTCATCTGTTTTAAATTTGCGGCAAGTAGTTGGCGTATGCTGTTCTTAAAACAAAAACGTAGAAAAAAGAGCCTGGGCACGTTTAAGCCATAAATGTACTATCAAACCCAAACTGCTTTTAAAGCTACAATCTCAAAACATCATTCAACTTTTATTACTGCCGGCGGAGTCCAGTTTCCATTTACTACTTCCTCCTTTGGCCAGTAAGTGCGGAGATAAAGCGAAAAATCCCCCTTTTCAACGGCCGGAAGCCAATTGTTTTGGGTTTTCGCATCAGTCGGAACTGATTGAATATAAATGGTCAGCGAACCGTCCGGATTATATGCCATTGTCTTGTTCTTTGTCCCCAATGAATATCTGTTGAGCTTGTTGATTTCAAAAAAGTGATGCTCGTTATATAATGTAAGCGACCAAAATCCATTAACAGGTGGCAGCTGCCCTTTGGCAAAAGTAATTTTATATTTGTTCGAGCTGTTTAATCGGGCACCTTCTGAATCCAGATCCTGATAAAAGTAGCGTGTTTCATTTGGGGCATTGACCAGGATATTGGATTTGGCTACCGCAGTGCGCGTAAAATAATCCGTGCCCCACGATGCGCCGTTCGTTACCCCTGACCAGTGAAAAGGCAATTGGATCCCCCAGTTGCGGAATTCCATTAAAGGTTTTATTACTTCACGCTCTGTCTCAACGGCTGCATCGATCATCGCCTGCTTCAGTTTTGGGTCTTTCTTGGCGGCTTCCACTACAGCAAGTATCTGCTTGTATTTCGCCTCTTCGCCCGGCAGTGGCTTTGCATCTGCCAGCACGATAGGAAGCTCGTCAAAAAATGTCTGGGGGTTCACCCATACCGCTTCTTCTTTTCCTCCTTCGCCTCCGGGAAGTTTCTTGATATTGGCCCAATCGATGGTTTTCATTTTGCCGTCATAATCAGACAAGGGATACATAACCACTGATTTGAGTACCTCCTGAATTGCTTTTCGATCTTCTTTTGTGTCATCCAGAAAAACACGGGGCCCCACCAGTCCAGTATTGGTTGACGAGCGGAAAACTTTTATTATTCCCTTAGGCACCTCTCCTTTCCAGTCCGGTCCGGCCAATAAATAAAATCCCGGCTTATTATCGTACATCTTTCCCAATTTTGCGAAACTTTCGGTGCGCAGATCAACTATCTGGTAGACCCAGAAACGTTTGCCAAAATCAGGCACTTGCACCACAACGGGCGATTGGTCCAAAGCAAGGCATCCAATACCGTAAACCACATCCTGGTTCGGGCAGGCTATGGCACGTTCTGTCGGTATCACATAATCGGTAAGCATGGTAAACTGATTCAGCGGAGCCATTAGCAAAGGTCCGGACAGGGCCAGCTCTTTTACATCCTTGAAAGCCATTCGGCGGTTGTACATATTTACCAGCGGCCATGCCCAAAAATAGGCATCTTTAGCCGCCAAAGCGGCATACTCTTGAGTAATTTTTACATTGGTGTCGGGTCCCATTGGCGGCTGAGCTGCTCCCTTGGCTGGAATTAGGCTGTCGATTCCCTTAGAATTGGATGCTTCCGCACCTACATTTTTCTTTTGGTTGCATGCCGTTAATGCGATAATTAAAATCACGCAGATGAGTTTCTTTTCCATAAGTTTAGCAATTGATTATTTAACCTCTTCTATATCTCCAAGTTTCCATATCCTATCGAAAAAAGGTTTTTCCGGGCCGTAAATCCTAAATAATACTTCAAATTTTCCTTTAGGGTCCGTTGGGATCCAATTTGATTCCTTGCCTGCAGGGGATTTTGGGCCAAAGTAAATATCAACCGAGCCATCTGTGTTCTTTTGGATCTCTGTCGCATTCGATGCTCTGCTTGCGCGCGGCAGATTTTTGATAAGGCAATGTGTTGTCCGGTCGTAGACTGTTGCCGACCAGTATTGTTTGGTGGGCACATTTGCAGGCACGTGGAGCATATAGGTTTTATCGCCGTCAAGCGCGCGGCCTTCCTTGTCTTTTTCTGCAATAAGATATATTTGCGCTGTACCCAGGCGTTTTATGCCTACATAACCGATTGAATAGGTTAATGCACGGGCATCTGTAGGATAAATATCAGATTCCGCATATCCCGAAGATCCCGCCTTAACGAGTTCCGGCATTGCGGGAACAGCCCATTTTGCATCAGGATTTATCGGAGGGAAGCCTTTTTCAAGCATTGCTTCCAAATAGTCATGCGCACTATTTGCCGCCGCATTCAGAATCTCGGTGGTTCGTGCATCAGGGTTATAGGGTTTCCCTTTTTCAATGCCTATGCTTTTTAGTTTATCAATCATCGCCTTATCGCGCACCAGCATAGGCTGGCTTTGCACAATGCGGTTAAGAGAGATGAAAAACCGGCTGTTGTAGGGGATGACGGAATTGTAAAGCACATCCTTCACGTCTGTATATTTTGTTTCGCCGGGATTATTGGCTTTAGCAAGCGGATATAGTTTTAGCTGTTTGCCGTAATTGACGGCATTCACTATATCGGCATCACTGTGGCTGGGCAGGTTGGAGCGGAATAATCCATAACCCTCATAGGTATCGGCTTTCAGCACAATGTATCCTTTAGGAATATTTTCCTTATAGTCAGGCGGCAGTATCAGATATTTGCCGCCAGCGCCTTTATCGGCTCCGTAAGGTCCTGCATCTTCAAGGGGCATCTGCCAGATATTGTCAATATTGGCGGCAAAGGAGCCATTTTTTGCCGCAGGAACATCTATAACTATTGGCCCTGCATCCTTTGTGTTGAAAAAAAACATAAAGTAAATCGCGTCGGGATTTGGCGTTAGCGTCTGATTATGCCAGTCTACGGGTTTTGACCAAAATATGATCTCATTTTGTTTCCCTTTGGTGCTGCCCAGCATTGCCTGAAGCATAAGATCATAATTAACGGCAGGCATGCCCCATACTAAAGCTTCGATTGCGCGTTGGTAAACCATCTGTTCCTTGATGCTGGCAGGTTTGAATTCTGCCGAAACAGCACCCTCAATATCGGCTTTCTCACCGGAATTTGCTGATGGTGTTTGGTTGCATGCCGCCAATAGCAGGACAAATGAAAAAACAAAGAGACTTTTTTTCATAATATATCAAATTTTATCAGTTATATATCTTCTTCTTTCGTTATGCAGCCATCAAAAAAAACATGCCTATAATAATGCCATTTAAAACTACAGCACTCTTCCAGCCTTTAAGCTATCATATTTAACATCAAACAATTACATAAAAATAACAAAAAAATCTTACAGCATTATTTTTTCCAGTTTTTTTTTTTAAATATGAAATTTAATAGAAATGCAAAATACGGCCCCCCGCTATTAGGGGCTCTTCCTATTTTTTACAAAAAACTAAGGCAGCCCTGGCGACACAATCTGATTAAGAATGGCAAAATACTGGTTTGGCAATGCCGCATTTGTTAAAGGACATATATCGCTATTTCAAAAAAGCTTCATTTTTATCGCAGAAAGCCTTAAATCTAAAAACACTCCAAACAGCATTTATTTAAAATATGTTTGAAGTGTTTTTTATTATTGATTCATGCTTAAATAAAGATAACCTGCCGTTGTTATTTCTCTCTCCTCTGAATTTTGATATCTGACGATATAATAATATGTTCCTGTTGGAAGTCCTTTGCTTTGATTAATCACCGCCCTTCCATTAGAGTAGCCCTCAAATGCATTGCTCTCATTATTGTATCCATCGGTGTGAAAAACAACTACACCCCATCGGTTATAAATTTCAACCGTATTTTTTGGATAACATTCTATTCCGTCAATTTTTAAAGTATCATTTATACTGTCTCCATTTGGAGAAATTGCATTGTGAACGACTACTTGGCAACCCACTATATCAAGAACTGTCGGATCATTGTCCTCGTTGGTAGGCGACGATTTATCAGACAAGTCATTAACATCTTCCCCATTAGGGTTTACAGGTGTAGGCGGTCCGGTAGCTTCTGCCAAAGCCTGATTGACGACCTGTCCTTTTGCCAAATCACCTGAAGTGAGAACGTAGTCTGCTCGATAAAGCCACTTCTCGTTTGTATCCAGATATCCGTTTGAATTGAGATCACCAGTTTTATTGCCCGAATCTACAGGATCAAGAGTAGGTGCCGATAATCCAGGAAGAGGGTCAGTCACTCTCACATTGCTTAAACGGGTATTTCCAATATTGCTCACAGTAAAAAGATAACTAATGACATCCCCAACTTTTGCATTATTGAAATTTCCGCTGAATGAAGCAATTTCTTTAATAATTGCAATTTTTGGAATATTTGGCAACGGCACTACAGTACATGTCGGGCAATTTGGATCATAATATTCATCACCAGGCTTAACAGGATCAGTTGGATCTTCAGATGTATCTGTAACAACTGTACCTCCTGGATTATCTGGTGTCGGAGGTGTATTTCCTTGTGCAATTGCGCTATTGTAAACCACTCCCTTCTCAAAATCTGATTCCTTGATTGTATAAATTAACTCAGCCCTGCCCGTTTGTCCAGGATCCAAAGTGCCAGGTGTTACCGATAAATTAGTTATACCTAAAAATTGATCATTAATTTTTACATTTTCCAATCTGATATTTCCTGTATTCTGCGCCGCAAAAGTGTATGTAATTGTTTCATTGACATCTGGAAAACCATTTCCGTTGCTATCATTAGAAGCAGAGAAAGAAGCATCTTTATATAATAAAATTGAAGGCTGTGGTATAATTGGAGTCAAAATCACACTATCTTGATCATTTTCTGATGGATCGTTGTTGTTTGGAGTTGAATTCGGATCAAAATTATCCGAAGCATTTATTTGCGCTACATTTTTGTATTCATCCGCAGTCCCAGTCGAAGTATTGACTCGGACCTTGTAAACCAATGAAACAGAATTATTAACTGAAATATTAAAAGTTGGCCATGTAATTGTATTACCAGATAACACTCCACCGTTGTTTGCACTAATAAAAGTATAACCAGACGGCAATACATCATTTGCACGTACACCTGTGGCGTCATTTGGCCCAAGATTACTTACCGTTATGGTAAAATCAACCTGATCGCCAACGAAAGGCGACATATTGCTTACAGTTTTCGTCAAAGCAATATCTGAACACAAAATAATTGCTAGCTCTACTTTTAAAGCATTGCCAATACTATTTTCGCAAATAGCATTATTTTGAACAGTAACATAATAAGAGGTATTGGCTGTAATAGCTGGGGTCACAAAAGTAGTTCCTGTATAAAGCAAAACAGACAAATTAACATCTTGATACCATTTGAAAATAGGATTACTGATAGCACTAGTAGCTGTAATTGAAGCACTGCCTCCTGTACATAACGAAGCATTTGCTGTGCTTACCGAAATATCAGAAGCCAAAGCCAAAGGATTAACCGTCACCACTACCGCTTTTCTGGTATTGACGGCATTCTCGCACACACCATCCCCGCTCACGCTC
>NZ_JBCPXY010000017.1:0-35984 GCF_039581425.1 Flavobacterium movens
GCTGATCCTGTTTTGACTTATACATTTTCACCGGGTTTAGTTGGAAGTGATGCCTTTACAGGAGCTTTATCAAGAACAGCAGGCGAGAATGTAGGATCTTATGCTATCGGACAAGGAAGCTTAAGCGCTGGTCCAAATTATGCGATTAATTACATAGAAAGCAATCTTATAGTTACTGCTAAACCAATAACTGTAACGGCAGATGATTTTCAAACAAAAGTATACGGAGAAACAGATTCAACTCTTACCTATTCGGTTTCACCAGCTTTAGTTAGAAATGATATTTTCTCAGGTACATTAAAAAGAGCAATTGGAGAGAATGCTGGAACTTATGAAATAGGACAAGGAACTTTGACTGCGGGTAAAAATTATGCCATTACGTATATAGGCAAAGACTTTGAAATTACCAGAGCAAATCAGGTAATCACTTGGAATCAAACTTTAGTTTCGAATTGTGACGGAGCAACTTCAACTGTATTAACTGCTAGCTCAAATAGTGGTTTACCAATAAATTATGTTTCTTCGAATATAGATGTGGTAACGATTTTCAATAATGAATTAATCTTTAAAAATTCTGGTTCGGGAACTATTACGGCTTCACAAGCTGGTAATAACAATTACTATGCAGCTGAAAGTATAACGTTACCAGTTTTAAATAGCCAGCCAAATTTAATCAGGCAACAGTTTGACAATGTTATTTTCTTTGACAATAGTTCAAAAGAATTTACATCGTATGCGTGGTACAAAGACGGAATTCTTGTTGCAGGTCAAACTTTGCAATATTACAAAGAAGCTGGAGGTTTAAACGGAACATATTACGCAGTTGCTAAAAAATTAGACGGAACATTAATCACTTCTTGTCCATTAAAGTTGTCTTCAACTGCAACAAATGAGGTGATTAAAATTATTCCGAATCCAGTTAAAAGTAATGAGACTTATCAATTGGTTACCAATTTTGATCCAGCTAAAATGATAAATTCTCGTGTTGACGTGTTTAGTATAAGTGGATCGTTGGTAGATCAAAAAGTGACCAATGAAAATGAGACTACTTTACTGGCTCCAGCTGTTGAAGGTGTCTATATTGTAAGGCTCACTTTAACAAATGGTAAAACGTTTACAAAAAACCTTTTAGTGAAAAACTAAATAAATGAATGAGTATGAAATCCCCATTATTTATAAATGGGGATGGAATATTCTGGTAAAAAATAACAGACATGAAATTTAATCGTAAACACATATTAGGAATTATATTAGCGCTTTTTTCTACAATTGCGAATGCTCAATTTTACGTTGGGGTACAAACAGGAGCGGCTAGTCTTGAAAGCAACGTAGCAGGAACAGTAGCCGAAACTAAAATGGGAGGAGCTGTAAAAGTTGGATATATCTATTCCTTTACAAAAAACATCGGAATTGGATCAGGATTAGAATTCTCACAATACAAGCAAAATGTATCTTTGGTTTCTTCTTCTGCTACACTGACAAATTATGAAGTAGATGCTTCTGGTTCGGCATTTATTTATAGTGTTACTACCAGTAATTACAAAGAAAAACAAACATTGCAGGCCCTTCAAATCCCACTTTTTTTGCAATTTAAAATGAACATTAACAAAGGGATTGATTTTAATTTTAGAGGAGGAGTAAAGTATTTTTTACCGGTTAGTTATAAAATAAAAGCGACTGCAGATAATGTAAATGGTAGTGCTTATTACCCTGATTTTAATTTGACAATTAATGATTTACCAGAATATGGAATAGGGCAGGGAAGCAGTTATTCTGGATCAGGAGAATATGAAACAAAAGGTATTTTTATGAGCTCTTTTGAGTTCGGATTTGCATTTGATATTGGCAAAAAGAATGCTTTATATGCTGCGATGTTTCTCGAAAACGGATATGGAACCATACTTGATCAAAACAAGAATCAGTCTTATGTTGGATACAATCCAGCATCAACCGCCGACAGAAAAGCTAATGGTTTGTACAGTACAGAAGAAAATGCTAAAATCACTCCAGCAGCATTTGGTTTGACATTGGAATGGAATTTTAAATGATAATATAGCAAATGTTTAGAGGATTATTATTCTGTCAAACATTTGCAGATAATTAAGAAATAATAGAATAAAATTAAAACAACTTTCGGGTTGTTTTTTTTATTTAACAATTTTTTTGCAGTTTACATTCATATCTCAGATTAGGCTTTTAAACTAAGAAAGAATGTTTATAATTAATGTTATATTTAAGGATAAAAATATATTTTCGTTTTAGTAGATTTGTTATAAATTAGAGCAATTTGGGTTGTCATAATTTAAGAGAAAAGTATGGTACTATTTTGTATTAGAGCTTATTAGTATTTATATATTTTGAAATTTCATCACAAAATAAATAGTTCAATCAATGGAAAATTATAACAAAGACGTTACAGATTACATTGCAAAAATGGCTGACTTTGCAAAGCCTATTTTAAGCCATTTACGAGAGATAATTTTTAGCGCCTGTCCCGAGGCAGAGGAAAATATTAAATGGGGAACACCACATTATTCTTATAAAGGCGATCATCTAGTTATGATGGGCGGTTTTAAACAGCATTGTTCATTTAGTTTGTATAAAGCTGAATTAATGAAGGACAAAGAGATTCAAGCAAGTGTACAGGCTGGTAAGAAATTTGGATATTTAGACAAGATAAAAGACATATCTGAACTGCCAAACAAAGAAAAATTAACTGCATATATTAAAGAAGCAATGGTTTTAAATGAGAACGGCACCGCTAAACCCAAACCAGTAAAAGAAAAATCAGCTGCAGAAGTTGTCGCTCCTCAAGAATTTATAGATGCATTGAAGAAGGATGGTAAAGCGACTGAAATTTTTGAAAGTAAATCGCCATCATTCCGTAAAAATTATATTATCTGGATTGCAGACGCAAAGACAGATGAAACTAGAAACAAGAGAATTGCGCAATCTCTAGAATGGATTGCAGAGGGGAAAGATAGATTTTGGCAATCCAAGAAATAATAAGGTGAGATTAGTTAAATTGTTTGCATTTGCACAGTGACTCTTATTGATGCCAGTTGTTGCACAGTAGGAGTTTTACGTATATTGCCAATAAAATATCTGACTTACAATCTAAATATTTTTTCTAATTTATCTGTTTATGAAAAATAGTATAGTCCTTTTAATAACACTAATAATCTCTGTTGGTTCCTGCCAGCTAGCCAGAGCTTTAAAAAAAAATGAAATTATGCAAAAAGATATCCTGCATTTGGTGTATCAGAATGATACCTTAGGAGTTGTGAAAGCTCTAGAGAATGGAGCGAATGTACATACTACGGACAGTAATAAACGTTCTCTACTGCTTATTGCGACAATGGGTAAGCAAGTAGAAATGGCGAAGATTTTAGTAAAGCATAAGGCAGATGTGAACCAACAAGCTGAGAATAAGGACAGCGCTTTTCTATATGCCGGTGCAAGTGGTCAGACTGAATTGGTACAGTTATTTTTGAACAATGGCGCTCGTTTTGATATTTTCAACCGCTATAATGGATCAGCGCTTATACCCGCGTGTGAACGTGGTCATATTGAAACAGTGAGATTGCTTGCAAATACTAAGAACTATCCGATTGATCATATTAACCGTTTAGGATGGACCGCTTTAATGGAGGCTATTGTACTAGGAGATGGAAGCTTGAAATACCAGCAGATTGTTCGAATTTTGAAAGATGCAGGAGCAAAAATGGATATTCCTGACCACGATGGCGTAACCCCATTACAGCATGCGGAATCAAAAGGGTTTAAGGAAATCGTGGCTATCATAAAATCATAAGTATACTCGATGAGGTAGCGATATTTCATGCGTAGATTATTAGCGGATTTATGCATATTAGAAGCAATTAGAGAAGCTCCAATTGCGCACCATGTTAAATTTCCTTCAGCAAAAAAGTAAGCTTTAATATCTTGCTTACGTTTTCGGTCTACGGTTACACCGTAGACCGAAACCACAATAAAATAAATAATAAAAAACCGCATAATCCGCGAAAGCGAGGTTTTACCTTTATTGTAAACAATAATAATAGTTAATAGTTCGATTTATAGTTTGTAAAAACTTAATTTTCAAGAGTTATGGTTTTTCCGTTGAAATTTATTCTTCCGCTTTGAATGTCATTAGATCCATCTGGTTGTTTTCCTCCAACAAAAATGGTAAACCAGCCAGGTTCTACAACTCTCTGTTTTTTCTTATTGATCATAGAAAGCTGTCTTGGAGTAATGGTAAAAGTAACGGTCTTTGTTTCTCCTTTTTTAAGATGAATTCGCTCAAAACCTTCTAACTGGCATATCGGACGTGGAGTTGAGGCTTTTTCGTCTTTAATGTACAATTCAGCCACTTCATCTCCATCGCGTTCCCCTGTATTGGTTATGTCAACAGAGACTTTAAAATTTACATCAGAATTGAAATCTTTAGGAAGATGTAAATTAGAATATTTAAAAGTCGTGTAGCTTAAACCAAATCCGAAAGGATAAAGAGGTGTTTTATGAAAATATCTATAAGTTCTGCCTTCCATATCATAATTTTCAAATTTAGGAAGCTGATCTACAGATTTGTAATATGTTACCGGAAGTCTTCCAGCTGGATTGTAATCTCCAAAAAGAACATCTGCAATTGCATTACCGCCTTGCTGCCCTGGATATCCCGCCGTTAAAATAGCAGGCAGATTATCATTGGCCCAATTTACAGAAAGTGCACTTCCATTAATTAAAACTAAAACAACAGGTTTTCCGGTAGCTTTAACCGCTTTCATAAGTTCTTCTTGATTGGCGGGAAGATCCAAACTTGTTCGGTCACCACCATTAAAACCATCCGCTTCCACTTTCATTTCTTCGCCTTCAAGACGCTCATTAAGCCCTAAAACAAGAACTACGGCATCTGCTTGCTCTGCTGTCTGGACTGCCTTTTGCAATATGTCTTCTTCAGGTTCTGCCCATAATAGCTGTGCAATGGCATCTCCATAGAAGTTCTGGTATTTAACTTCTATTTTATATTTTTTGCCTGCCTCTAAATCTATTTTCTGTGGACGAAAACGCGGATGATGATTATTTTTTCCTCCAGTAGTTTTTCCGCCTTCAATTTCAACAGTCATAAAAGGTTTCGACCATTCTGAAATATTGTAAGTTCCCGTTTTAGGAACCGTTAGATAACCAGTCCATTTCACGCTATAGTTGCCCATTTTCAAACGAGGATCTGGTGTGTTGATATCCCAATGAAAATCAACATTGTCGTCTACACGAGTAAAAAGAGGTTTTCCGTTCCATTCGCGGTTGTCATAGTATTCTCCAATTAAGCCTTGAGTTCCGTTTTCATTCTGGAAATATATTGATGGTATAATTTTCATTTCAGGAACTCCTTTTGCTAAATCAGTTCCTTTAGCATATAAAACTTTTGCATTTGGCTCCAATTTATTCTGAATTCCTTTTAAAACGGTAACAGGATTACTTGGAACTCCGCTGTAATTTCCCCACAAAGATTGAATGTCATCAGCATTTGGTCCAATAACAGCAATCGTTTTGATATCTTTAGAAAGCGGCAGCGCGTTATTTTGGTTTTTCAAAAGAACAATGCTTTTTTGCGAAGCCGTCCTGGCTAGAAAATCGTTTGCCGCATTATTGTTGACTGAATACGGAATCTGCGCAAAAGGAACAATCTCATCTGGATCAAACATTCCTAACTTAAAGCGAGCAGTAAATAAACGCTTCACAGCAGTATCAATGTCTGCTTCAGCAATTAATTTACGGTCAACAGCTTCTTTCAGAGATTGGAAACTGCTTCCACATTCCAAATCTAAACCATTTTTTACCGCCAATGAAGAAGCACTTGCGGCATCATTTGTTATTTTATGATATTTCCAAATATCCGTGACAGCACCACAATCTGATACGATATAGCCATTAAATCCCCAGACATTTCTCAAAATATTGAAAAGAAAAGGGCTTGCACTGGCCGACTCCCCTCTAAAACGGTTGTACGCGCCCATTACAGAATAAACATGCCCCTCTTTTACCAAAGTTCTAAAGGCAGGAAGATAAGTTTCATAAAGATCAATATCGCTTGTATTCGCATCAAAAAAATGACGGGACGGTTCTGGGCCAGAATGCACAGCATAGTGTTTGGCTGTAGCGACTACTTTTAAATATTTTTCGTTATTGCCTTGAAGGCCATTTACATAATTAAGACCTAATTGGCTTGTTAGAAACGGATCTTCCCCATACGTTTCATGTCCGCGTCCCCAGCGTGGATCGCGAAAGATGTTCACATTAGGTGACCAAAAGGTCAATCCCTGATACATTCCGTGCTGTCCTCTTCGTAGATATTCATGATGTTTGGCACGAGCTTCATCAGAAATTGCGTTTGCAACATCCAATATCAGCTGGCGGTCCCAAGAGGAAGCAATTGAAATAGATTGTGGAAAAACAGTGGCAAATCCTGCGCGAGCAACGCCATGCAGCGATTCGTTCCACCAGTTGTATTCTGGAATTCCTAAACGGTCAATTGCAGGAGCAGAATCCATTAACTGATTTATTTTTTCGTCTAATGACATTCTCGATACCAAGTCATTGACACGCTGTTCTGTTGGCAGATTTGGATTTTTGTACGGAAAACTTTCTTGCGCAAAGGTGGTTAAAGCAAAAAAATGTAACGCAATAACTATGGATTTTCTTTTCATAGGTTTTGGATAGTATTAGGTTTATTATTTTTTGATTCGCTGTTTTTACAACAGGAATGCGAATGAGCAAACATCAATAGTAAAGCAAAAAGCTATTTTGTTTTCTGCTGACTTACAAAATTAGATTTTTATCCCTCTAAAGTTGGGATAAATTACTAATTAAAGTATGTTATAAAGCTTTAAATTAATAATTTATGATTTTTGCTCAAAATGAAGAAGGGAGACAAATTGCTATTTTTATGGTGGTATTTTGCTGTAATAGTCACTTCTCCTAGGTTAGGAAAAGAATTTTGATATTTTTGTGATCTACTTAATTTTATAAAGTTTTAAATGAAAAGAAATCTACTCGTATTTTTTTTTTGCTGGATAGGCGTTTTGTGCAGCGCACAGCCTTCTGGTACATTGACTCATTTTGCAAACGATTTAAAGTTAAGGCAATCTCGTATTCTTGATATTCAGCAAGACAAAAAGGGATTTATTTGGCTCTCTACTTTTAACGGATTGATTCGTTACGATGGAAACACATTTCAGAAATTTAGAGTAAAACAAAACAGTTCATTGAATTTAATTTCCAATCGTGTTTTTAAATTTAAGTTTGACAACAGCGACCGAATTTGGATTCAGTCTGAGAAAAATGATATTTATTATTTTGATACTCGCGAGCTAAGTTTTCATTATCCAATTGAAAACGCGCCCTTAAAGACTGCAAATATTGCATTTGTAGATTTTAAAGTAATGCCGTCTGGAAGAGTTTGGCTTTTTCCCGAAGAAAAAAATTTCGTGATTGCTTTTGAAAAAAATAAAGAGGTTAGGAAAATTGCTTTTGATCCCGCAAAGCGCTGTGGAAAAATCCGTGATATTTTTGAAGATAAACAGGGAACAACCTGGTTTTTTACCGAAGCAGGCACTTGCAGATTAGACAAGTCTGGTAGAGAGCCTCAATATTTCTTTTTTAATGGAAAACCTTGTTTGTACAATTCATTTTTAGAAACTAAAGAAGAGATCATCTTTGGAGGAAACAATGGAGAACTGGCACGTTATAATAAAAAAGCAAGTACATTTTTTGACTTTCTCCTTGATATTAAGGAAGATATCATTTATACCGAACTTGTTGCCAATACTAAAATGCTTATAATAACGGCAGGGCAGATTTTTTATTTTTATGATCTGAAAACAGGAAAGTTAGATGCATATAATAGCAAAACTCTAGCGGGATTTCCAAATAAAAAAATCAATTATTTAGGCTCAACACGTTCCAGACAATTTTGGTTTGAAGCTCAAGGAGAAGGTGTGTTTCAGTTTGATCTGCTGACCAAAAAGATCACGCGCATGCTTGTTGATTACAGTGATTCTGCAACAGCTGGAGGACAAAGGAAGAGTTTTATGATTACGTCTCCAAATGGAACGGTTTGGATACAATCTGGAAATGCTCCATTTTCTTATTGGGATGAAAAAAATAATAAACTTTCTTCTATCATTAGATGCATTAACGAATCAAAAGAGTCGGTTTCAGATTTAATGCATACGGCAATGTTTGACAGACTAGGAAATCTTTGGTTTTGCTCTTTTAAACAAGGACTAGATTTGGTGACTTTTAGCAACAGCAATTTTTCGACTCTAAATCTCGATTCTTCAAATGATCATCATAAACACAATGTGCGAAGTTTGATGAAAGATAATAGTGGTAATCTTTGGGTTGCAAGCCGTAAAGAAAAAATTGCTTTGTTTGACAGTCAAAAAAAGAAAATCGGATTTTTGGCTTCTGACGGAACATTATCTTCTTCTGGGCCGGGTTGGGGAGCCGATATTTACAGTATGCTTCAGGATAACAAAGGTAGAATTTGGGTAGGAACTAGAGGTAACGGATTATTTTGCCTATCTCCAACTGATCAGTCTTTTAAATATAAAGTTGTTCATTATAAATACAATGAAAATGAAAATGACAAATACGGTTTAAACTCAGATGATGTTTTTAAAATCTTTCAAGCTTCAAACGGACAGATTTATATTGCAACTTGGGGTGGCGGGGTCAATATTATTCGTGAATCAAGTGGCAGAATTCAATTCATTAATTTTAAAAATGAATTAAGAAACTATCCAATAAAAACAGCAGATAAAGTCCGTTCGATTGTAGAAAACAAAGACCATAAGATATTTTTTATTTCATCCTATAAATTGTTTTCTTTTTCGGAAGATACTAAATCGACCAACAAAATAAAATTTAATGAATATTCTCAAGTTTCAGGAAACGATATTTTGGATATTCTAATCACCCATGACAATCAGATGGCATTGGCAACCAATGGCATGGGATTGATAATGGCAGATTTAGATAAAAAAGGACAATTGAACGTTAAATCTATTTGGAATGAAATGGTTTCTTTTCCAGTTGAAGGAGTTGTAGCCATTCAGGAAGATAAAGCGGGCAAAATTTGGCTGATGAGCGACAATCAGATTGTTCGTTTTGATCCTAAAAATAACAGCGCCGAAACGTTTCCAGAATTAAAATCAATTATTGGAACCGAGATATTTTCTGAAGCAACTAAATGCGAACTTTTAAATGGAGAAATAGCTGTAGGATATTCTAATGGTGTAATTTATTTCAAACCAGAAAATATAAAACCTTTCCATTTTAAACCTTATTTAGCAATTTCTGGATTTTTGGTGAATAATAAAGAATTACACGAAATAAATCCTGAAACTCCAAAAAATCCTGATTTGCTGGAAGAAGTTACGCTGGAGCACAATCAGAATTTTTTCAGAGTGCAAATTTCGGCTTTGGATTATTTAAAAAGCGAAAATATTGTGTACCGCTACAAATTGGAAGGTATTGATAAACAATGGAACTACATTAAAGGCGGACAGTCTATTAACTATACCAATTTGGGCAGAGGAAGTTATACGCTTTTGGTTTCTTCTACAAACGGACATAATTTATGGATGAACAATGAAAGGCGAATTAAGATCACGATTCGACCTTCGATCTGGGGAACTAATTTTGCTTATTTCTGCTATTTAATATTAGCTGGAGGTTTATTTTTCTTAACAAGAAGAGCCATTATTACTATTTTGAAACTTCGAAATGATGTGAAGCTGGAAAAACAAATGAGCGAATTGAAACTGAAATTCTTTACTGATATTTCGCATGAAATTCGTACGCCACTTACTATGATTGCAGCGCCTTTGGAAGTGATGCTTGCAGATGATGATTTGAAAGATACGGCAAAAGGGCAGCTTCGTATTATTGAAAAAAGCAGTAATAAATTATTGAACCTCGTCAATCAGATTTTGGATTTGAGAAGAGTTCAAGATAAAAAACTGGCTATTCGCGAAATCAATCTGGGAGAATTTGTATCTCAAATGTGTGAGGATTTTAGTGAGATGAGTACGCAGAGCAATATAAATTTGAAAGTTGATATTAATTCTTCAGAATCAAAAATTTGGTTAGATCCAGACAGTTTGGATAAAATTTTAATCAACTTACTTTCTAATGCTTTTAAATATTGCAACAAAGGAGATTCTATAGAGGTAAAAGTCGAAGAATCTGAGAAGCATGTCTTTTTAACTGTAAGTGACAATGGACCAGGAATTAGTCCGACACTTCAAAAAAGGCTATTTGTGCGTTTTTCAAATTACAATGAAAACTTCTCTAATCCGAGTACAGGTCTTGGACTTTCTATTATTAAAGATATTGCCGATAAACATGGAGCTGAAATTTTAATTGACAGTACTCAAGGAAAAGGAAGCAGTTTTCAAATTGCATTTTTAAAAGGTTATCAGCACTTTAAAGACGATGTTGATATTTTATTGGAAGAAACTGAAGAGCATTTTTCTGATGAAATGAATCAAGATTTCGAAACGGAACAAGAAGCAATAATTATAGAAGAATCTGCTAGAGAGCATCCAATTGGACTTGTTGTAGAAGATGATCCAGAATTGCGCGCTTTTATTGTTTCTATTTTAGAAAGCGATTACACGATTTATACTGCCGAAAATGGGGATGAAGGTTATATAAAAGCAGAAGAGATTTTGCCAGATTTTGTTATTAGCGATATTATGATGCCAGAAAAAGACGGAATCGAAATGTTGAAGTCAATTCGAGATAATTTAGCAACCAGCCATATTCCTGTTATTTTGCTTAGCGCGAAATCATCGATTGAAAGCAAATTGGAAGGTTTAGAATATGGAGCAGATGATTATGTGACCAAACCGTTTAATGTTAGTTTGTTAAGAGCAAGGGTAAAAAATGTTCTAGATCAGCGTGCTCGTTTGCAGCAATTGTTTTCTAGCGGAAGCACAATCGAAATTTTCAAAGAAGAACCGCTTCAAATATCCAATAAAGACCAGAAATTTATGTTTCAGGTCATTGAATTCGTAAAAGAAAATATGTCAAATTCTGATTTTTCTGTTGACGAATTAGGGAAATTAATGTGCATGTCACGCGCTAGTTTTTTCAATAAGCTTAAAAGCATTACAGGTGCTTCTCCAGTTGTTTTCATTCGAGACATGCGATTAAGTGAAGCAGCAAGACTTTTGAAAGAAGATGATTTATTAATAAAGGAAATCTGTTTTGAAGTAGGTTTTAATGATCTAAAATACTTCGGAAAATGTTTCAGAGCAAAGTACGATCATACTCCAGCAGAATACCGCCGACAATTTAATTGATTCAGTTATTTAAATAAAGACTATTTATATAGGAGCCTCATTATTTTAATGAGGCTTCTTTTTTAAAAGAAAATAAAATAATCAAAAATAAGTCTTTAAATAAGCCATTACGATATCTCTTTTTATTGATGCTGTTTTTTTTGCATTGTATAAAAAAAAAGTAAGAAAATTTATTGAATAACTGTTTCTGAGTGCTTAAATAGCGATTTGTACCATTTCGAAAAGCAAAAATTACCCCATTATCAGATATGCGATTTCTAGTTTTGCTTCATAATCTTGATTGATTTTTAACTAACTAACCTTAAAACCAAAATTATGAACCAAACTAAATTTAACATTCAACTGCCTATTTTGGACTGTAGTCCTAAATATGAATCAAACAGAAAATTTTCATTGTTTTTAAATTTTTAGAGATATGAAAATGATCAAAAATATGATTCTTGGAGCGGGGATTTTTTTTCTTCTTAATTCTTGCTCTAGTGACGACCTTAAATATGAAAGTCATACAGTTAAAAAATTAGATTTTCAATTAAACGGAGAACCTTGGAATTTAAACGTAGGCATTTCAACCAGACCTGTTTTTGTGTATAAGGAAAACGGAGAATATTTTGCTAACTACAGTTCGCTGTATCCTTTTTCTTTAGACGATGGAAAATACAAATTGCTAGCAACAGATTATCCAGAGCAAATGGTTCCATCTCCAACGAACCTTAACGAATTAATTGTTCCGCAGCCTGCATTGGCAAACCAGCCAGTAAATTTATCAGATGCTATGCCTTACGCTTCGCCATTTGAAGAACCATTGACGCTGAATATTGTTACGAGAACAGGAATTCTTCGTTTGAAGACTTTAGACATTGTGGCCGATAAAAGTTATACCACAATTAAGACTACAGTTTTGGTGAAGCGAAGTGGCTACAAAGTGGTCGACGGAACTTACATAAAAGAAGACATGTTTGTAACTAGAAGCAAAGCAACAACAAGTGGAGGGATAAACTACACAGATGATTTTGTTTTATTTCAAACAGGAGAAGAGGCAAATAACGTTCGTGTTAAAATAGAATGCCTCAACCAGAATATGGAAGTTGTGAAAACAAAAGAATTGCAAGGAACTTTTGCTATTGAAGGCAGTAAAGTTACAAGTGTCGACTTCCTTATAAACGAACCTTGATAAACTTCTTGTCAAAATAAACTAAAACCAAATACTATTAGCCGCCATTGAATTTACTGAAACGTAAATATGATAGCCATAGAAAGTTGTAATCTGAGCTTTGCTATGTTTTATCGAATAATTCAAACAAAGGCTTTTAATCAAATAAAAAAAATATTCTAGTTATGACTATAAAAAAATATATCTGGAGCATTTTAGCCGTCCTATTTTTGGCAGGAGGTGCTTATGCTCAGAAGCGTGTAACCGTGAGCGGTTCGGTTAGAGATAACATGGGAGGTATTCCTGGCGCAACAATTATGGTAAAGAATGAAAAAACCAATGGAGTTACTGATTTTGATGGGAAATTCAGCATAACAGTAGCAGATCCAGAAACAGCGGTTTTGATTATCAAATTTGTTGGTATGAATGATGAAGTAGTGCCATTAAAAGGACGCGTATCTGGAATTACGGTAACAATGAAAGAATCGAATAGTGAGTTAAATGAAGTTGTTGTAATTGGTTACGGTACGCAAAAACGTAAAAACTTAACTGGAGCGGTTGCCAGTATAAAAGGTACCGAATTGGCAAAAGTACCAACCTCAAACGTAGCTGAAGCCTTGACAGGAAGACTTCCTGGAGTGCAGGTTACAACAGTTGATGGTTCGCCAGGATCTGAAGTAAAAATTAGAATTCGTGGAGGAGGGTCTATTACAGAAGACAATTCGCCATTAATTTTGGTTGATGGTTTTGAGGTTGCCAACTTAAATGATATTCCGCCAACAGATATCGAATCGGTAGAAGTTTTGAAAGATGCTGCGTCTACAGCCGTTTATGGTGCAAGAGGAGCAAACGGAGTTATCATCGTTACAACTAAAGTTCCAAAAGCTGGAAAAGTTTCGGTAAACATTCATAACTATACACAAATTAAAACGCTTGCCAATCACTTGGATGTTATGGATCCTTATGAATTTGTGATGATGCAGTACGAGTTTGCGCGCAAGGGAACTTCTAATCCAACTGCATTTTATAATATGTATGGCAAACCAAGCGAATTTTATATTTATAAAGGAAATAAAGGTACAGATTGGCAAAATGAAATTTTTGGAAGCAATCCAATTGCAAGATACACAGATGTTAATGTAAGTGGCGGAAGCGAAAAAACGAAGTTCAAATTTACGTTTGTAAATCAGGATCAGCCTGGTGTTTTGGTTGGAACAGGTATGCGTCAGAATTATATTTATCTGATTTTAAATTCAAAATTAACAGACAATCTTACGTTCGAATATCAAACCCGTTTAACGAATCAAACCATAGACGGTTCAGGAACAGATGGAGTGAGCTTGCTTAGAGCTTTACGTGAGGCGCCAACAGGAGGTTTAGAAGATTATATGACTTTACCTGAAGATAATACTTATTTTGATCCAGACGATTATGAAATTAAACCTCGTTTTAATCCATTCGAAGAAGCAGAGAAAAACTATCGTAAACGTACTACGAGAATATTTAACACTACTGGAGCTTTAACATGGACAATCAAAAAAGGATTGACCCTTCGTTCTTCATTTGGTTACGAATATAAATATCAGGAAGACGGACGTTTCTGGGGAACAGATACTAAAACAGCATTAGAGAATAACAATATGCCTCTAACATATTGGTCAATGACCCAATCGCCACGCTGGCAGCTGAACAACGTATTGAACTACGGATTTAAGTTAAAAGAACGCCACGATTTTCAATTGATGGTTGGACAGGAAATAAAAGATCAGGAAAGTTCAATTAAGTTTTTCCGTACCCGTTATTTTCCTGAAGATATAACTGGAGAAAAAGCTTTAGACAACCTAGCTTTGGGAACTCCTTTTGATAACGGTTCAAATGCAGAATCTCCAAATAGAATTTCGTCGTTTTTTGGAAGAGCAAATTACGGTTATGACGATCGTTATTTATTTACGTTTACAGTGCGTACGGACGGTTCTACAAAATTTGGTCCAGACAACAGATGGGGAGTTTTCCCAGCGGGAGCTTTTGCTTGGAGGGTTTCGAATGAAAGTTTCCTAAAAAATAGCGAAACGGTTTCGAACTTAAAACTTCGTTTGAGTTATGGAGCTTCGGGTAACGATAGAATTAAAGGCGATTTATATGCAAAATATTACGGCGTTTCTAGAGATCGTTCTGTAGGATGGGGAGAAGAAAATCATTACTACTACAATTTTTATAATGACAAATATCTGAACAATCCAAACGTAAAATGGGAAACAACTTATACGGCAAACGTAGGTCTTGATTTTGGGTTTTTCAAAGAAAGGCTTACAGGAACTTTAGATTTCTATCATAATAAAGTAAAAGATTTATTAGTACCATCTGATATTGCTTCGGTTTCTGGTTTTACCAAAATGATGACCAATGTTGGACAGACTTCTAATAAAGGTGTCGAATTTGCAATCAACGGAAGTGTAATTAAGAAAAAAGATTTTCAAGTTGATTTGACTTTTAATATTGGTTATAACAAAAATAAAATTGACAAACTAGCGAGCGGCGAACAAGAATGGATTTTAAGTTCGGGCTGGGCAGGAACACAATTGTTAAATGACGATGATTATCGTGCTTACGTAGGCGGAACAAAAGGTTTGATTTATGGTTTCGTAAACGATGGTTTCTACACAATGGATGACTTTGAATCTTTTGATGCAGTAACTAAAACGTGGAAATTAAAAGAGGGTGTTGCCAATTCAAAAAATCTTTCGGGAGATCCAGTTCCAGGAAATGCTAAATTTAAAAAACTGACTCCTGTTGATCCTTCAGACCCAAATAGCTATGTAATTGGGGATAAAGACAGAAAGGTTATCGGAGACACAAATCCTGATTTTTCTGGAGGTTTTGGTGTAAATGCGATTTGGAAAAATTTCGACTTGACCGCATTTTTCAATTTCATGTCAGGATTTGATGTCTACAACGCTAATAAGATTATGACGACTTCTTTCTTCCAGAACAACCAAAACAATTTCAGTATGGATGTAGGATTGAACAATCGTTGGAGAAATTATGATGACATGGGCAACGATCTTCGCTATTCGCCTGAACAGCTGGCAAAACAAAACGAAAATGCTACGATGTGGAATCCTGTTTCTATTGGACGTCCTATTGCTATGTCTTATGCAGTTGAAGATGGTTCTTTCTTGAGATTAAACACTTTGAGCATTGGTTATACTATTCCAAAACAAAACAGTTCAAAAGTGGGATTCAGCAGAATTAGACTATATGCTACAGGAAGCAACTTATTTGTTTGGACGAACTATTCTGGGTACGATCCAGACATCAATCTGGAAACAGGATTAACACCAAATATTGATTACAATGCTTATCCAAGAACGCGCAATTATGCTTTTGGAGTGCAATTGTCATTTTAATTAAACAATATTAAATCTTACAAAGATGAATAAAAAGATAATATTTAGTTTGCTGCTAGTTGTTGCGCTGTCTTTTACAGCCTGCGATGAATATCTAGATGTACAGCCAGGATCTGGCTTTACCCAAGCAGAAGTTTTCAAATCAGAGAAAGACATTCAGTCTGCGGTTGCAGGTGTCTATACGCTTATGCTGACTGATGATGCTTATGCTAACCGTCTTGCTTTTGTTTTTAATATGAATACAGATGTAGAAATGTCTGGCGTTTCGACCAATACAGTAAACGGAAACGGTTCTGATATTGCGTGTTACGATCCAAAGCCATATTGGACTACTTTAAATGGCACTTGGAGTGCGATGTACAAAATAATCAATACTGCCAATGATGTAATTGAAGGAATCGAAAGTTCTGATTTGTATAAAGCAGATCCAAAAAATGCTCCTTCTACTATTATGCAGATGTATGGAGAGGTAAAAACAATTCGTGCAATGGTGTATTTAGACATTATCCGTATTTGGGGAGATGTTGTTTTTCGTACCAAATCTTCAACAGGAGATGAGAATTTTGCTGTAGGAACTACGGATCGAAATGTGATTCTTGAATTTTTAATTGACGATTTAAAGTCAGTTGAGCCTTATATGAAAAATGCAAACGAATTGGATTATGGAGTTGAACGTGCTTCTAGAAGTTTCAATCAAGGTTTGATCGGATTATTGGCGCTTACAAGAGGAGGATGGACGCTGCGCCCAGACGAAAACAATCCAGCAAGTATTGGGCACATGGAAAGAGGAAAAAATTACGAGGAGTATTATGATATCGCAATCCTATATCTAGAAAAAGTAATTTTAGGCAGACAGCATGATTTAAAATTGAGTTATAGAGATTTCTGGATGAAACAGAATAATTGGGAAACACCAGTTAATGACGACGTTATTTTCTCAATTCCGATGCTGAAAAACTCTACAGGTGAGTATGGATATCTTGCTGGAATTCCGATTGCAGAGGGGAATCATCCTTACGGAAGTGCTTCTGGAACTCTTAGTTTATGCGGAGAATACCTTTATTCATTTGACAATAAAGATTTAAGAAGAGATGTTACCTGCGCTCCGCTTTCTTATGATCAAAACTTAAATCAGGTAATTCGTCTAGATTTGGCACGTTTGGCAGTTGGAAAATGGTCTAAATTATGGATGAATGATCCGTTGGGAAGCACGAGCCAGAAAGGTACGGGAATCAACTATTCTTGGATGCGTTTTGCAGATGTATTGTTAATGTATGCAGAAGCGGTGAATGAACGTTTTGGACCTCGCGAAGATGCACGTGAATGTTTGAGACGTGTGAGAAGAAGAGCTTTCGCTCAAGCAGATTGGGCAACTAAAGTAGATAATTATGTAATGTCTAAGTCATCGCCAGATTTGTTCTTTAAAGCTATTATGGACGAGCGTAAATGGGAATTTGGTGGAGAAAGCAAACGTAAATTCGATTTGGCCCGCTGGAATAAATTCAGCGAAGTGATTTACAATCAATATTTCAAACTGTATAATTGGGGACGTGTAGCCAATGGAGCTTATGTGGCTGGAATTGATCAAGTTCCGGGAAGTATTTATTACAAAAATATTCCAGATCCTATTAACTCAGGTAGAACAATCTTAGATATCAAAGGAATTGATGAAATTTTACAGGCTCGTCCTGCGGGTTATACAGAACTTCCGTTTGCAGTAAGCTGGTATTCATTAAACAACGAAACAGCAAGTTACGAACCAAGAAACGATATCAAATGGAGTTTTAGAGGATTCATCAATTACAACAACGCTTCATCGGTATCTCCAACAGATCCATTACGTTATTTATGTCCGTATCCTTCTAAGGTAATTACAGACCATAGAGGAGCTATTCAAAATTATTATGGATTTAATTTTTAAATCGAGCCAAGCATGAAAAAATTTAGAAAAATACTTTATATATTATCTCTTCTTGGTATCATTGCCTGTGGAGAAATGCTGATATCTTGTGAAAACGATGAGTTTAAATATCCGCAAGAACAAGATCTGTTTCAGCCAAAATTTGTACTTACAGCTCCTTTAGTAAAAGGCAACTCAATAGCTATTGTATGGTATAAAGTCAACGATGCGAAGTCTTATACCGTAGAGTTGCATTTAGACAATTATTATAAAAGTTTGTACAAATCGTATACAACGACAGAAACGCAGCTTTTGATGGATGATATTCCATATAAAACCCAGTTTTATATTAGGGTGAGATCTAACCATGTAATTGATGGACATAATTCACAATGGTCCTATACCAATGCTTTAACAGAAGAGCGTCCGCCGTTTGATCCAATTTTGCATACAGTAGAAAAGGTTAATATTACAGAAACTGAAGTTACAGTAAACTGGGATATTTCTCCTCAGAATCCAGTAGACAGTATTTCTGTTTCGCCTGCACAATCTGCTGAAATTCCTGCAATTGGCCGTAAGCTAACTTCTGCTGAAATTGCCAAAGGAGAAGCAACAGTAGTTGGCTTAGAAAAAAACACATTGTACAATGTAAATATTTTCGACAACAACAAACCAAGACGTTACGATAAGCCTTATAATCAGGTTTCTTTCCGTTCGGCAGGTCCTTCAACATCAACTATTATTGTAACAAAAGGAATGGACTTAGATGCTTTATTGAGAACAAACAATGATGATCCGACCATTCCAGAAGGAACAGAATATTTCCTTGAAGCAGGTTCATTGTTTAAAATTACGCCTTTTACCATTTCAAAAGGATTTAAACTTACAGGAGGAACTGAAGGAGAACGCCCTCAGATCGAAATGAACGGAAACTGGAATATTGCAGAAGGTTCTTATTTATCAGAATTGGCTTTTGAGAACATTCGTTTTTATCAGACTATTGATGCAAGTTATTTCTTTAATAGCGGAACAGCTTGGAAATTAGATAAAATTACTTTCTACAATTGTGTTTTCAATTATTTCAAACGTGGATTCTGGAGACATCAAGGAAACGGAAAATACAAAGAAATTGGTGAATTTGATATGAGCTACTGTACGTTTGATCAGGTTGGAGGACACTCAGGACCATACGGAACATTTGTATTCGGTTCTGCTGGAGCTGATAATGTGAAGAAAGCCAAATTCTCAAACTGTACTTTCATGAGAGATTATTATCAGACAACAGACAAGAATCGAAACTTTAAAAACCTGTTTGATTATGGCACATCGGCTTATCCAATTCAATTAGAATACCAAAATATTACGATTTATGATTATGCATATAATAGGTCATTAATCAATATTCCGAATGCTGTCGGATCTACTTTAATCTTTAAGAATGTGTTATTGGCATCTTCTTGTGGTAAAGTAATTCAGGCAATTGCAGCCAATACACCTGCAACTTATGGAAACAATTATACAACAACAGATTATCTATTAGGTGCTGCTGCAATTCAGGGAACCGATCTGGGTATAAGTGCACAAAATTTATTTGTTGATCCTGCAAATGGCAATTTGATGATTAAAGATCCAAATTCTCCAATTGTAACCAATAGAGTAGGAGATACAAGATGGTTGCCTTAAGTTTTGTTAATTAAGTGGTTTCAGTACTTTCATGAAGTATCCTTGTGGTTGAGGATACTTCAGTGTACTGTATTCCCGAGATTAATAAAAGGAAATTAGACTTTAAAACAGCAAGACTTTTTTGTTGATGTTTTAATGAAGCGAATTATATAATAAAAATCAATACAATGAAATTCAAACAATTACTATTCGCCTTAGGATTATTTTGGTATTTAGGAGCAAATGCACAAGGCTGGAACGCCGATTTGGGAAATGGAAAATATAAAAACCCAATCTTACATGTAGATTATTCTGATCCCGATGTTTGTGCTGGAGAAGATGGTTATTACATGACAGCCTCTAGTTTTAACAGTGTTCCGGGACTTCCAATACTTCATTCTAAAGACCTTGTAAACTGGGAATTGATTGGATATGCATTGCAGAATCTATTTCCGATAGAACATTATCAAACCGTTCGTCATGGCGATGGTGTTTGGGCGCCGTCTATTCGTTACCACAATGGTGAGTATTTTATTTACTGGGGAGATCCTGATTTTGGAATATTTATGGTAAAAACTAAGAACCCTGCTGGTGTTTGGGATGAGCCTATTTTAGTAAAAGAAGCAAAAGGAATTATAGATACGTGCCCATTTTGGGATGAAGACGGAAAAGCGTATTTATCTTATGCTTTTGCAGGAAGCCGCGCCAATGTGAAAACAGTTTTAATGCTGTCTGAAATGGCACCAGACGGAACGAAACTAATTGGAAATCCAGCTTTGGTTTTTGACGGGCATAATGGTCACACTACTGTCGAAGGTTCAAAAATGTACAAACGTGAAGGATACTATTGGATTATGGCTCCTGCAGGTGGCGTAAAGCCAGGATGGCAATTGGCAATGCGTTCAAAAAATGTTTGGGGACCTTATGAATATAAAGTGGTTCTTCATCAAGGAGATTCACCATTTAACGGGCCTCATCAAGGCGGATATGTAGAAACTCCAAACGGAGACGGATGGTTTTTGCATTTTCAAGACCGTTGGGCTTACGGGCGCGTGGTTCATTTGCAGCCTGTGACTTGGAAAGACGGTTGGCCAATTATGGGAAAAGATTCCAATAAAGACGGAATTGGAGAGCCTGTTATGGAATGGACAAAACCAAACGTAGGAAAAAATTATCCAGCAACGCCATTAGTTTCTTCAGATGAATTTAATAGCCATCAATTGGGACTGCAATGGCAATGGCAAGCTAATCAGAATCCTGCGGAGCATTGGGGATGGTCTTCTGCAAATCTTGGTTTTATGCGTCTAAATTGTATTCCGAAAAAAGAAGGAATAAAAACCATGTGGATGATGCCGAATCTTTTATTGCAAAAATTTCCCGGTGCCAATTTTACGGCAACAACAAAATTGACTTTCGAAAATAATCCAGATGCAGGAGTAAGCGGTTCAGGCTTGATTGTATTTGGCGAAGATTACGCTTACATCGCAATAGAACAGGATAAAGCCGGTAATTTAAATTTGGTGCAACGCATTATGAAAAGCGCTAGAACTTCTAAAGAATTGGAGAAAGAAATGGCATCGATTCCTGTCAATAAAAAAGAAGTGAGTCTGCGTGCCAAAGTAGAAATGGTTCAGAACAAAGAACCTTTTGATGCTAAAGTCACTTTTTACTACAGCATTGATGGAAAGAATTTTAAAAAACTGGGAGAATCATTCAAGCCAAGCGCGGGAAGATGGGTTGGAGCTAAAATTGGACTTTTTGCAACAGGATCGAAAACTATAAATGACAGCAGTTATGCCGATTACGATTGGTTTAGAGTCGAAGAAAATTAGAAATAATATGAAGCATAAAATGAAATATTGTTTTCTTGCTTTGTTCGTTGGCATCATTTCTTTCGGGCAATCAAGATCTGCAAATAAAAAAGAATTAACTCCAATAGAATGGGCAATTAAAATGGCCGATTCAGATCAAAAACGTGTTCCAAATCCAGTATTTCTGGATGGAGTCAAATATCCCAAATGGAATTATACCAATGGCTTGGTGGCTCTTGCTAATCAGAAATTGTACGATTATACTAAAAATCAGAAATATTGGGATTACGGACTTTCTTATGCCGAACAATTAATTGACAAAGATGGAAACATATTAGGAGGCTATGAACTCGATAAATACAGCTTGGATCTGATAAATTCTGGAAAAATACTTTTTGAAATTTATAAAAAGACAAATGATTCGCGCTATAAAAAAGCGATGGATTTATTGCACAAACAATTAGAAGGACATCCAAGGAATTCTGATGGTGGTTATTGGCATAAAAAGAGCTATCCGTGGCAAATGTGGCTGGATGGCGTTTATATGGCAGATCCTTTTTCAGCGCAATACGGAGAAGTTTTCAGTGATCCAAAAGCGATTGATGATGCTATCCTTCAAGCACAATTAATTCAGAAACACACTTTTGATGCTAAAACAGGTTTGAATTTTCATGGTTACGATGAAAAACGTGCGCAATTCTGGGCAAACAAAACAACCGGAACTTCTTCACATGTATGGGGACGAGCACAAGGGTGGTATTGTATGGCTTTGGTCGATATTTTAGACTTTGTTCCAGAAAATCATTCCAAACGAAAAGATTTAATCAAAATTGTTCAACAGGTTTTTGATGCTGTTCTAAAAGCGCAAGATTCTAAAACAGGAGTCTGGTGGCAAGTAATGGATCAGCCAGGAAGAAAAGGCAATTATCTAGAATCGACTTGTTCTGCAATGTTTGTGTATTCTTTTGCTAAAGCTTACAACAAAGGGTATGTAAACCAAAAGTTTCTGAAATCGGCAAAAAAAGGTTTTAACGGAATTCAAAAAGAATTTATAAAAGACAATGAAGACGGAACTATTTCTATTTCAAAATGTTGTGCCGTTGCGGGATTAGGAGGTAAGAATCCTGAAGATAGAAACGGTTCATTTGAATACTATATTTCTGAACCTATTAGAGATAACGATGCAAAAGCAGTTGGTCCTTATATTCTAGCTGGAATCGAATTGCAAAAATCTCTAGACAAAAAATAATATATCAAAATTACAACTGGTTATGATAAAAACTAAAAGCACACTTTTTATAACAGCATTTCTTTTTATGGCTTTTTCATGTATTGGACAAAAGAAAGGAACTGTATATGGGGCAGATAAAAAAGCTAAATCAAGTTTGAAAATCCCTTTCAAAATGCCAGAAGTGCAAATTCCAGAGTTTAAAAGAGACACTTTAAATATTCTCGATTTTGGGGCCATACCAAATACAGAACAGCTTTGTACAAATGCTATTAATTCGGCAATTGAAAAATGCTCTAAGTCGGGCGGAGGAGTTGTGGTAATTCCTGCTGGACTATGGACAACGGGACCAATAAAACTGAAAAGCAATGTAAATCTGCATACGCAAAATGGCGCTTTTGTTTCTTTTACAAGCGATTTAAAGCAGTACAAACTAATAGAATCCTATTTTGAAGGTAATAAAGTCATTCGCTGTGAATCGCCAATTATGGGAGTTGACTTAGAAAACATTGCCATTACGGGTCAAGGAATTTTTGATGGAAATGGCGCTGTATGGAGACCTGTTAAAATCGGAAAAATGACTGCTGGACAATGGGACGAATTGGTAAAATCTGGCGGTGTTCTGTCTAAAGACGGAAAAATCTGGTATCCTTCTAAAGGAGCTTATGAAGGGAATGAGGAAAGAAATAAATTGCCTAAAAAGGAAACTGTAGAAAACATGGAGCCTTATAAAGAAGCGCTTCGTCCAGTTATGGTGAGTTTGGTTAATTGTAAAAAGCTGCTTTTAGACGGTGTTACTTTTCAAAATTCTCCTGCTTGGAATGTGAATCCGTTAATGTGCGAGCATCTTACTCTACGAAACTTAACAATTCGCAATCCTTGGTATTCTCAAAATGGAGATGGTTTAGATTTAGAATCTTGCCGAATAGGAACGGTAACCAATTGTCGTTTTGATGTTGGCGATGATGCGATCTGCATTAAATCTGGAAAAGATAAAGAAGGAAGAGACCGCGCAAAACCAACCGAATTTTTTGTGATTACAGATTGTGTAGTTTATCATGCACATGGAGGTTTTACAATTGGAAGCGAAATGTCTGGAGGCGTAAAAAATATATTTGCCAAAAACTTAACATTTAATGGAACAGACTGCGGACTTCGTTTTAAATCTGTCCGTGGACGTGGTGGAGTAGTGGAGAATATTTGGATGGAAGACATTCGCATGAATAATATTCCGACAGACGCCATCAATTTTAACTTGTATTATTTCGGAAAATCTTTATCAGAAGATAAAACAACAGGCGAAATCACAGTCGCAAAAGAAACTATTTCTGATGATACGCCTGCTTTTAAAAATATGTATTTCAAAAACATTTATGTAAATGGTGCTGCTCAGGCTTTGAAAATTATGGGAATCCCAGAAATGCCAGTTACTAACATCGAATTTGATAACATGATTATCCGTTCAGATATTGGAGTTCAGTTGAACTATACAAGCAAAATCACTTTTAGAAATCTTGATTTAAGATTAGACAAACCTGGAATCGCGGTAAGTTTTTCAAACAGCCAGAATGTGAATTTGGATGGTTTGAAATCTACGGGCGAAAATCAGATGTTTTGGGTTGGAGGTTTAGAAACAAAAGATATTTCACTAAAAACCAACGGTAAAAAAATGGTTATGGATAAAGATGTAAAAGTGCTAGAGTCGATTAAAGGCGAAGTAAAAGTGGTGGACTAAAACAGAAAAAAATGATACTATTCAAATTTGTGGCCGTTTCCATTTTCTTTATGAATCTTTCGTTTGCAAATCATTCTCTAAAAGAAACCAAGCCTTACGATATTGTTGTGGATGCAGATGGAAAAGGAGATTTTAAAACTGTTCAAGAGGCGTTTAATTCGGTGCCATTATTAAAAACATCAGAAACTAGAATTTTTGTAAAGAATGGAATCTATAAAGAAAAACTAGAATTGGCCTTAAACAAAAATTACATTACGCTGATTGGAGAAAGCAGAGAAAATGTAATCCTAACTTATGATGACTATGCATCCAAATCGAATGGTGCAGGAGGAACAGTGGGAACTTCTGGATCTGCCAGTTTTATTGTTGCAGGTAATGGTTTTAAAGCACAGAATATTACGTTCGAGAATTCGTCTGGCCCAGTTGGACAGGCGGTGGCAGTTAGAATTGACGGAGACCGAATCATATTCGAGAATTGCAGATTTTTAGGATTTCAAGATACTTTATATCCTAGAGAAAGTAGCAGTAGACAGTATTATAAAAACTGTTATATCGAAGGAACAACTGATTTCATTTTTGGAGGTTCGACCGTGATTTTTGATCAATGTGAAATCTTCTCTAAAAAAGGAGGCTCTTATATTACCGCTGCCAATACGCCAGAATCAAGCCCATACGGATTTGTATTCTTAAACTGCAAACTAACTTCAAATTCAGGAGATAACTCTTATTTCTTAGGAAGACCTTGGAGAAATTATGCCAAAACTGTTTTTATAAGATGCGAAATGGATTCACACATTAAAACATTAGGGTGGCATAATTGGGGAAAACCAGAAGCCGAAAAAACGGCTTTTTATGCCGAATATCAATCTACAGGAGCAGGAGCAAATGCTGCACTAAGAGCTAGTTGGTCTCATCAGCTTTCAGCAGCACAATTAAAAAAGGAATATTCGATGAAAGCCATTTTTAAAGATTGGAAACCTAATTGAAGTTTTTAAAAGCATCTTTCAGAAGTTATAATCGATTAAATAAATAAAGAATGAAGTTTCAAAACAGAAAATTAAAAGCAGTATTTATTTGGGTCTGGATCTTATTTCTTCAAAAGATGAACGCGCAATATTTGGAAGGATTGACTCAGGTTAGAGACACTTCTTTCAATAATAGAAGCGCATTCAAAAAAACATTGAAATACTTTCCTAATATTTCTCTCGTTTCCGAAATGCATTTTGACGCTATTGTAGAGAAAAACGACATTGTATATTGCACTTACGGAAAACGGAAAATGAAACTTGATGTTTTTTTCGATAAAAATAAAAAAGAAAAACAGACTGCCATTATACTTATTCATGGTGGAGGATGGCGATCTGGAAGTCGAGAACAGCATCATCAGATGGCGCAGAAATTGGCAAGCCTAGGTTATGTCTGTTTTACGCCCGAGTACAGACTTTCTACAGAAGCGCTTTTTCCGGCAGCAGTTTACGATATTAAAGCTTCGATTCGCTGGGTAAGAGAAAATGCCGATACGTATAATGTTAATCCAAATCAAATTGTTTCCCTTGGATTTTCTGCTGGTGGAGAACTGGCAGCTTTTATGGGAGTAACAGGCAATATGCCTCTGTTTGAAGGAGAAGTAACAAATTCAAGCTCAAAATCTCAAGTCAACGCCATAATTGATATTGACGGAACACTATCTTTTATCCATCCTGAAAGCAGTGAAGGAAATGATACTAAAAATATTTCGGCAGGGACCTATTGGTTTGGCTATTCTAGAAAGGACAATCCGAAATTATGGGAAGCCGCTTCTCCGCTGTCTTATGTAAACGCTTCAACTCCGCCCACTTTATTTATTAATAGTTCCATTCCTAGAATGCATGCTGGAAGAGATGATTTCAGAAAAGTTTTGGCAGAAAACGGAATCTATTCGGAGGTTCACGAATTTGAAAACTCACCACATGTCTTTTGTCTTTTCAATCCTTGGTTTGAACCGACAATTCAATATATAGATCAATTTTTAACTAATGTTTTTAAAAAATAAAGAATTATGAAATCAAGATTCATTATTTCAATTCTCTGTATGGCTTTAGCATTTGCAGTAATGTCTTTTATAAAACCCAAGCCCAAAACTACGGTCTATTTGATCGGGGACTCTACTGTGGCTGATTATGCTAACAATTATGAAGAAGGGAAAGACTATAAGAAAACGCGATATCCTGTTACAGGTTGGGGACAGGTTTTTCAGCAGTTTTTAGTAAAAGACAGTCTAAAGAAAATCAATAAACTGATTAAAACTGACAGTGCTTTTGTTGATGATAGAGCCAGAGGTGGACGAAGCACTAGGACTTTCTTTCAGGAAGGTAGATGGCGTCTGGTTTACGAAAATCTAAAAAAAGGTGATTTAGTTTTAATGCAGTTCGGCCATAATGATGCCGCCGAAGATAAGCCTGAACGATATGTAAATATTGAAGGTTATAAGGAATTTCTAAGGCTTTTTGTAGAACAGACAAGAGCAAAAGGAGCAAAACCGATTTTGATTACGCCTGTAGCGAGAAATTTTCCGTGGAAAGACGGAAAACTGCAGAATATCCATGGTTTATATCCGCAGGCAGTAAAAGATATAGCCAAAGAATTGGATGTGCCATGCATTGATTTAAACCAAAAATCAATTGATTTTTTCACCAAAAAAGGACAGCCGTATGTGAGTGAAAATTATTTTATGAATTTCAAAGGAGGTATATACGAAGCTTATCCGGAAGGACAAAAAGATAACACACATTTTCAAACTAAAGGAGCTGAAGCAGTGGCAAGATTAGTTTTTGAAGGAATGAAAGAATTAAACTAATATTTTATTTAAACCGTCAGAAGGGTTTGAGATACCAGAAAAAACTCTTTTGAAAACTATTACTAACTAAAACCATATTTAAACCAAATGAAAAAACAATTTTTTATTCATCTATTCCTCGTACTGTTTACAGTAATGGGGTTTTCTCAAACCATTGAGAAGATTGAAGCTGAAACATTTAACCAGGCTTCGGGAGCAAGGGCAGAAACCAATGCCGCTCGCTCGGGAGGCGGAAACGTAGGGTATATTAAAAACAGTACCTGGATTAAATTTAATGCAGTTAATTTTACCGAATTTGTTACTCGCTTTGATATTGCGGCGGCGGGAGCAACTGGCGGAACTATAGAATTTAGATTGGGTTCTGCAACAGGAACTTTGATTGGTTCTGCAACGATATCAGGAAGTACAAGCTTTACCGATTACAAGAAGTTCTCGGCAGCCATTACGCCAACGAATGGTTCATTCGATTTGTATCTTGTTTTTCTTGGACCAGGAACAGGATATTTGTTTAATGTAGATTATTTCGAAAAAGTAACCGACAATCCAAATGCTGTGACGCACAAATTGACTGTAGATGTCAATCCGGCTTCATCTGGAACTGTTACACTTAATCCTGCTGGAACTACATTTGCAAAAGGAACTGAAATAAAATTGACTGCCAATAAAAATTTTGGCTACAATTTCAAGCAATGGGTAGATGATAAAGGAGCTGTTATTTCAACAACCAATCCGTTAACATATACTCTAAATGAAGACATGACTTTAGTCGCGCAGTATGATGCTGTACCAACATATACTTTAAGCGTAAACACAAACGGAGCTTTTGGTTTAGGCGACTATACGGTTTCTCCCGCAGGAAAAGATGGCGCATTTTCGGTTTATGAAATTGGAACCAATGTTACGATTACGGCAGTGGAGAACGATATTATAAAATTCAGCAATTGGGCTGATGGTTCCACTTCATTAAGTACTTCTGTAGTGATGAATGAAAATAAAACAGTTACAGGAACGTATGCCAATCAGACTTTTATTGCGGGATGGACGTTTAAAAATGATCAATATGCAAATCCGAGAGTTGCCGAATTGTATTCTAAGGTAGAAAATAGACCACAACTATTTGCCTATAATATAGCAGACAATGTTTTTGCACCTAATGTTAGACTTCAAAATAGAGGAGGAAAGAACGGATTTTGTGTCTGGAATAATGAAAGAGGGAATTTTTATTATTTTATGACAACACTTTCAACTGTGGGATATAAAAACATAAATGTTGCTTCGGGTTTGTTGGGTTATTATTATGGGTGTGATGAGTGGACATTTCAATATTCATTAGACGGAGTGAATTTTGTGAATTTTTCGGCTCTAACGACAATCAATACAGGAACAATAATCAATATTGGCGGAGTTCTTCCTGCTGAAGCAGAAGGAAAGGAAAAGATCTATTTAAGATGGATTCCAAATATAAACGGACCAAAACACGGATCTGCAATTGATGTTACAGCTACAATCTTATCCAATTTAATGATTAAAGCCGATGAGGTTTTAGTTAGTGATACTGTTGCGCCAGTTTTAGAATCTTCATTTCCAACAGAAGCGGCAGGTTCTGTGGCAGCTAATGGAAGCATTATTTTAAATTATAATGAGCAGGTTCAATCAGGAACAGGAAATGCAATTTTAAATGGTAAAAATTTAAATGCTGAGTTTGTAAACAAAACTGTAAAGTTCAGTTATTTCGGATTGGAGTATAACAAGCAATACACATTTACGATCCCAGCTGGATTTGTAAAAGACCTTTCTGGAAATGACGGTTCAGCCCTTACTTTGTCATTTAAAACAATGGAAAAGCCAATTCCTGTCAAACGTAAATTTGATCTAATTGTAGATGCAGATGCTACAGCAGATCAAATTGCCTCAGGAAAATATGTAAAGACAATTGCAGAAGCTTTTAATGCTGCACCTAATAATTCGGCATCAAGATTTTTGGTACTAATTGCCAACGGAACTTATAATTTGGGTGGAGACGGAACAAATCCTCAGGATGTGGTTTTAAAGCTTCCATCAGGAAAAAATAACGTTTCGCTGGTTGCACAATCTAAAGACAAAGTTATTCTGCAGGGAAATCCAGGATGGGGAATTAAAAATGCTGTTCTCTCTATTGAAGCAAATGATTTGTATATGGAAAATGTAACCATCGAACACAAAGACGGAATTACAACTTCTGGACAAAGACCTGCATTAAACCCTGCGGGAGATCGAAATGTTTATAATGGAGTTCGCCTTAGAAGTAAGCAAGACACGCAAGTAACAGGAGGAAAAAGAAGTTTTTACTATAAATCTACGATCGAAGGAGATGTTGATTTTATTTGTGGTGGTGGAACGCATTGGTTTGAAGAGTGTAATTTGGTTTCGGTTGCTTCGGGGTATATTGTAGCTCCTAATCATGATACAGCAACTCAATATGGTTATATTTTCAACAACAATACTATTTCGGCAACTACAAGTTATTATTTAGGACGTCCTTGGCAAAATGCACCAAGAGCCGTTTATCTCAATACAAAAATGATGACCGAACCTAATACAGCCGGTTGGGCAAGTATGGGAACTGTACCAGCACTTTTTGCCGAATACAATAGCGTAAACGGAAATGGCGTATTAGTAAATACTGATAACAGAACTAATATATTTACTGTAAACGGCGTTGCTCAGACAGGAAATTATAATCCAGTTTTAACCAAAGCGCAAGCTGATGAATTTACGATAGAAAATGTATTAAGCGGCACAGACAAATGGGATCCGCGCAGAGTGGTTGAGCAAATTACAAAACCTTCAAATCTTGTGGTATCTGCAGCTAATACTTTAAAATGGGATGAAAATCCGTATGCAATATGTTATGTGATTAGCAAAGAGGGTAAAGTTTTAGGCATTACAACAGAAGCTACTTTTGCAGATCCTTCAGCGGTTGCGGGAACTTATACATATACTGTTCAAGCAGCAAATGAATACGGCGGATTAAGCGATTTGAGTAGTATTAGTATGGCTATTAATGGAGGAGCGACTAAATCTTCAATTACTTATTTAAATTCAATTGATGGAACTCCTTTATCAGGTTTAACTCCGATAGAATATACTGAGGGTACAATAGCAAAATTGCCAACTCCAACTTTAGTAGGATATAAGTTTTATGGATGGTCGTCTTCTGGCACCACAGCAAATACATTGAATGAAATTGCTACTACAGCAACAGGAAATCAAACTTTATATGCTTTCTGGGGATCTGGAGGGAATAATAAGCCAAATGAAGTTATACCACCTTCAAATTTTGATTACGAATTTACTGCGGCAGTAAATAAAAGTTGGGACAATGCAGGAAATTATAATCCAGCTGTAATGCCAGTTGCAGGTAAAACCGTTTCTTGCACCAAAGAAATCGAAACAACCGCAACAGTTTTTCTTGCCGATATGACTTTATCTGATGCAGGAACGCTTCGCTTGAGAGGTGCTCATAAAGCTACAGGTGTATTGACTTTTAAAGAAGGAACGAGAGTATATTATAATACAAGTGGTGCAGGCATGGCTTTAGAAGCGCCGATGGTCATTTCTGGAAATGTGAAATTCGAAATGATTTCGGGTATTGCCAATCAAACCATAATGACTTTAAGCGGTCCCGTATCAGGAAACGGAACCATTTCGCCTTTAAATATCGGTCAAGGTGTTAATGCCAATACAGGAACTCTGCTTCTTAAAGGTGATAACAGCGAATTTATCGGTACTTGGGATCTTACACAGAAAAGCACAAAATTCCCAGCATTAAATTATCCAACGGTAATTGAAGGCGCTTCTGCAAATGCTTTTGGTTCTGGGACTATTAAAATAGGTCAGGATAATTATGTTATTTTCAGCCATGAACGTGCAGCTGGTTCCACTTTAAATTTAAATATCACAGAAAATGGTAAAGCGTCATTAAATATCGTTTTAAATGTTCAAAAACTTACTATTAATGGAGTAGATTTTAAAGAAGGAACTTACGATAAAACGACAAATCCTGAATTCTTTAACGGAGAAGGAAAGATTGAAGTTAAAAAAGAAGTAACAGGAGGAGGGACTGAAAGCATTCCTGCATTTCCAGGAGCCGAAGGTTATGGAAAATATGTAACAGGAGGCCGTGGCGGAAAAGTAATTTATGTAACAAATCTAAATGATTCTGGAGTGGGCTCGCTTCGTGATGCGATTGGTCAGGCTGGTCCTAGAATTGTTGTTTTTAAAGTTTCGGGAAATATTGAATTAAAAAGCGAATTAAATATTACTGATAATATTACAATTGCAGGACAAACAGCTCCAGGAGGCGGTATAACTTTAAAAGATTATAATGTTAAAGTAAGAGGAAATAACATTATTCTGCGCTATTTGCGCTTTAGAATGGGAGATACTCATGATGTGGAGAACGATGCTTTAGGAGGACGTTTTCAAAAAAATATCATTGTAGATCACTGCTCTATGAGCTGGTCAACAGACGAATGTGTTTCTTTTTATCAAAATGAGAACTTTACGCTGCAATGGTGTATCATTTCTGAAAGCCTTAGGAATTCTGTTCACGCAAAAGGAGCCCACGGATATGGCGGTGTTTGGGGTGGTAGAAACGCTTCTTTCCATCATAATCTGTTAGCGCATCATGATAGTCGTAATCCAAGGTTGGGAGAATATGCAAATGATATTTTTGCAAAAACAGATTTGGTTGACATTCGTAACAACGTTATTTATAATTGGGGCGGAAACAGCTGTTATGGCGGAGATGCCATGAATGTGAATTTGGTAAATAATTATTGGAAACCAGGACCTGGGACTTCAAATTCGACTAAAGAACGTATCCTGTCAACAGGAAGAAGTTTGGACACTACTTCGCCTTTATACGGAATTTGGGGAAAATATTTTGTTGACGGAAATTATGTTGTTGGATCAGAAAGAGCCACTCAAGATAACTGGACATACGGAGTTTATAGCCAATTTCATGGCAGCCAGCTTCCTGTAAGCGATGCAGATAAAGCTTCAATCAAAATTAGCGCACCTCATGCTTTTGGAGAAATCACGACTCATAGCGCTACAAAAGCGTATGAATTGGTTCTAGAAAATGCAGGTGCCAATTTATACAGAGATACTGTAGATAAAAGAGCAGTAGAGGATACTCGTTCTGGTACGGCAAGTATTATGAATGGTGGAAATGGAAGTACAAACGGTTATATCGATACGCCTTCAGCAGCTGGAGGGTGGCCAGTATTACCTTCTGGAGAAGCTCCAACAGATACAGACGGTGACGGTATGCCTGATAAATGGGAAACAGAAAAAGGATTAAATCCTGCCAGTTCAGCAGATGGCAATTTAAAAACGATTGACGGCAAGTATACCAACGTTGAGGTTTACATCAACAGTCTTGTAAATCATATTACAGAGAACCAAAACGGGAGTTTAGATGTTTATGTAAACCCTCAGAATTTTGTTGAAAAATACAATGCTGCTGAAAACGGATCAAAATTCATAATGGCAAGCGGTACTTATACAGCTTCAGCTGATCTTGCTGTTAAAAACCATAAATATACATTTATTCCAGATGCCAATGCAAAACCTGTTTTCGCAGCATCTTTCGCTTCAGAAAACCCAGAAATTGTTTCAGGAAGCTTCAGTTTTGATGGTGTTGATTTTGATTTAACGAATGCTGGTGCAAGTTTGCTTCAATTGAAAAAAGGGGCAAGTGTGTCAAGTTTTGAAATTAAAAATTCGACTATAAAAGGAATTAAACAAAGTTTATTAGTGACGGAAGGAGTTTCAGAGAATGCGATTTCTAAAATTGTTATAGAAAATTGTATTATTGACGGAAGCGCGGCAACAGGAGGAAGTTTTATTCAGCCAGATTCGCATATTGTAAATTCGATTTCGGTTAAAAATTCGACTATTTTCAATTACGAAAAAGGAAATAATTTCTTGATTCTTCAAAACAAAAATGAAGCAACGCAAACAGTTAATATTACGTTTGAAAGCAATACGATTTACAATTCAGGTAATCAAACCGGAAACGGATTTGTATTTGTAGACAATCAGTACAATAGTGCTTCTGTTTACTCTTTCAAAAATAACATTATGCAAGACGAGCGAGAAAATACAAAATCGCTTTATTTGTTTAATTCTAATAATGTTGCTGGAGCAGGAAAAGTGGTTTTAGACAATAATCTTCTTGTTGGAGTTTCCTCTCAGATAGTGAAAGGAGCGGTTACTGTGGGAGAGTCAAATGTTAAGACGTTATTGGGCTTAGGCATGGTGGCACTAGTGTACCCAAATCCAGCGCAAGGCAATTTTAGCTTTTCTAAAAATTATCCCTTGGCTAAGGCTTCGTTAGAAGGAAATGTTTTGGGAGATCCAAGATGGCTAAAAGCAGATGCTAAGTTTTCCAAAATAAGTTATATTAATTCTTTTGACGGAAAAGCCATTATACTTGATCCTGCTGAATATATGGAAGGTGCGATTACGAACTTAAAAACGCCAAAACTTGAAGGTTATACTTTCTTCGGATGGTCAGCAACAGCAACAACGCCTGGATTATTAAAAACGATTCCAGCAACTGCTACAGGAAATCAAGTGTTTTATGCCTTTTGGGGAGAAGGAGGAAACAACAAACCAGATCCAAAACCCATTGTTAAATCGAGTGTTTCTTATTTAAACTCAATTGACGGAAAACCTATTTTAGGACTAGAACCAATTGAATATACAGAAGGAGCGGCAGCAATGTTACCAGTTCCAACGATAAAAGATTATACTTTTTACGGATGGTCTGTTTCACCAACAACTCCTAATACTATAAAAGAAATTGCCAGCACTACAACAGGAAATCAGACCTTTTATGCTTTTTGGGGAGTGGGAGGAAACAATAAACAAGATGAACCTCCAACTTTTTATAGCATTTCGTACTTGAACTTGCCTGCAGGAGCGGTTAATCCAAATAAAACAACTATGCAAACAGGGATTGCTTTTACATTAGAAGCAGCACAATGTTCAGGATATCGCTTTTTAGGTTGGTATGCAGATGCTGTATACGGAAAAGAAATAACAGGTTTTAGTACTACGCAGAAAGATAATTTTACGCTTTATGGACGCTGGAAAAAACTTGGAGAGTTTTTAGTTTTCCCAACAGTAGCTACAGGAAAAGTGAGCTTGAAATCAAGTGCAGAATTTGATCAATTGGTTATTTTCAGTATGAACGGACTTTTGGTTAAACAAGTTGATGTAATTGGCTATGAAACTGAGATGTCAGTTTCTGATTTGGCTTCCGGAAGTTATTTCATTAAAAGTCTTAAGACTGGACAGACTGCTAGAATTATTGTTAAGTAAGGTTAAGAATTCGGGATGGAGCTTTAATGCCTATCCCGAATAATCTAAAACTGATTTTTTAAAATAAATTATCATAGATATGAATAATAGTATAAAAGTATTAGTATTGATTTTCATTGCATTACTATCATCTTGTTCAAGTGATGATGAAAGCCATCAAAGTAATACAAATAAAGGATTCTTAAAAATTGGTAGCCAAACGGTGGAATTATCGCAAGGTTATCTGGAAAATTATGGCATTCGCGGAAATGCATATAACATTGATTTTTCGCTACGATCTAAATCTATTTCTGCAACTGAGAATGGAGCAGTAGTTTACTTCGAATTGTTTTCTTCTCTTCAAAATAATTTAGCGAAAGGAGATTATAGTTATGGAGGTTTTTCTGAAGCTACAGCTTATACTTTTACAAAATGGGGACAATCTTTATTAGGTACAAATATCAATACGGCAAAAGGAGCTTTATCGGTTACAAATGGAATTAGTATTCAACCTACTGCCGGAACTTTTAAGGTTTTAGAGAATGGAGAAAAATACAAAGTGAGTTTTACAGGAAAAGGTACAGCAAGCGTTTATAAAGACGGTGTAATCATTTCAACCCAGAATGATGTTGCTTTTAGCATGAATTATGAGGGTGATGTGAAGAAATCAGTAGGAAACACATTTACTTCTACGGCTAAAAATGCCAATTCAAATTTAATTGTTAAAGATCATTCGGTTATTTTTAATTGATTGCATAAACATTTTATATAAGTTAATATCGGAAAGTCGGAAAAAATCAGACCTTATTGACTTATATAAGTATAAATTATTTTCTGAGATAGATATCTGTGTAATAAAGGGTTTTGAAGACTATAATATAATGTTATAGTGAATCGGGAAGTAGAATACACAAAGAAAAATGCATAGGAAAATAGCAAAAAAGAGTCAAAGTGTTTATTAATAGTGCTTTGGCTCTTTTTGTTAGGTAGTTGTTTGAGATGTTTAGTATAAATGGTCAATTCTGTTCAAGAATTCAATTTTGATATTAAGGCTTTTATAATGGAATTAAAACTCACCTAGTTTGATACAATATGTCTTTTTGGACTACCATTTTTCGATTTAAACTATTTTGAAGGAAAAGATTTCAATGTTTAAAAAAAAGTCGGTCTGTAAACCATCCGTTATCAGTGCGTTAAGAAAAAAGGCGAAAAAAGATCAAAAAAAACCGGTAAAAAAGCTTGGAAAAGCGGAAAAAGGTTCTACTTTTGCACCCGCAACAGCGAAGGCGTTCATCGAAATACCGGCAGGAAGGAAGGATCTGAAGAAAAGAAATTTTCAGAAAAAAAAGATTCGGAAAAGCTTGCGGGATTCGGAAATGCTTTCTACATTTGCACCCCGCAAAACACGGAAAGTTCATTGATAGATTGGAAGAAGAATTGAGAGAATGAGGCGAAAAAAAAGCTTCAAATTTTTTTAAGTTTTTCTTGCAGGAAACAAAAAGAAGTTTTAGTTTTGCACCCGCTTTGAGA
>NZ_JBCPXY010000018.1:0-33343 GCF_039581425.1 Flavobacterium movens
TTTTTTTTTGAGATTAGTTACATTCAAAAAATGGCTATTAATTCTTCACATTTCATTAGATTATGATTATTTGACTAAAGCTTCTATAGTAGCAAATTTATGATCTCCAGATAAGTCTGGAGGCAATTCAAAAATAAAATTTTTATAAAAATTTGGTTTTTGATGAATTGCCAACATCTTTAGATGTTGGTTTGTTTATAGGTACTCGTAAAGGCTTTAGCCAAATTTTTCATAAATGCTTAAACCCAAATTTGATTATAAATTCATCATATTCTTCTTGAAATGTTTTCTTTTTATGATGCTCTTCTTGGTTCTTAATATAATCTCGAACTTTATCTACAATAGATTCTGAAACTGAAACTGAAAAATATTCATCCTGCCATTCAAATCTATCTCTTGTTAATTGATTTTTATTAATCCAATATGAAGATTCACCTTTTAAAAGTTGTATTGTTTTCTGAATTGTTTGATTATTTCCTAATGAAATTAAGCAGTGACAATGATCAGAATGCCCGCTAATAAAATCAAGATAAATTTCTTTCTTTAATGCATTTTCTTTTATGTGATTCCAGACTTTTTGGCGAAGATCAATTGTATTTAAAAAAGGGAATCTATTTTTGGTACTCCAAACACAATGAATATAAATTTTTGTAAAAGGCATGTAATAAATAATTTCAATTAGAAATTCAAAGCTATGAACTTTAAAACTTAAAAGAAAGTTATTTCTTACTTATACCAGCGCTTTCAAAACTGGCCATTTCATTTAAAAAAGCCTCAGCCGATTTTAAAATTGGGAATGCTACTGCGCAGCCAGTTCCTTCTCCCAAACGCAAATCAAGATTTAAAATAGGTTTTGCTTCTAAATAATTTAGCAATTCTGAATGTGCTTTTTCGGCAGAACAATGGCAAAAAATAGCATTTTGATTGATGTTCGGATTTATTTTGGAAGCAATTAAATATGCCACAGTACAAATGAAGCCATCAACTAAGATTAGCATTTTATTTTCAAAAGCTGCTAGCATTCCGCCCGCCATTTGAAGAATTTCAAAACCTCCAAAATAGGAGAGTTGTGTCATTAATTCGGTTTGACCAGAATAATTATCTAATGCTTTTTTAAGTACATTTTGTTTTAAAAGCAGTTTTTCGTTTTCAACTCCAGTTCCTTTTCCGATACATTCTTCAATTGGAAAACCTGTTAAAAGACTCATTAAAACAGAAGCTGTCGAGGTGTTTCCAATTCCCATTTCGCCAAAACCGATACAATTTGAACCAGATTCTGCAATGTTTTCGACAATCGATTTTCCTTTCTCAAAACACAATTGCACTTCAGATTCGCTCATTGCAGGAACGTGCAGAAAAGACTGCGTTCCTTTGGCAATTTTTGCATCGATTAATTTTGCATTAGTTGGGAAATCATAATTTACGCCTGAATCTACAATTGATAATTCGATATTATTCTGATTGCAGAAAACGTTTATAGCAGCACCGCCGTCTAGAAAATTATTGACCATTTGTCGTGTAACATCTTGCGGATAATCACTTACGCCATGATTTGCAATTCCGTGATCGGCTGCAAAAACTACGATATTAGGTTTTACGATTTTCGGATTTAAAGTTGCAAAAACCGTTGCCATTTGAAAAGCTAATGCTTCTAAAGTTCCCAAAGAACCAACAGGTTTTGTTTTCGAATCTATTTTGTCTTGCAAAAGAGTATAGAAATCGGCTTTATTTTGGATTTTGTTTTCTGATTTTAAATCAAATCCAGGAACATTTATTGACTTAATTTCTGTGATTTCAGTACAGATCGGAGCTTCCGATTTCTGTTTCCAATGCAATTGCTGCAGCATTGGCTGATTGTTGTAATTGGTTGCTGGTTTCCCAATGCAGAAATAGCCAAGCGGTTCTATATTTTCGGATAAATCGAGAATTTTTTTAAACTGATAATAATTTAGAATCGAAACCCAACCCATTCCATAGCCTTGTTCTGTTAGCGAAAGCCAGATATTCTGTGCCGCACAAACCGAACTGAATTTTACGGCTTCGTTACTGCCAATTGTCCCAATAGTAAACTGATTTAGAACCGAACGATCGTAAGCAATAACAAGTCCGATTGGAGCTTCTTCAATTGCCTCTAATTTTAGGGATTTATATAATTCTTTCTGCTCAGGATTATCTGTAAGTTCTTCGGCTTTTTTGTTGTAATCTAAAAAGAGGTTTTTAATAGAGCTTTTAACTTCATGCGATTTAATGAGATAATATCTTGTTGCATCGGTTAGTCCTACAGAAGGTGCCCAATGTCCAGCCTGTAAAGCTTTCTGGATTACTTCATCCGGAACTTCATCTGCTGTAAAATGTCTTGTGTCGCGGCGTGATTTTAATATATCGTCTAAATTGCTCATTTCTTTAAATTCCAATTTTTTAAATTCCAAATCTGAAAATGGAAAGATTCTAGTAAAGGTAAAGCATAGCTTTGAAATTTGGAGTTTAAAACTTGGAATTTCGTTTTAATTTATTGGAATTTGGAAATTTTTGTATTGGAATTTATCCTTTTATTTTAACCGGAATTCCAGAAACCATCAGCACAACTTCGTTGGCATTTGCAGCAAGAAATTGATTCATCCAGCCTTGAAGTTCAACAAATTTTCTTCCGATATGCGTTTCTGCATGAACGCCCATGCCGATTTCATTTGTTACAATAATGATATTAGCATTTTCGTCTTTTGCAATAGCAAGAAATTCTCTTTTAGCTTCTTCCAAGCTCAAAGCCACATCATTTTTATTATCTATAAAAAAATTAGTTAGCCAGAGCGTTACACAATCAATTAGAGCAGTTTTTTCAGAAAAGTCAATTTCACTTAAATATTTCTCTTTTTCAATATTTGTCCAATGTTCGTCTCTTTCCTGCTGATGGCGATCAATTCGATTTTGAAAATCAGCATCCCATTTTCGAGCCGTTGCTACATATATAGGAGAGTTGGAAAGTTCTAAAGCAAGTTTCTGCGCATAACCGCTTTTTCCTGAACGTTCACCGCCAGTTACCAAGTAAATCATTATGTATAATGGTTAATTATTAATTGTTAGTTGTTAATTTTTTTACTTCTGATTGCTTTTTGGAAGTTTTAAGGATGCTAGTTATTAATTTTAGTATTGTAATAGCATCATTATAAATGTTTTTAAATTCTTTTTCGTTGAGATAATCAGTGGCTTTTAATAATTCTAGCCAATAGACAGTTTCATTAGCTTCTTTTTGAGCAATTGCAAACTTATGAATAAAATCGCTTTTACTCTCAGCATGTTCAGCTTCTCGAATCATTGCGCCAACACTAGTGCCAGATCTTAAAAGTTGCTTCGCAAGAATAAATTCTTTTTTATCATTATTTAAATACTGATATAGTTTGACAATTCTTATAGCGAAATCAAAACTTTTATCTCGAACAATATTATTTTTCATAATTTACAATTAATAATTAATACGGGCAATGTCGGCAGTTATTCCCGCAGCAGGTTCCTCTTTTTAGATGAAACCAGGTTTTAAAAACATAATTGCCATTTTCGATATAATAGTCAATTCCCTCAATTAAATTATCTGTTTTGGGTAAAAGCATAGCTTTATTGTTAAGCGCTTTTTTTGGAGTTAAGGTTTCGATATAAGCATCAATTTTATCTTCGCACGCTTCTTTAAAGCATACAGGGCAAAGGCAATCGCCTCCTTCTGAAAGATTGAAAATAGGTGGGTAATCATTACACCAGCACTTATTTTCAGGTGAAGTGTCACCGCACGAAAAAGCGGTCTCACAACTGGAGCAGATTTTTGTTTTTGGTACACTCATCAAATAAAAGGCTATTTGTTTAAATTTGTACGAATAAAGGTAAACAAAAAAAATAGAAATTGATTTACCTTTGTTGCCATACAAAACATAAAATATGAAATATTTTTTCCATAAATTACCAGTCGTTTTTTTACTTGTTTTAGTAATTAGCTGTAAAAAAAATGAAACGCAAACTATTGTAAAATCTGATGTTTCGACAGAAAGTATTGAATATGCTTCTGGTCTTTCGATTGTAAAAAAAGATGGCTATTCGATTGTAAATGTGGTTAATCCGTGGCCAAATGCTAAGGAGAAATTTACTTACATTTTAGAGGAAAAAGACTCACAAATTCCAGACAGCTTAAAAAAATATCCTGCGATAAAAGTTCCATTAGAAAGTGTTGTGGTAACTTCAACAACAAATATTCCTTTCTTAGAAATGCTGGAAGTTGAGAATAAATTGGTCGGATTTCCACACACAGATTACATTTCTTCAGAAAAAACACGAGCATTAATTGATAAAGGTTCTGTGAAAAACGTTGGACAAAATGAAAAATTGAACATCGAACAATTAATAGAATTGTCGCCAGATTTGATTGTTACTTTTGGTGTCGATAATAATAATCCGATGTTGGATAATTTGAAAAAAAGCGGCCTTAAAGTGCTTATTCAAGGTGATTGGATGGAACAGTCTCCGCTAGGAAAAGCAGAATGGATTAAGCTTTACGGCGCTTTGTTTGGAAAAGAAGACAAAGCAAAAGAGCTTTTTGATAAAATCGTAGAAAGCTATAATCAGGCAAAAAAACTGGTTGAAGAGAAACCTGCAACATCAAAGGTGCTGTATGGTTCTATGTACGAAGATGTCTGGTATGTTGCCAAAGGAAATAGCTGGGTAGCGCAGTTTATGAAAGATGCAAAAGCTAATTATTTATGGGCCGATTTGAAAGGAACTGGAAGTGAAGGCTTGTCGTTTGAGAAAGTTTTAGATAAAGCGAAAACGGCTAATATCTGGATTGCTTCAGGATCTTTTAAAAGTTTAGATGAATTACAAAAAGCAAATCCGCATTACTCAGAGTTTGATGCTTTCAAAAATAAAAGTGTATATAATTTTGAAGGAAAGATGGGAGCAACAGGAGGAACAGTTTATTATGAATTGGCACCAAGCCGTCCCGATTTAGTTTTAAAAGATTATATCAAGATATTTCATCCGGATCTATTGGCGAGCTACGAATTTACCTTTGCATCAAAACTGAATTAAATTGGCGAATAAAAAAAGAAATACCATTTTATTTGTCGTATTGACTTTTGGACTTTTTCTAATGTTTTTTGCAAGCATTAGTTTAGGGTCGGTTACAATTCCGTTAAAAGATGTTTTTGCAAGTTTAACTGGAGGTCAAGCCACAAAATCAACTTGGGAATATATTATCATTAATTATCGTCTTCCAAAAGCCATTACTGCAGTTTTGGTTGGAACGGGACTTTCAATGAGCGGACTTTTAATGCAGACTTTGTTTCGAAACCCGCTTGCAGGGCCCTATGTTTTAGGCTTAAGTTCTGGTGCAAGTCTTGGAGTTGCTTTTGTGATTTTAGGTGCAGGATTTCTGCCATCTTTTTTGAGTGTAATTGCATTGTCTTCTTACGGAATTGTTTTGGCGTCTACTTTAGGAAGTACATTGGTTTTATTTTTAGTTTTAGTCGTTTCGCAACGATTGCGAGATACAATGGCTATTTTAATTGTGGGTTTAATGTTTGGAAGTTTTACCACCGCAATCGTCAGCGTCCTAACATATTTTAGTACGGCAGAACAGCTTCAGAAATTTACTTTTTGGTCTATGGGAAATCTCGGAAATCTTTCTTGGACAACTATTGTAATTTTAACTTTCTGTGTTGGAATCGGATTGCTTTTAAGCGCCAAAAGTATTAAACCATTAAACGCCTTGCTTCTTGGAGAAAATTATGCCAAAAGCATGGGATTGAATTTTAAACAGGCTCGATTAATAATCATATTTGCAACGAGTATATTATCAGGAGCGATTACAGCATTCGCGGGACCAATTGCTTTTGTTGGTTTAGCGGTACCTCATATTGCAAAGCTGACTTTTCAAACAAGCAATCATACTATTTTGTTTTGGAGTACTTTATTTTTTGGTTCTATAATAATGCTATTTTGTGATATTGTTTCGCAAATGCCAGGTTTTGATGTCACGCTTCCAATAAATGCTGTTACGTCTATAATTGGTGCGCCAGTTGTTATTTGGCTTTTGGTTAGAAAAAGAAATTTTCAATAATTTTTTGCCACAGATTAAAAAGATTTGCACAGATTTTTTTTATCATTTTAATCCTTTAATCTGTGGCTTAAAAGAAAAAAAACTTAGAATCTCAGCATCTTAGTAACTTAGAATCTCAAAAAAATGAAAAACATCTTAACAGCTTCGAATCTAAATATTGGATACAAATCCAAGAAAGGTGTTACGACTATTGCTGAGAACCTTAATCTTAGTCTGCAAGCAGGTAAATTAATTACTTTAATCGGAGCAAACGGAATTGGAAAGTCAACTTTATTACGAACGATTACAGGAATTCAGAAACCTTTATCTGGGAAAGTATATTTGAATGAAAGAAATATATCAGACTATCAGCCTTTAGAACTGGCACAAAATCTAAGTTTGGTTTTGACCGAAAAATTGCCGCCAAGTAATCTTTCCGTTTTTGAATTGGTTGCTTTAGGTCGCCAACCTTATACCAATTGGGTCGATAAATTGTCTGACGAAGATGTTCTAAAAGTTCAGGAAGCAATGAGTTTGACACAAATCGAACATTTAGCTTCAAAAAAACATTTTCAAATTAGTGATGGACAATTGCAGAAAGTTCTAATTGCAAGAGCTTTGGCGCAAGATACGCCATTAATTATTCTAGATGAACCTACAACACATCTTGATTTACTGCATAAAGTTTCCTTATTTAAATTGTTAAAGAAACTAACACAAGAAACTCAAAAATGTATATTGTTTTCTACACACGATATCGATCTGGCTATTCAATTAAGTGATGAAATGATTATGATGACGCCAGAAAGGATAGTGCAAGACCAACCGTGCAATTTAATCTCAAACGGAAGTTTCAGCAATTTGTTCAAAGACGAACATATTGTTTTTGATGCTGAAAAAGGGAAATTTATTGTGAGTTAGTTTTCAGGAGCTAATCCTGCTGTCCGCTATATCTTTTGTGGCGAACGCCGCCACAAAAGGATGCCGCTTCCATCAGGGCTAGAAGTCCCGTTTTCAGAAGAAGCTTTTTCGATTAAACGGTTACAAATAAACGATTAAACTTTCTTCAGTCCAATCTGTCTTTTCGCTTCGCCAACCACAAAAGCAACAGAATTAGCAATATTAAAACTGCGAATAAGCGGTGACATCGGAATCGTTAAATGATTTTCGAATCTTGCCATAAATGCTGCACTCAAACCAACGCTTTCTTTTCCGAAAACCAACCAGTCACCATCTTGAAATTCATTTTCTAAATAGGATTTATCAGAATGCGAACTCATTAAAAATACACGTGATTGATCTGGAATCTGTGCAATCCATTCGTCCACATTTTGATATTCTGTTACATCAAGATGAACCCAATAATCCAATCCAGAACGTTTTAGGTTCTTGTCATTAATTACAAATCCGAAAGGATGAATTAAATGAAGTCGGCTTTCTGTGCCTACACACAATCTGCCGATATTTCCGGTATTATTTGGTATTTCAGGTTCTACAAGAACAACGTTTAACATCTTTTTTTAGTTATGAATTATGAGTTATGAGTTTTGAAATTATCTAATTGTCACATTATCTAATTATCTAATTGAAAATCGGAAACTTCCAAAACTTCACCTGCTTTTAGGTTTTGCAAATATACATTTCCTATTCGAACGCGAACAAGACGCAAGGTTGGAAAACCAACTGCAGCAGTCATTTTTCTGACTTGACGAAATTTTCCCTCTCTTAATGTGATGGATGCCCAAGAAGTAGGGCCATGACGTTCGTCCCTAATTTTTTTGGCTCTCGCACCAAAATCAGGAATTTCAGTTACAATGAAAGCTTTGCAGGGTTTTGTTTTGTATTTTCCGCCTTCAAGTCCGATTTCTACACCTTTTTGCAATTGTTCTATCGCTTCGGGAGTAATTAATCCGTCAACCTGAACGTAATATTCTTTGTCGACTTTTTTGCTTCGTACAAGTTCACTCATATTTCCATCCGTTGTCAAGAGGAGCAAACCTTCAGAATCTTCGTCCAATCTTCCAATTGCCATTGTTCCTTCTGGAAAATTGTACAATTCGCCCAAAAGCTTTTTCTTTCTTTTTAATTCATAAATAAATTGGCTTAAATAGCCGTAAGGTTTAAAAAGAATGAAGTGTTGGTGCATTTTTAATTTTTTGCAAAGATAGTCTCTTTCTTAGAACTAAATCTTATAACTGTTTTTCAGATTTCATTTTTTTCAGCCATTGGTACACAAACCAAATTACGGTTATAGCAAAAATGACAATTAAAACAGAATAATAGTTTTGGAAAAATTCATGAAAATAACTTCCGATTAAAATATAAATAGAAGCCATACATAATTTGATTGGGATAAATTCGGCATTAGACCAGCTAGTTTTGATTTTGAAGAAGTTCATAATAATTAAGGTTGTTAAGTTGCTTTGAATAAAGGTAATAAATAAAAAAACAGATGGCAATTATAAAAGAAAAGCAATGTCAAGTCATAATTTTTTCGCAGTTAGAATTCGTAATATTATAAATTCAATGTAAAAAGAATAATGTCATGGAAACAAATAATTTAGGAACAAAAAAGATAAACGGGACGCAGAAAAATATTGATGAATCTAAAGGTAAAAACATCTCGCATGATGAAGAGTTAAAAGATGCAAAATTGAATAGAGAATTGGTAACCGATGCAAATGGCGATAAAAAGATTGTAGAACGCGCTCGAAATGAAAATGAGGATATTAATAAAACGCCTCATCAGATAAGTCCAAATAATCCAAATGCAAATCGCGGAGTAGAAACAGAGGAGGAGGCAAAGAAAACAGTAGAGAATAAAGACCGCAATTCTGATATAACGCCAAATCGATATCCAAATTCAAATCCAGAAAGTCATAAAGATCGTGGGAATATGAAACTAGATGAAGACGAATAAGACAATACAAAATTTTAAGTAAAATAGAGTCAATTTAATGTCAAATAACATAAGATTAGCGCTTCGCGTTAATGTTATTGTAAACTCCTTTTAAAGCTTCTGTATCGGTTGATATCTTCGTAAATTAGAGGAATCAATTTAAAACATATACAAAATGGCACTTTTAGAAAATAAAGTAGCTTTTGTATCTGGTGGAGGATCTGGAATCGGACGCGCAGTTGCAAAAGCATACGCTCGAGAAGGAGCAAAAGTAGTAGTAGCTGATATAAATGTAGAACACGGTGAAGAAACCGTAAAAATGATAAAGGATAAGGGTGGTGAAGCTTTTTTCATAAAAGGAGACTCGTCAAGCGCAGCTGACAATAAGCACATGGTTGAGGTGACAGTTTCAAAATATGGTCGATTAGACATTGCCTGTAATAATGCAGGAATGGGCGGGCCGGCAAAACCAACTGGCGAATATGAGCCAGAAGCGTGGGATAAGGTTATTGCCTTAAACTTAAGTGGCGTTTTTTATGCCTGTCGTTACCAATTGGAGCAAATGGAGAAAAATGATGGAGGTAGCATTGTAAATATTGCTTCAATCCACGGACAAGTTGCCGCGCCAAATAGTGTTGCGTATACAGCAAGTAAACATGGTGTGGTTGGTCTGACAAAAAATATTGCAGTAGAATATGCGCAGAAAAATATTCGCTGTAATGCTGTCGGACCAGGTTATATTGAAACAGCACTTTTAAAAGATAATTTAAATAAGGAAATGATGCAGGCCGTCGCAGCAAAATCTGCGATGAATCGTTTAGGAACAGCAGAAGAAGTTGCCGAGCTGGTAGTTTTTCTAAATTCTGATAAATCATCATTTACTACAGGAAGTTATATTATTGCCGATGGTGGTTATACCGCGGTTTAATATTTGTTAGAGAATACTATTTTGAATTAGTGAAAAGCAGTAAGCGAAAGTTTACTGCTTTTTTTATATAAAAACCCTAGTATTTGTAGGAAATACGGAGTTTTTTTTGTGCTGTTTGGATAGGTGTATGTTTAAATTATGTGTAAAAGAATGTTCTTTTTATTGGTTTTATTTTGTTATATTTAATGTAAAAATAAGTTTTGATGAATAATATTTATAAAATTTCAAACATTAAGTTTATGGTTTTATAATATTGGCTTAACTTTAAAGAAGATAAATTTGAACTCTAAAAACTCTATTCTTTAACATATGAAAAAACTCTACTTTTCGCGCCATCTTTTGGCTCTTTTATGTTTTTTTTGCCTTTTTTCTGGTAATCTTTTTGCTCAGATTACAATAAGAACTTCACTTCCTATAAAAGAAGAATTTAATGATTTAAATGGTGGTACTTCTGTAACATATCCACTTGGATTTCAAGGATGGACCGCAGGAAATACAAATGGTTCTGGTATTACAAATTATGTTACATCTGGTGTAATTATAGCAGATAAAGCTTTAACGGCTGGAGGAAAAGCGAATTCTGGTACAGGAAATGTTTATAATTATGATGGAAAAATTGGTTTTCTAAATTCTGGAACTAATGATTATGCAATTGGTCTTGCTTTTTCAACAGAACAAAAAGCAAGTATTGAAATTCAATATGATGCTTTAGTAATTCGTAATCCGTACGGTACAGTAAGTGGTTCAACTACAAGTTCTCGTATCAATGAATTTGCTTTACAATACCGAGTTGGTACTACGGCAGATTTTGTAACGTTGTCTGATACTTATTTTCGCAATAATACCACCCCACGCATGGATGAAACTACGTTACCACAAAGTAGTCATATAACAGTAATGTTACCTGCGGAATGTAATAATCAACCTGTAGTTCAAGTGCGATGGATTTCTAGACAAATTTCTGGAGGAGGTTCTCGTCCAGCTTTTGCCATTGATAATGTTGATGTAAAAGTTTTTAGCGATCAAGATGCGCCAATTAATGTTACCGGCTATCCAAAGGTTACTAATATCTTAGCTGATAGTTTTGACTTTATCAGTAAAATAAATGAGAAAGGAAAAACATATTATGTGTTATTGCCTAATGGTAGTGCAACGCCAACAATTGCACAGATAAAGGCAGGACAGAATGCGGAAGGAGCTTCAGCCTTACAATTTGGTTTTTTAGATATTACAGATCCTACTCAAGAATATGTAAAGAGTTTTGCTGGATTGAATTTAAATACCACTTACTCTGTTTTTTCTATTTCAGAAGATTCTTATAATAATGCACAAATTGCAGTAAGTAAATTAGATGCTACTACTGCTATTGCGCCAGTTTTATCGACCACAATAGCGTCTTTAGATTTAGGAGCCTCAGAAGCAAATTATGATTCAAAAGTTTTAAGTTATCAAGTTGGAGCAACAGATTTAACACAAGATGTTGTCTTAACAGCATCAGCAAACTTTGTAATATCTAAAGATAATGCCACGTTTGGATCTTCTATTACTTTTGCATTAGCCGATTTTGCATCAAATGCAACACCAACAGTTTATGTAAAATTCACTCCAACTTCAGTTGGAAGTTTCACAGGTTCAATAACTCATGAAACAGCAGGAGGCACAACAAAAATAGTTAGTCTGTCTGGAAGCGGAACAAACCCATATATACAAGGTTTTAATGATCCAAATGTTTTAGCAAATAGCGGATGGTCACAATACAATGAGGCGGGACCTTTGAATAAATGGTCACACACTATTCTGTCACGTAATGTTAATTCAGGAACTGGTGCGGTTTTAATAAACGGATTTTCAGAAAATGGAGCAAGCAAAGATTGGCTGATTTCTCCGAGATTACGTTTAGATAATTTTAGTCAAATTCCATTATTATCTTTTAACTCTCGTCAATTTTATAATGGACCATCTTTAAAATTAATGGTTTCTACAGATTATGATGGAGTAAGCGCGCCAAATACAGCAACATGGATAGAATTAGATGGTAAATTCCCTGGAAATATAGGAACTTATACAAAATCGCAGTATATAAACTTAACAGCTTATAAAACAGATCACACTTATTTGGCTTGGGTTTACGAAACAGCTTCGGGAGGAAGTGGTAATGCAGCAGAATTCTCTTTTGATGACTTTGCTATTACAAATGAATCGCAATACGTAGATTCAAATCCGATTTTAGATTTCGCAGATGTAAGTCCAAATTCAATTACTGCCAGTCAGTCCTTTATTTTCAGAGCTGCAGGTTATGGCGATATTGCTATTGACTCTCCAGCTTCGTACCAATTGTCATTTGATAATACTTCATATACGTCAAGTATTGTTGTTTCTTCAGCCGATGCTTTAGCAGGAAAAACAATTTATGCAAGATTTGCGCCAACCACAAAAGAACCAACAATTTCTGGAGTATTAACAGTAACAGGAACGTCTCTGAATAAACAAATTGGTTCATTTACAGGATCTTCTATATTAAAATCAGAAACTTTTGATGTGGTTACTTATAATCTAGACTTTTTTGGTTCAGATAATCCTAGTAACGGACCCATAGACAATGTCTTGCAAATTGCAAATGTGGCAAAAGTGATGAATAAATTAAATGCCGATGTATATGTAGTTCAGGAAGTTTCTAGTGATACAGCCATAGACGATTTAATTCAAAAATTAAATATCAACGGTAAAACATTTGAGAAAACTACCTCGCCAATTTGGTCGTATTCTTGGGATCCAACTTCAGATCCAACTTTTCCGCCTCAAAAATTAGTAGTCATTTATAATACTCAAACGGCTACATTGAAAAAAACTCGAGTAATGTTTAAAGAGTTTTACGATGAATTGGTTGCAGGAACTAAAACTCTAGCCAATTATCCTTTGCCTGCAAGTAATCCGCCAGTGCACCCAAGTTCAGGATTTTTCTCTTCAGGTCGTTTGCCTTATATCGTAACTTTAGAAACTAATCTTAATGGAGTTAAAAATGAAATCAAACTGATAGATGTTCATGCTCGAGCAAACAGCGGATCTGATATGACAACTTACACAAGACGTAAGTATGATACGCAAGTTTTTAAAGACAGTTTAGATGCTCATTATCCAAATGATAATTTAATTATTTTGGGAGATTATAACGATGATGTGAAAAAATCAGTTTTTGGTACAAACAATCCTTCGACTTACGAAAACTTTGTAACAGATACAAGCAATTATAAAGCACTAACTTTAGAAATAAGTCAGGCCGGTGCTTTTAGTTTTTTAAGCTCAGGCGGGTTTTTAGACCATATTATGATTTCTAATGAATTATTTGATCAATATATAGATCAGTCAACTGCAGTTTACGATCCAAGAAATGATATTCTAAATTATACCACAACCACTTCAGACCATGGTCCAGTAATTGCTCGTTTCCAATTAAAACAAGACGTGCTTTCTACGCCAGATTTTGGAACGAAAAATAAATATTTCGTAAAAGCTTATCCAAATCCTGCGACAGATGTTTTGAGCTTTGATATCAAAACAGCAACGCAAGGAAGGGATCTAAAAATTAGATTATATGATTTTAATGGTCGTGCGATTGGAAATTCGATCAATGTTAAAAATGAATCCGAAGTTAGTACAGCAGTTGTTGCTGTTGGAAATCTAGTTTCTGGAGTTTATTTCTACACGGTTACAGAAAATAATAAAGTGATTTTTAAAGATAAAATCATCAAGAAGTAAAATAGATTATAAAACAGAAAAGGCAGTCATTTTAAGACTGCCTTTTTTATATAAATACTTTCTTCAATTCCTCTAACTCAATATTACTTTGATCTGAAAAGCTGAAAAAATAATCCAATTGCCATTTTTGTGTTTTCTGAGCCTGTTTACTTGTAGTTGCATCCCAAGGCGGATAAACTCTTGTGGCTCTAATTCCTTCTTTGCTTTGAGTAGAAAAAATACCTTTTTCTAATAATGTTTTTTTAGGAAAAATAAACTGTCCCCAATTTTGGTCTTTTCGAACAGTCACAATTACAAAATCGATAGTATCTGTATAATCAAAAGGTTCAATCGTTCCCGTTTGATTTCGTTTCCATAAAGTAACAAATTGCCCCGTTTTGGTTGGGGTAATTTTGGCTTCTCTATAACAAATATTTTTACTGTTTATCTGAAATCGAAAGGCACTATATTCCTCACTTTCGCTTTCCTTTTGTAAAGAAGTCATCTGCAAATCTGCTTTATCAAAAACACTTTCTTTGCTCAATACTAAATCAGCTGAGCCAATGGTAAAATTCATAAAAAACTATTTTAAAAATAGTTTGAAAATTACTACAAATTTACTTTAGAAATTAACATTCAGACCAAAATTTAATCCCCATTGGAACTGGTTGAAAGACTGACTGTTTAATGGATTGATATAATAATTTACAGTAGGTTCAACAAAAACATTTGTCTTTTTATACACGCGATATTGAACCGTACTGCTCAAAGTAGAACCATACACATAATCATTGGCATTCATATTCTCTCCAATCGAATGTCCGTCTAGAGCTACGTTGTTAGAAATTAATTTACCTACAAAACCACCAGTATTTAAGTTAATGCTCGCTTTATTTTTATTAAAAACAGAATAAGAAACCTCAAGAGGCATTTCTACATATCTTAAATTCTGATCCAATTTACCAGTTTGCACATTTTCATTTTTCAAAGCTTCTTTTGTGCTATTTGAAATAAAAAGATAACCTTGGCTTGACGGGTCTGCCGAAACAACTGGACTGTTATTACTATCAGCATTTAGAGTTCCAGGATTGAAAAAGGCATTGCTTTTGGCGCTTAAATACGATACATTGGCAACACTCTGCCCTAATTCACTAATTTTTAATCCAGAACCTACAGCCCATTTTTTATTAATGCTATATTTAGTTTTTACTCCGTAAGAATTAGATTGTTTCGAATCGTTTACGTTGCCTAAGGTCTTTTCGTTTTTAGTATTTTCAGAATTTGCCACACCTGCAAAAACAGCAACGGCCCATCTTTCATTTTTGTTGATTAGATTGTCTTTTTTCTCTTTTTCTTCTTTTTTCTTTTCCGGGGTTAAAATTCCTTTTTCTAAATTCTGAAGTTCAGCAAGTTGCATAGAGTCTGTTTTGCTCAAACCGTTAGTGATTTTCAGATCGTCTTTTATGATAACGGCTTTATCAGTTCGCTTATTCTCAGTTTTACCTAAAACGGCGTTGTTTGAGTTAGATGCGCTACTTTGTGTAAAAGGGTTATTATTTGCAGCATATTCCCCCTGATTGGTAAAAGCTATATTTTTACTGTTTTTCGCAGTAAGCTGTTCTTCAAAAATAGAATTTGAAAGCTGTTTTTTTGCTGTCGAATTAAATTTACTTTGTTTTCCAAAAGCAATTCTTTCTTCGGAAATACCTTTATTTGAAGATCTTGTATTATTTTCTAAAATAGATTTTTTAGAAGATTTTACAATTGATTTTTCTTCTGATGAACCAGAGTTTTGATAAGCAACAGATTGGTTTGCTGTATTTGCTGGAACCACAACATTAGATTTAGAATCTCTTTTACTGGTTTTGTTCTCAGAGTTTGTTTCCACTACAGAAGTTTCTTGAACTTGAATTTGCGATTCACTATTGAACTGATTCTTCGGAGAATTTTCGTTTAACGAATCTATTGCTTTTCCAGTATTTTTATTTCGATTTGAATCTTTTCCAGTATGAACGTTATTTGTTTTTTTGTCAATAACAACGCTGTTTGTATTGTTTTCTAAATTGCCGTTGTTGAGGTTTGTATTTTCAGAAGAAGCAGTAAAATGTAAAATTGAAGGCAGAAGCAACCCTAATAATAAGCATGCAGCAGCCGACCACCAAAGAACAACTCTCTTCTTCTTTTTAGGTTTGTCTAATTTTTCTTCAATCTGACTCCACAATTCTGGAGGCGGAACACTCGAAAAGTCTTCCATTGATGAAAAAATATCTTCTATTTTTTGCTTCTTCATGCTATCTTAAAATTTTTTATGCTCAAAATTCGCTTTTGTAATATGTGTTTGGCGCGATTTAAATTTGATTTTGATGTTCCTTCGGAGATTTTTAATAGTTCGGCGATTTCTCGGTGTTTCATTTTCTCAAATACATACAAGTTAAAAACCGTTCGATATTGATCTGGTAAATCCCTAATATACTCCAGAAGTTTTTCCTGTTCGATCGGAATAGCTTCCAGTTCCTCTTCTTCCACAAAATCCGTATCGGGATCAAAAACATCTAAAAAGAAACTCTCTTTTTTCTTTTTGTTTAAAGTCTCAATGAGTTTGTTTATAAAGATTCGTTTTAGCCATCCCTCAAAGCTTCCTTCAAATTTATATTGGCTTATTTTCTGAAAGGCAATTACAAATGCTTCCTGAAAAACGTCTTTCGCATCATCTTCGTTCTTCATATATTTCAAACAAATACCATATAAAACAGGAGAGAACAACTGATAGATTTTCAGTTGTCCCTCCCTGTCATTTTTCATGCACAGTTTGATATATTTTTCTAACTCGTCTTTCAAGAAATGGTTCAAATTTGATTTTGCAAAAATAGTTTTAAATAGCTTACAAAACTATCTTTTAAAAATAGTTCGAGTACCGTCTTGACTGTTGCTTACAATTGTTAGATTTTGATTGTCAAGGTTTTCTATTACGTAGGTTTTGCCTTCAAACGTAATTAAATCATGTTCCGACTGATCAAAATATCCTTTTCCCTTTTCTATCTGATACGCACTATTTCTAATCTCTACATTGTTTTTATAAGTAATAATCCTTCCGTCTTGGGTGAAAATAATTTTCTTAGTAAATCCGATTGTTTTGGGTGTAGCTACATAAGGATTATTAGAACCCCCAATAGATTTTTCCCAAGTCCACGTATTTATAAGTGATCCTGCAGCTTCTGTAGAAGTATTAACAGAAATCATTGATGTAAAAAGAAAGCAAATAATAAAAGATAAAAAGAGTTTCTTCATGATAGAATTATTTTAAACTTGTAATTTTTTCTTGAATTGTTTTTTTGAAAAGTTTTATTTCTGAACTTTGATCTTCAGTGTCATTATTGTCGATATAAACTTTAGTGGTACTTGCGCCTTGACGAAGTTCAAAATAAATTCCGCCTTGATCTGTTGCATCTGGAGTACCATACGTTTTTGTTTGTCCTTTTAAAGCTAAAATTTCAGCAGGAACACTTTTTAATAATAAAGTATATTCGCCTCTCTTAATTGTTGGAGTATATCTATATTGTCCAAAATCATATTGATTAGCACCAACGTTTAAGAATTTTAAAGTATTAAAATCGTTAATCTGATAGAATTTCTGGCAGTCAGAACTTAAACATTGGTTATTGAAACTTCCAATAATCATCGCGTCTGCAATTTCTACTGTTTTGTTAAAAATCATTCCTTTTGATGTTTTCGGAATCAAAACAAAATCATAAGGATAAGTAGGAGCTTGGGTTACGTTTTCACCTTCAGCAGGAGTTTTTTCGTAGTAATTAACAACGATCTCGCAATTGTTTTCTACAATCGAAGTAATTTTGATGGCATATCCGCTTGTAGGTTTAGCGCCTGCAAAAATTCCAACTAGATATTCTTTTGTAAAATCAATATTAGGGTCACTTGCAACTGGACAGTTGTTCTCATGTTTTGTAAAAAACTCTTCCATTTTTTCTTGAGATACAATAACAACAGCAGCAGGATTATTAGGCATTGATTTTACATTATAATTACATGCGAACGGAAAGCCAGTAAAATTTACAACTGTATTAGCTCCACAATCTACATATTTATTTCCATCATTGAGAGAACAAGCACTGAATCCAAAGGCTACAAACAAGCCAAGCATTAATTTTTTCATAATCATTTTAATAGGTTTATATCTTAGTAGATTATGGTTTTAAAAAAAGGTTGCGTTGAGGTGGAACTTTTTTCAAAAAAAATAAAATGTTGGTTTAGTTGGATTTGAAAATGAATTAGTGAAATTTCCATTTTAAAAACTAAGCACTACGTATTATTGCGTACTTTTACGTAAAATTAACTTAGTTATGTCTGATTATTTACCGTTTTTACTAGGCTTTGTTGTTGCACTTTTTATTGGAATCTACGTAGGGAGAACGCTTTCTGCGTCAAAATTTAATTCTGAAAAGGCCATTTCTGAGGAAAGAGTGAATGCTTTAAATGGACAATTGCAAATGCTGAAAGAGCAATTTGAAAACGAAAAAAATAATTTTCAGAAACAATTACAGTTGAGTATTTCCGAGAAAGAAAATATTAGGACAGAGAAAGACAGTCTTGCAATTCAGCTTTCTAAAAAAGAAGTGGATTTTGAAAATTTATGGGAACGCCATAAAGAGCAAAAAAGCGAAATCAACGAACTTCAAGAAAAATTCACCAAAGAATTTGAAAATCTTGCCAACAAAATCCTGGAAGAAAAATCGGCTAAGTTTACCGAACAAAATACCGTGAACATGAAAAATATCCTGACGCCTTTGCAGGATAAAATTCTTGTTTTTGAACAAAAGGTTGAGCAAACTCATAAGGAAAGTATCGATTATCATGCAGCGCTTCGTCAGCAGATTATTGGTTTGAGCGAAATGAACGCGCAAATGAGCAAAGAAACTTTAAATCTTACTAAAGCATTAAAAGGCGATAGTAAAATGCGGGGAAATTGGGGAGAATTGGTTTTAGAACGTGTTCTAGAAAAATCAGGACTAGAAAAAGGAAGAGAATACGAAGTACAGCAGAGTTTTACAAATAGTGAAGGAAACCGCGTTTTGCCAGATGTGGTCATTAATCTTCCCGACGGTAAAAAAATGATTGTCGATTCTAAAGTTTCACTTTCGGCTTACGAAAAATGGGTAAATGAAGAATCGGAACTTTTAAAAATAGAATTTCTTAAAGAGCATGTTATTTCTATAAAAAGGCATGTGGAGCAGTTAGGAAGTAAAAATTACCATGATTTATACCAAATGGAAAGCCCAGACTTTGTGTTGCTTTTTATTCCTATGGAACCTGCTTTTGCCATTGCTTTAAACGAAGATCCATCTTTATACACCAAAGCTTTTGACCGAAATATTGTTATTGTAACACCAAGCACACTTTTGGCTACATTGCGAACTATTGACAGTATGTGGACCAATCAGAAACAGCAGGAAAATGCTTTTGAGATTGCAAGACAAGCGGGAGCTTTATATGATAAATTTGAAGGTTTTGTGTCCGATTTAGTCCGAATTGGAAATAAAATAAAAGACACCAAAACAGAATATGAAAGCGCCATGAATAAGCTGGTTGACGGAAAAGGAAATCTGATTTCGAGCGTAGAAAGATTGAAAAAAATGGGAGCAAAAGCAAAGAAATCGCTTCCAGACAATATTATTGCAAGAGCGATAAATTCAGATGAAAATGAATTATTGAATTAGAAGAGGAAAGAAGTAAGAGGCAAGAGAAAAAATATAGAATACAACTAATCAAAAAATACCAAAAACAAAAACATGAGTACAGATTTTAAACCCGTTTCATCATCAAAAGTTAGTATATCAGAATTAATGCTTCCTTCGCATACCAATTTTAGCGGAAAAATTCACGGAGGATATATTTTGTTATTATTAGATCAGATTGCGTTTGCATCGGCATCAAAATTTAGCGGAAATTATTGCGTAACGGCTTCTGTAGATACGGTAAACTTTCTAAAACCAATTGAAGTAGGAGAGTTAGTGACGATGAAAGCTTCTGTAAATTATGTTGGAAGAAGTTCGATGATCGTAGGCATTCGCGTAGAAGCCGAAAATATTCAGACTGGCGTAATCAAACATTGTAATTCGTCTTACTTTACAATGGTTGCCAAAGATAAAGACGGAAAAAGCGTTCCAGTTCCAGGATTGATTTTATCCAATTTAGAAGAAGTGCGACGTTTTAGAAAAGCAATAAAACATATTGAGGTTAGAAAAGAAGTAGAAGAACACGAAAAATTGACCAATATAAATTCGATTGAAGATCTAGCGAGTTTAGAAAAATATAATGTCCTTCTAGAAATCAGCTAAATTTTCTTATATTTATTTGATACACATTAAATAGTAGAAATTATGGTCAAGTTTGGATATACAATTTTATATGTTGAAAATGTCGAAGAATCTATTGCGTTTTATGAAAATGCTTTTGGGTTCTCGAGAAAATTTATCACGCCAGATGGTGATTATGGCGAATTAAGCACAGGAGAAACGACACTTTCATTTGCATCAAAAAAGCTGGCTTCTCAAAGTTTGAAAGACGGTTTTATTGAAAGCAGTTTAGAAAATAAGCCTTTTGCAATAGAAATTGGTTTCATTACAGATAATGTTCCGGAAGTTTTACAGAAAGCAACTTCTTTTGGTGCGGTTATAGTTTTAGAACCTGTAGAAAAACCTTGGGGACAAATTGTAGCTTATGCAAGAGACTTAAACGGATTTTTAATTGAAATTTGCACAGAAGTAAAAGGTTAACGACTAATTTTTTTAAATGAATTACATACAAAGCAAACCTTATTTTGTGTTTTTAGGATTAATAGTAGTTCTTCTACTATATGGGTTTTATAAAGGAAATCAAACAGTTTCAATCAATATTCATGATACGTATTTTGTTATTTCTTGGAAACATTTAATGATTCTTATTTCTTTTATTTATGGAATATTGGCTTTAATTTATTTTGGTCTTTTGAAACTAAATTTTGGTTTAATAAATTGGATGACTGTTTCTCATATTTTAATAAGCGTAATAGGTTTGTTTGCGGTTTTGGTTTTGCCTAAATTTATAAGAGAAAGTATTCCTGGCGATATGGTTGGACTTTTAGAAGACATGAGTTTTAACCAAAGAATAGAAATAGGAATAGTGATTTTCATTTTTGCATTATTTGGTGCACAGCTTTTATTTTTTATCAATGTAATTTATGCATTAGTAAAAAGAGTATTTTAGTCTTTTTTACCTCTCACGATTCTCTTTTCAGAAGAAAAAAAATTCACAAATATTTAGCATTAATCTCAGAACTTGGCGTTGAGAAATTTCGTAACTTTAAGTGTAATTATTGGGTTACGGAATTTTTTCACTGAGTATTGCCGTTCTATTTTTCAGATTAATTAAAAGCTGAATTTTTTATTCTCTGTTGGTCAGAATAAATGGAATGACATAATTGTTTAAATGTAGACGATTATGAAAACAACTACCTTATTATTTTTACTTTTTACTGCTTTTTCTGTTATTGCCCAAGACAAATTTTTTACTAATACAGGGACAATTAATTTTGAAGCCTCTGTTCCTATGTTTGAGGAGATTAGAGCAGTAAATAGACAAGTAGCTATACTTTTAGAACCTAAAACAAGTACTTTTATCTGTACTGTTGTCATCAAAAATTTTCGTTTTAAATTGGATCTCATGCAAGAGCATTTCAATGAAAATTATATGCAAAGCGATCGTTATCCTAAAGCAGTATTTAAAGGGAAGATTGAAAAGTTTGATTTGAAAGATATTAATGAGGTTGAAAAGCAATATCAGATAAAGGGGAAATTGAATTTACGAGGCAAATCAAAAGAAATTATTGTGAATGCTTTGATTAAAAGAGTGCCGGAAGGAATTCAGGTTATTTCAGATTTCCCAATTGAAGTCTCCGATTTTAATATTCAGATTCCAACTCCTATAGCGGCCAAAATTTCAAAAACAGCTAATACAGAACTGACGGGCATTGTTCGAAGTGAAGATACTATGCTTACTTTAAAATAAAATTATTTGATACAGCTGATAAGTGTTTTTTCTAAATCAGTAAACTGAAATTCGAAACCTGCTTTCTGAATTTTTTCCGAAGAAACACGTTGTCCAGTTAAAACTGCTATGCTCATTTCGCCCAATAAAATCTTTAGTACAAAAGGTGGAACATTAGGAAGCCAAATAGCATAATCAAACAATTTAGCGAATGTTTTAGAAAATCGGGCATTAGTTGTGTTGTCTGTTACACAAGCGTTGTAGGCGCCTTCTAGTTTTGTGTCTTCAATACTTTTTAAGTAAATCTGGCATAAATCTTCAACATGAATCCAAGGGAGATATTGTTTACCCGAACCCAATACCGCGCCAAAACCCGATTTAAAGGTCGGAATCATTTTTTTTATAAAACCTTCTTCTTTTCCAAAAACGATACCAGTTCTAATTTTGACCGTTCGAATGTTTAAAGAATTCATTTTATCAGCAGCATTTTCCCATTTTTGACAAGTGATGCCTAAAAAGTCATTTGCTGGAGCCGTGTCTTCGGTACAGATTTTATGACTGGTTACAGCACCATAAATACCAACCGCCGATGCAGAAACAAATGCGTCTAGTTTTTTATTGTTGTTTTCCAAAACTGAAAAAATCATTTCTATAGGTCTAATTCGGCTTTCAAGAATAGCTCTTTTTCGTCTTTTAGTCCATCTTTTTTCGACGATTCCTTCTCCTGCAAGATGAATAATGTAGTCGGCATTTAGGACAGCATTTTTATCAATGTAATTTTTTTTGATATCCCATTTGTAGTAAGTGACTCTCGGAGTATTTTCTCTGTCTGAACGGCTCAAAACAGACACAGAAAATCCGGCTTCGATGAGAACATCTGTTAAATGTTTTCCAATGAAACCGCTTCCGCCTGTTAATAGAACATTTTGAGCCATAATAGTTTATAATATATTTAACAGTATATAGTGTTTAAGGATTAGTAAAGGTACTTAAACAATGTTTACCTTTATGGCAAATTCTAAATTTTAATAAAATGGCGACTAAAAAAAAGGTAATTACCAAAGATGATATCGTTTCAAAATATATGGAAGAGGTTCTGGAAAAAGGTCAAAAACCAAAATCGGTTTATCATTTTGCCAAAGAAAATGATTTTACAGAAGCCGAATTTTATGCTTTTTTTGGAACATTAGAAGGTTTAGAAAAAGAAATATTCCGACTGTTTTTTGAAAACACAGTTAATCTTCTTTATAAGAATGAGGAATATCAGGGATATGACATGAAGAATAAAATGTTGAGTTTTTATTTTACTTTTTTTGAAATCCTGACTGCCAATAGAAGCTATGTTTTACAATCGCTTAAAATGGATAAAAATCCGATTAAAAATTTAGTTCAGTTAACTACGCTTCGAAATAGTTTTAAAGAATATGTTGCTGAAATCCTGACAGACGATTACAGATTGGAACAGGAAAGATTTCAAAAATTTCAAGAAAAAGCCATTCAGGAATCTTCTTGGGTGCAATTAATGATGACAATCAAATTTTGGATGGAAGACGAATCTCCGGCTTTCGAAAAGACAGATATTTTTATTGAAAAATCTGTTAATGCTTCGTTCGAATTAATGAATGTTGCGCCAATGAATCATTTGATTGATTTCGGGAAATTTTTGTTTAAAGAAAAAGTATACAGCAGATAATGAAAACAATCGATTATATTCCAACCTCAAAAATAGAACGAGCAGGAAAATTGGTTCAAACAGGTGCTAAAATCGGTGTAAACTATGTAAAACATTATGCCGAAAAAATGGTTAATCCAGATTTGAGCCGTGACAAACTAAACGAGAACAACGCCGAAGATATTTATGATGGACTAAAAAGCTTAAAAGGAAGTGCGCTTAAAGTGGCTCAAATGCTAAGCATGGATAAAAACTTTCTTCCGCAGGCTTATGTAGAAAAGTTTTCGTTATCGCAATTTTCTGTTCCGCCACTTTCTGCACCTTTGGTTTTAAAAACATTCAAAAGCAATTTTGGAAAAACACCTTATGAAATTTTTGACGAATTCAATCCAAATTCAGTAAACGCGGCAAGTATTGGCCAAGTGCATTTGGCAAAAAAAGGCGATAAAAAACTGGCGGTTAAAATTCAATATCCAGGTGTTGCCAATAGCATTTCTTCTGATTTGGCTTTGGTGAAACCAATTGCAATTAGAATGTTTAATCTGCAGGGAAAAGATTCTGATAAATATTTCAAAGAAGTCGAAGACAAACTAATTGAAGAAACTAACTATTTGTTGGAATTGAAACAAAGCCAAGAAGTTGTTGAGGCTTGCAGTAAGATTGAAAACATCACTTTTCCGAATTACTATCCAGAGTTTTCATCAGAGAAAATCATTACGATGGATTGGATGACTGGAATTCATCTTTCGGAGTTCACAGCAAAAAACACCGACCAAGAAGCAGGCGATAAATTGGGTCAGGCGCTTTGGGATTTTTATATGTATCAAATTCATGTTTTAAGAAAAGTGCATGCAGATCCGCATCCAGGAAATTTTTTGGTTGATGATCAAAATCAGTTAATCGCTTTAGATTTTGGCTGTATGAAACAAATTCCAGATGATTTCTACACTCCGTATTTTGAGTTGATTAATAAAAATGTCATTACAGACGAGAAGCTTTTCAATCAGAAATTATTTGAATTGGAGATTCTTCGTCCAGATGATACACCAGCAGAAATAGAATATTTCACCGAAATGTTTCATGATTTATTGTCTCTTTTTACAAAACCTTTTCAAAATGAAACTTTCGATTTTGCCGATGAAGAATTCTTCAACGCAATTGCCCAATTAGGAAAACGTTTTTCAGAAGATACAAATCTCAAAAAAATGAACGGAAATCGTGGTTCTAAGCACTTTATTTACATGAATCGCACTTTCTTCGGTTTATATAATTTAATGTTTGATTTGAAAGCGAAAATCGTTGTGGAGAATTATATAAAATATTAGGGTTTTTGTTTCAAGTTTCAGGTTTCAAGTTGGCTGAACTTTAGATATAGAACTTTGTCAAAGTTTAAAACTTTGACAAAGTTTTTTTGTTTAGTTTGTGATCCTGAGGAACGAAGGATCACAAACGTAGCTCAACAAAGATTATCGATTCTGATTGTGGAGTTTCTAGTGTGTGATCCTTCGTTCCTCGGGATGACAAAAATGAGTATAAATCTGCTTAATCTGCGTGAAACAAAATTAAGCATCCAGTGTAAACCTGAAACTTGAAACCTGAAATAAAAACTTTATTTTAAAATCCCAGCCTTGTAAGTAGAAATCGCACGATCTCTAGCAAAAGCATGATCAACCATAGGTTCATTATAACCAAAATCAAATTCAGGTATCCATTTGCGGATGTATTCTCCTTTTGGGTCAAATTTTTGCTGCTGAATTTCGGGATTAAAAACTCTGAAATAAGGCGCAGCATCGCATCCTGTTCCTGCCGCCCATTGCCAGTTTCCTACATTTGAAGCTAATTCGAAATCTAGAAGTTTTTCTGCGAAATAAGCTTCGCCCCATTGCCAGTTAATGAGTAAATGTTTGCATAAAAAACTCGCCACAACCATGCGAACGCGATTGTGCATGTATCCAGTTTCATTCAGCTGACGCATTCCAGCATCGACCATTGGATATCCGGTTGTTCCAGAACACCAGCGTTTGAAATCTTCTTCATTATTTCGCCATTGAATTCCGTCGTAATTGGATTTGAAGTTATGATTGACACAATTCGGGAAGCTAAAAAGAATCTGAATAAAGAATTCTCGCCAGATTAATTCGCTTAAGAATGTCTGATTTTTTCGGTTTGCCCAGTTTACTAATTTTCTAATACTAACAGTACCAAAACGTAAATGTGGTGAAAGATAAGAAGTGCTGTCCAAAGCTGGAAAATCTCTTGTTTCTTTGTAATTTGCGATTTGTGTTAAGTTATGTGGTTTTACTTTTATGGAACTTCTTTCAAAACCAATTTCTTTTAAATCAGGAAAGTTAAATTGAGTTTTTGAAAAATTAGATTGAAAAGGCTTGATGTCATATTCAGGAGCAGAACCCGAAAAATGGTATTTCTCTAGCCATTTGTTTTTATAAGGCGTGTAAACGGTATATGGAAGTCCGTCGGCTTTTGTGATTTCTTTTTCTTCGAAAATTACATGATCTTTAAAAGAAAAAGATTTAATGTTGTTTTCTTTTAATAACGCAGTTATGGCTGTATCACGCTTGATGGCAAAAGGTTCATAATCTTTATTAAAGAAAACGCTTTGAATGTCAAATTCTTCAATTAACGATTTCCAAACTTCTGTAGTTTTTTCTTTTTTGATTAAAATCGAAGAATCAAGTTTATTTAATTCTGAATTTATTTTTTCGAGTGAATCATAAATGAAAGTTACTCTGGCGTCATTTTTTGGAAGATGTTCTAGAATATCATCGTCAAAAATGAATAATGGAACAACAGGAAGATCCGATTGCAAAGCATGGAATAATCCAGTATTGTCTTCTAAACGCAAATCACGTCTAAACCAAAATAAAGCAACTTTTTGTTTTGTCATTGTTTTTGTTTTTTTGCCACAGATTAATGGGATTTAAATGATTTTTTATTTTCTGGACTGTTTTTCTCAACACATAGAAACATAGATTTGTTTTTCTTTTAAAAAGAGTTTAGAAAGAAACTAGTTTCTTACACATAGCTATGTGTATTTATGCAAGTGAAACGTCTTTTTTCCCAATCTAAATCTATGTTTCTATGTGTTTAAATTTTATTTTAATCTGTGTTAACCTGTGGCTTACTTTTTAGAATTAAATAATTCTTCGATTTTATTAAATCTATAATCGAAAATGCTTTTCAATTTGTTTTTTACAACCAAGCGGTTCATGATTCTTCCTAGAATTCCAAATGGGAGAGCGTAATGAACAACGTCTGTCATTTTGGTTCCTCCATCTGGTGTTGGTTCAAAAAAGTGTTTGTGATGCCAAAGTTTATAAGGCCCAAATTGCTGAATGTCTACAAAATACTCATTTTCTTGACAAGCAGTAATTTCGGTAACCCAAGACATTTTGATTCCGAAAAGCGGTTTTAAAGTGTAGGTAATAATTTGTCCATGATACATACGTTTTCCGTCGTAATCCTGAATTTGGAAATTCATATTATCGAGTGTAATAGTTTGAAGGTTTTTTGGACTTGAGAAAAAATCCCAGCAATCTTCAACACTTGCATTTATATGCTGTACGGTTACTATTTTGTATAATTTCATAATCAAATTGTTCTTGAAAAATGCTCAAATGATGCTACATTTTATAATATTTAAATGGCACGAACAACATTCCGAAACATTCTCCTTTTTCTTTTTGTAAATGTTTGTGGTGTATTTTATGAGCTTTTCTAAGTCCGATGAGGTATTTGTTTTTGGTGTTTTTAAACCATTTAAACCGCTGATGAATTAAAACATCGTGAATTAAAAAATAACAAGCGCCATAAAGTGTAATGCCGCATGCAATAAAAAACAGATAATTAAATCCGCCTTCGACACCAAAATAAAACAAGATTATACTCGGAATGGCAAAAATGACGAAGAAAATATCGTTGCGCTCAAAAGTGTTTTCGTATTTCGGCTGATGATGATCGGCATGAAAATACCACATAAAACCATGCATAACATATTTATGTGTTAGCCAAGTCACACATTCCATAAATAGAAAAACGCCTAAAAAGATTAAAAAAGAAATCATTTTGTAATGTTGATGTTTTAAAATTATCGTTTTATTGTTTTTGAGTTTAGCTTTAGATTATAAAAGATTGACTCAAAAAGATTCGCTATTTGGTTTTAAGTCTGCAATTCTCTCAATCTTGTCATTTCTCCTTCGTCGAAATGACAAACTGTTGATTTAATCGTAATTACAAAGCTGAACGAATTTAAACCAACTTCAATTTATAAGTCACAAAAGACTGCGCCAAAAGGCCTGCTTTGGTATAATTGGAAACTCGAATTCTAGCATTTCCAATTTCGTAATATGGTGTGTTTTTTAGCTTTTTGAGTAATTTTTTATAATAAACATAAGCGGTATAAACTCCAAATTTGGCTTCGATAGGCAGTTTTACAATTCCTTGATAGGCAATTCTAAAATCTTCTTCAATTTCTTTTATAATTTGATTTTTTGAATCTTCGTTGAAGTTATTCAGATTAATGCCAGGAAAATAAGAACGGTTTAAAATGGTATTATCGTCTTTCAAATCCCTAAGAAAATTTACTTTCTGAAAAGCCGATCCTAAACGCATGGCTTCGTATTTCAGCTGTTCGTATTTGTGCTCTTTTCCAGTTACAAAAACTTTTAGGCACATGAGACCCACAACATCGGCAGAACCATAAATGTAATCGATGTACTCGGTTTGTGTTTGGTAATTCGATTTTATGAGATCCATTTTCATGCTTTTTAAGAATGCCTGAACCAAGTCGTCGGTAATATTATATTCTTTTACCGTTTGCTGGAAAGAATTCAAAATTGGGTTTAAGCTGATGCCTAATTCCATAGCTTTATAATATTCTTTTTCAAAATCTTCAATTAGGTATTCTTTTTCGTAGCCATGAAATGAATCTACAATTTCATCGGCAAAACGAACAAATCCGTAAATGCTGTAAATAGCATCGCGAATACTTGGCGAAAGCATTTTTACAGCAAGAGAAAATGAAGTGCTGTAATTTTTGGTAACCAATTTGCTGCATTTGAAAGAAACGGCGTCGAATAGTGATTTCATTTTTTAAGATCTAAAAGATTTTTGAATTAATTCAGCTGCTAGTTTTCCTGAAATTAAGGCAGGCGGAACACCTGGACCAGGAACGGTTAATTGTCCTGTAAAATATAGATTCCTGACTTTTTTGCTTTTCAATTTTGGTCTTAAAAAAGCCGTTTGCAATAAAGTATTGGCCATTCCGTAAGCATTTCCTTTGTAGGCATTATAATCGGCAACAAAGTCATTTTTACAGAATGATCTCTTAAAGATAATGTTATTTTTAATTTTTTGCTGGGTAAGTTCTTCAAAACGAGAAATGATCTTTTCAAAATATTCTTCTCTCAGTTCTTCAGTATCTTCGATTCCAGGTGCAAGAGGAATCAAGAAAAATCCAGATTCCATTCCGTCTGGTGCCGCAGTTTTATCTGTTTTAGATGGAAAGTTAGCGTAGAACAACGGAGCTTCTGGCCATTTCGGTTGATCATAAATAGCTGCTGCGTGCTGATTGAAATCGACATCAAAAAACAAAGCATGATGCGAAATGTTTTCTATTTTTTTATCAAAACCAATAAAAAATAGGAGAGAAGAAGGTGCAAAAACTCTGTTTTTCCAATATTTTTCAGAATACATTCTGTGTTCGCTGTCAAGTAAAGTTTCAGAATGCTGATAATCTGCTCCGCTTAAAACAATATCAGCTTTTAAAGCCTCACCGTTAATTACGATTCCAGTTGCAGTTTTATTCTCAACAATAATTTTTTCTATTGGTGAATTGGTTTTAATTGTCACGCCAAGTTCTAAAGCCAGTTTTTCGATTCCTCGAATGACATCAAACATCCCTGTTTTTGGATGCCAGGTTCCGAGGCCAAAATCGGCATAATTCATAAAATTATAAAATGAAGGTGTTTTGTCAGGTTTTGCTCCAAGAAATAAAACTGGAAACTCCAAGATCTGAATCAGTCTTTCATTTTTAAAATTTTTGCGAATATCAGCACTTACATTCTTGAAAAATTGATCAAGCTTTAATGCGGTTTCTTTAGTAATTAATTCGAGAGGAGAAATTCCAGGACGATAAACTAAATTCTTAATCGCAATATCATAATTGCTTTTGGCTTGATCAATAAAGTTTTGCAGTTTTTGACCGCTTCCTTTTTCTATGGTTTCAAAAGTGCGTTTTATTTCTTGAAGATTGTCGTAGATACTGATAAAATCATTGATCCCAAAATAAACCCTATATGCAGGATTTAATTTTATCAGCTCATAATAATCAGAAGGTTTTTTATCGAAATCCTGAAAAAAGCGTTCAAACACATCTGGCATCCAATACCAGCTTGGTCCCATATCAAAAGTAAAACCATCTTCTTTAAATTGTCTTGCACGCCCGCCAATTGTATCGTTTTTTTCGTAAACAGTAACCGTGTTTCCTTGTTGAGCAAGGTAACATGCGGCTGCTAAAGAAGAGAAGCCTGAGCCTATTATTTGGATAGTTTTTCTCATTTGTTTAACAAATATAAGAAAAACTTAAACAAAAATAAATTAAAGCATGTTAATAGTTTCTTCCATGGAATCGAAAATGCGGATTCTGTCGCTAAGGACTTTTTGGTCAATATGTTCGACCATTTTACCCATAAGCCAGATCTCGTTGTTTTCCTGCAATAATTTCTGTCCCATCGATTTCACATATTGATTGATTACGCTTCTGTCTGGCTGAACAGTCATAAAAGAAATAAACGTAATATTCTCAAAATGTTTGGTTAAATCCTGAAGGTTTTCAATCGGCATGCTTTCTCCAAGATAAATGGTTTTGTAACCTTTGTCAAGGATTTCATATTGCAAGTACAATAATCCGATCTGGTGAATTTCGTTTAACGGAAGTGATAAAACAAAAATGCGGTCGGTTTTGATTGGTTTTCTAATCTGAAGACTTTCTGTGTAAATTAAGATTTTCTGCTTAATTAAATGACTCATAAAATGTTCATTTGCAGGAGTGATGGTTTCAGATTGCCACAATAATCCAAGCTCTTTTAAAAGCGGTAAAAAATGTTCTTTAAAAACTTCTTTAAATGTTTTTTCTGTAATAAGCCAATCGAATGTGTTAAAGAATAACTCTTGATCAAAATTCATCATCGCCATTTTAAAAGAGGTGATAGCGTAGTTTTGAGAGTTTTTCTTCGAGATTATTTCGCGTACCAGTTGTGGTATCTTTTCTTCAGGATATGTTGCAATTTTAGAAATCTTGTAGCCGTACTCGTGCAGTAACGTAATATTTAAAAGTTTCTGCAGATTATGAAGGTTGTAAAATCTAATATTAGTATCGGTTCGCATTGGTTCAAGGATGTTGTATCTCTTTTCCCAGATGCGTATGGTATGCGCTTTTATTCCAGATAAGTTCTCAAGATCTTTAATACTGAAAACAGTTTTAATATTGTTTATCATTTTTCGCGATTAAGTCAACAAATGTAAAATAAAATCTTAGATTCGACCTTAAAACTACATTAAAAAGATAGAGGATTAGAGGTTTACGTATTTAAAATATATTATTTACCTAAAATCAGGTATAAAATTTTTAAGAAATATATTACTTTGATAAAAAAGAACGGTCTGCATATTTTTGATATGCAGACCGTTTTTAATCTTTAGACGCTATTATTTACAAAAAGTAGCTTTGTTTTTTATAGCACTCTGACTTCCAAGCTCAATTGCTTTGCTGAAATCTTTGCAAGAGTTTTTCTTATCGCCAATTTTGTTGTAAGCCAAACCTCTTAGGTTGTAAGCAACGTAATCTTTCGGATTTAAACCTAAAGAAGCTGTACAATCGTCAATAGTTCCTTGATAGTCTTGTAATTTGTAGTTCACATTAGCTCTTCCTGTAAAGGCGTCGGCATTCATGCTGTCTAGTTCGATTGTTTTGCTAAAGTCGGCTTGAGCTCCTTTTAAATCATTTAGCTTGAATTTTGCCACACCACGATTCTGATAAGCTTCGACAAATTTAGAATTCATGCTAATGGCTTTCGTGTAATCGGCAATTGCGCCTTTTGTGTTGCCAGCTTCAGCTTTTTTTATGGCTTTGTCAAAATAGCCAGTTGCAGATTGTGCCCAGATAGAGCAAGACATCATGATGAGTGATGCTAATAGTAGGTTTTTCATAAAACTAATTTGGGATTAGTGATTTAATTATTTCCCAACGAATTTATGAAAGTTTTTATTTTGTAAGAGATTTTCTTTCTGAATAATATTTAGTAAATGAAGAGGTAGTAAGAGGAATTGGAGAAGTTTTTAGAATTTAACATATTCTAAAAACAAAAAAGGCCAAGTAAAATAATTACCTGACCTTTTGTGACCCGACTGGGGCTCGAACCCAGGACCCCATCATTAAAAGTGATGTGCTCTACCGACTGAGCTATCGAGTCTTCATTTCTTCAATGAGGGTGCAAATATAAGGACTTTATTTAGCTTAACAACCCTTTTTTTTAATGAATTTTTAAATAAATTTTCTTTATAGGTGTAAGTGTTTGTTTTGTAGTTGAATATATTTTGATGTAATGGCGTTGATGGTCGAGAAATGTACGGTTTTTAGGTAGGATTTAATTGTTTTAAAGGTGAAGATGGGGAAAAATCGACTTAATGGTTGTTGAAAAAAAAATAGAACAGCTTAGAAATATTTTTATATTAGCTATTTAAATGCCTTTAATTTTTCAAAATAAAGAAGGTATTCAGGTTGTATTATGTATAGTAAGTTTGTTATATGCTAAAAATGGGAATGTGTAGGTTTTTTAAAAATCTAATAGTTATAATGGTTTTGACTAGTTGTCAAAATTCAAAAAAAGAAATCTATTCTTCACTTGAAAAATTTGATGGTTCTTTAGATTCATTAATTGTTGGTGAAGTTTACGATAAACCGAAAATGTTGGTTTTTCAAGCGGATACTTTGTATGGTAATCCAAAAGTTATTAAAGAAACTTGTTATCAGCTTATCGAAAATGATTCTATTAAGGTAGATGCCAATTGTCATTTGTATGAATTTAGAAATAATGAACTGATAATAAATTCAACTGAAACAGCGCTTGGGGAAAAATTTGTGCAAAAATTTATTTATTTCAAGGATAGAATTGATAATAAGTTAGTTGATGACTTGAGAAAAATCAAATCTGATACTGTTTATTTTGGATGTCTTAGAAAATATGATGAAGCAGGGAATTTATTGAAAAAAGTGAATAATAGCAATTGGGTAGAAATTCAAAAAAATGGAGTGCCGGTTACTGGTGAAAACCGTGTTTTGGAAGTTTGTAGACATAATCGGGACAATACTGTAACTACATGGAGAAAAGAATATTTAAAAAAACAATATAATGTAGATAGTTTAAAGAGTGTTAATGTGGAAGAATTTACTGTTAGTAAATTTAATGCTTGGGATTTGGATAAAAAAAGCTATTCGTACAAAGTGGATAAATATGGCAACTGGGTGGTTAAAAAAAGTAATAGAAAAGAAAATCCAGATGTTTATTATAGAGAAATAATATATTAATTTCTGTTTGGTTGACAAAAAAAAACGTCTTTTTAAAAAAAAAGACGTTTTAAGTTTAAAGCTGTATAAAAATGTGACCATGGAGGGATTTGAACCCTCACGCCCTTACGAGCACCACCCCCTCAAGATGGCGAGTCTACCGTTTCTCCACATGGCCTAAAAAGAAAAAAGGTCGAGTAAAATAAATTACCCGACCTTTGTGACCCGACTGGGGCTCGAACCCAGGACCCCATCATTAAAAGTGATGTGCTCTACCGACTGAGCTATCGAGTCATTGCTTTCAAGAAATTTAATTTGTTAATCACAAAATTTGTGACCCGACTGGGGCTCGAACCCAGGACCCCATCATTAAAAGTGATGTGCTCTACCGACTGAGCTATCGAGTCATT
>NZ_JBCPXY010000019.1:0-27994 GCF_039581425.1 Flavobacterium movens
TTTCCAAGCTTTTTTACCGGGTTTTTTTGATCTTTTTTCGCCTTTTTTCTTAACGCGCTGATAACAGACGCTTTACATTTCAAAGTTTTTTTAATTCCATATAAGACTTTTCCTCTTTTATTTGTTATTTCGTCGGTTTTCGCCTATTCTCTTCTCTCCGTTTTATCGAATTTTTAGTCTTTGAACCTCTTTTTTAAAAAGAAAACAAGATTTAAGCCCTCTTTTAATGCTCTTTTTAATCTCGCAGAGTCGCTAAGACACAAAGTTCCCCCTATTTCAGACTCTCTTTTTCCCCGAATCACCTCTTCTTCCTCGGGATTTCTGCTAAAAACAGCTGCCCTAGCCCCGATAGGAGCGGAAATCCTTTTGCTTTTTTCTTTAAAAAGCAAAAGATTGCAGCGGATAGCGGGATTAGCTCCTTATAATTACAATAATGAAATATTAAATTCCATCTGCACCACAAAAGGACTTCAACTTCCCTCAGCCTGACAATTGGAATGTTTATACTTAATACAGTTAAAATAATTTCTTCCTTATATATATGTATAAAAATAAACCCGACAGGTTTTGAAAACCTGTCGGATTGAAGGAACGAAATACATCCTTATATTATAGTATGCTTAGGTTCTTACATAATAAAGCAATCTTATACATATATATATTGTATGTATTTTTGTAATCATGTATATTTGCATTCACAAAATTATAAACAATGATCAAGATTACTTTACCCGATGGGTCAATTAGAGAGTTCGCTCAAGGCGTAACTCCAATGGAGGTCGCTAAAAACATTAGCGAAGGTTTTGCTAGAAACGTGATTTCTGCATCTTTTAATGGTACAACTATTGAAACCGAGACTCCATTGACGACCGACGGTAATCTTATATTATATACTTGGAATGATGCTGAAGGTAAAAAAGCTTTCTGGCATTCGACTTCGCACGTAATGGCTCAAGCTCTTGAAGAATTGTACCCTGGAATTAAATTAACTCTTGGACCTGCAATTGCTAATGGTTTCTATTATGATGTAGATTTTGAAGATCAGAAAATTTCTGAAGCTGATTTCAAAAAAATTGAAGACCGCATTCTTGAAATTGCAAGAGGAAAGTTTGATTTTAAAATGCGTCCAGTAACTAAAGCGGAAGCATTGGAAATGTATAAAGATAATGTTTACAAGACTGAATTGATTTCTAATCTTGAAGATGGAACTATTACGTTTTGCGACCACGCTACTTTTACCGATTTATGTCGTGGTGGACATATTCCAAACACTGGAATAATCAAAGCTGTAAAAATCATGAGTGTTGCCGGTGCTTACTGGAGAGGTGATGAGAAAAACAAACAGTTAACTCGCGTTTATGGAACTTCTTTCCCTAAACAAAAAGATTTAACCGAGTATCTTGAACTTCTTGAGGAAGCAAAACGCCGTGATCACCGTAAATTAGGAAAAGAACTTGAACTGTTCGCTTTCTCTCAGAAAGTTGGCCAAGGTTTACCTTTATGGTTACCAAAAGGAGCTGCCTTAAGAGATCGTTTGGAGCAATTCTTAAAAAAAGCTCAAAAGAAAGCTGGATACGAACAAGTTGTGAGTCCGCACATTGGTCAAAAGGAACTTTATGTAACTTCTGGTCACTATGCTAAATATGGAGCTGATAGCTTCCAACCAATTCATACGCCAGCAGAAGGTGAAGAATTTTTATTAAAACCAATGAACTGCCCTCACCACTGTGAGATTTACAATGTTAGACCTTGGTCATATAAGGATTTACCAAAGCGTTATGCTGAATTTGGAACTGTTTATAGATACGAGCAATCTGGTGAATTACATGGTTTAACACGTGTTAGAGGGTTTACTCAAGATGACGCACATATTTTCTGTACTCCAGAACAATTGGATGAAGAGTTCAAAAAAGTTATTGACCTTGTATTATATGTATTTGGTTCATTAGGTTTTGAAAACTTTACAGCTCAAATCTCATTACGAGATCAGGAAGACAGAGAAAAATACATTGGTACAGATGAAAACTGGGAGAAAGCCGAAAATGCTATCATCAATGCAGCAAAAGACAAAGGTCTTAATACTGTTGTAGAATATGGTGAAGCTGCATTTTATGGTCCAAAACTAGATTTCATGGTAAAAGATGCTTTGGGAAGACAATGGCAATTAGGAACAATTCAGGTAGATTACAACTTACCAGAGCGTTTTGAATTGACTTACAAAGGTACTGATAATGAATTACATCGCCCTGTTATGATTCACAGAGCTCCTTTTGGATCTATGGAACGTTTTATAGCAATTTTACTAGAGCATACAGCAGGAAATTTCCCACTTTGGCTAATGCCTGAGCAGGCTATTATCTTGTCTTTGAGCGAGAAATACGAAAATTATGCTAAAAAAGTTTTAGATTTGCTAGAAAATCACGAAATTCGCGCCCTAATTGACAACCGAAACGAAACTATCGGCAAGAAAATTAGAGATGCAGAAATGCAGAAAATTCCATTTATGCTTATCGTTGGTGAGGAAGAAGAGAAAAACGGTACAATTTCTATTCGTCGTCACGGACAAGAGGGAAAAGGCAATATCACAGTTTCGATTGAAGAATTTGCTTCGATTGTAGACGAAGAAATAAAAAAGACATTAAAAGTATTTACAGTTTAACTTAAATTAGAAAGTCATAGCAATAAAAAGTAACAGAGGTTTTCAACCTCGAGTAGAAAAAAAAGATGCGCACAGAATAAACAATCTTATTCGTGTTCCTGAAGTACGTCTTGTAGGTGAAAACATTGAACCTGGGGTTTTTAAAATAGCAGACGCGTTACGTTTAGCTGATCAGCTTGAGCTGGATTTGGTTGAAATTTCGCCAAACGCTGAACCACCAGTTTGTAAAATTATGGACTACAAGAAATTTGTTTACGAACAAAAGAAAAGAGATAAAGCATTAAAAGCTAAATCTTCTCAGGTTGTTGTAAAAGAAATTCGATTTGGTCCTCAAACTGATGAGCATGATTACGAGTTTAAAAGAAAGAACGCTGAGAAATTCTTGAAAGAAGGAGCCAAATTAAAAGCTTTTGTATTCTTTAAAGGACGTTCTATCATCTACAAAGATCAAGGTCAGATTCTATTATTACGTCTTGCTCAAGATTTAGAAGAACATGGTAAAGTTGAAGCTATGCCTGTTTTGGAAGGAAAGAGAATGATTATGTTCATTGCTCCGAAGAAAAAGAAATAAGTCTTAAAGTCACAAGTCTTAAAGTCGAAAGTCATAAACTGACTTTTGACTTTTGACTTTTAAACTTTCAGACTAAAGATATAAGTAAGTAAGAATAAATTAAAACACTAGGAAAAATGCCTAAAATGAAAACAAAATCTAGCGCTAAGAAACGTTTTAAAGTTACTGGCTCTGGAAAAATTAAAAGAAAGCATGCTTTTAAAAGTCACATCTTGACTAAAAAATCTAAAAAACGTAAATTAGCTTTGACACACTCAGCGCTAGTTCACTCAACAGATATGAAAAGCATCAAACAACAATTAAGAATTATCTAATAAGTCTAAAGTTGGAAAGTCTTAAAGTCAAAAGTAATTTCTTTAGACATTTGACTTCCGATATTTGACTAAAGATTTTCTTTAGGTTAAAAAATTATTTATATAACCTTGGAGTATGGCTTTAAGTTCCTTTGATTCAATTCAGGACGCCTGCTACAAAAACACATTAAAATTATGCCAAGATCGGTAAATTCAGTTGCTAAAAGAGCAAGAAGAAAAAAAATAATGAAGCAAGCCAAAGGTTTCTTTGGAAGACGTAAAAACGTTTGGACAGTTGCTAAGAATGCAGTAGAGAAAGCGATGAGCTACGCTTACCGCGATAGAAAACAAAACAAAAGAAATTTCCGTTCATTATGGATTCAACGTATCAACGCTGGAGCTAGATTAGAAGGAATGTCTTATTCTCAATTCATGGGGAAAGTTAAAGCTAACGGAATCGAATTGAACCGTAAAGTTCTTGCAGATTTAGCGATGAACCACCCAGAAGCTTTCAAAGCTATTCTTAATAAAGTAAAATAAACGTTTTATAAACTCAATTTAAGATTACTTACTTATTATAAAAGAAACCATTCGTTAACTCGAATGGTTTTTTGTTTTTACAACAAGTTTTGGTTAAGTCCTAAATAATGAATTACTTTTACTTTAAAGTAGCTAAAAAAATGCAAAACGCACTTATCCTTCATATTCAAAAGTTTATTGATCTCGCACATTCTGAGATTGATTTATTAGAATCTTGTCTTAGTCTTTCGCAGATTAAGAAAAAAGAACATGTACTTCAAGAAGGACAAATCTGTAATACAATGTATTTTATTGTAAAAGGCTGTATGCGTCAATATATAATCAATTCTAAAGGTACTGAGCAAACACTTCAATTTGGAATTGAAAACTGGTGGATTACTGATTATTTGAGTTACCATAATCATATCCCATCAAGCTTTTATTTGCAAGCAATAGAGACGTCAGAGGTTATAGCTATTGATAAAAACGTTTTGGAGTCATTACTAATTGAAATTCCAAATCTTGAAAGATACTTTAGAATCGTTACTCAAAAAAGTTTCGGCGCAACACAAATGCGAATTAAATTCCTGTTCACGATGTCTGCTGAAGAAAGATATCATCATTTTAATGACAATTTTCCAGATTTTGTACAACGCGTTCCTCAATACATGCTTGCCTCCTACTTAGATTTTTCTGCGGAATTTATGAGTAAAATAAGAGCCGGAAAAATTTGATTTGAATTTCTTGAAGTAGTTCAAGTTTTTACAAGTATTGATTACTGACCTTTGTAATGAACTTTTAAAACATATAAAATGAAATCAAGAATTGTTATCCCACAGGTTGCTCCAGAAGCTTACCAAGCCATGTTAGGCTTAGAAAAATATATCGCGTCAACATCATTGTCTCCAGTGCACAAAGAACTAATCAAAATTAGGGCGTCTCAAATAAATGGATGCGCTTATTGTATCAACATGCACACTGCCGATGCTCGAAAACTAGGTGTTACAGAAGAACGCATTTATTTATTAAGCGCGTGGCGTGAGGCTGATTTTTATTCTGAAGAAGAAAAAGCAATATTGGCTTTGACCGAAGAAATTACTTTAATAAGCAATCACGTTTCTGAAGAAGTTTATCAAAATGCAGCCAAATTATTTGACGAAAAATACCTTGCCGAAATCATTTTAGCTATTATCACAATTAATGCGTGGAATAGAATAGGAATTGCAACAGGAATGCGTGCCCAATAATTTTATAAAGATAAATTTTACAACAAATATCTAAAGACAAGCCCTCTAACTAGAGGGCTTGTTTGTATATATCTGTAAATGAGAATACGGAAATCAGAAAATTTAAGTTTTTACAAAATACCGTATTTATACTCTTTTGTAAAATCTAGATTTTTTTATTTTTGGCGCATGGTTACAAAAAAAGCACAATTTTTTCTATATATAATTTTAATTTTTACAATCTTTTTTGCCTGTCAGAAGAAAAAATATTTAACAGAGAAAATTACAAATAACAAGGTCGAAATAGGAAAGATAATAAATGCTGCTGATTCATTTTATAAGAATAAAGAGTTAGATAGTGCATTTTACTTTTACAGTAAAGCGAGAACAAAATGCAATCCAAACGAAGATGCCCAAAACTACGTTTACTGCATGTACTATATGGCCGAAATCCAACAAGCACATGAAGATTTTATTGGAAGTACAAAGACTGCTACAGAGGTAATTCCTTATTTAAATAAAATTAAAGATCCAAATTACATATGGAATATCTATAGTGTTTTAGGAAGAAACTATTATTATACTTATAATTACCCAAATGCTATTTACTATTACTCTAAAGCCTTTAAATTAAAAACCGACAGGATCAACGTACTCGAAGCAAAAAATAACATAGCCACAATTTATATAAAACAGCACAAGTATAATAACGCGCTTCAAACTTTTCTCTCCATTAGCAAAGAAAAAATTGTACAGCAAAATCCAATTTATTATTCCAAAATACTAGACTATATAGGTTACTGTTATTTCAAACTCAACGATTCGAAAGCTTTAAGCTTTTATAAAAAGAGTTTACAAATTAGCACTCAATCAAAAAATGAAGATGGATTAGGCAAAACGTATTATAATCTTGCCCAATATTATTACAACAATAAAACTTTATCGATGATGTATGCTAAATTAAGCTACAAAAACTACACCTTGTCTGGAAATACTAATAATCGTTTGCTTGCTTTAAAATTTATTATAGAAAACACCAATTCTGCTTCAGAGACAAAAGAAAAGGCACTTCTCTATATAAAAGAGAATCATAGTATTTATGCATTCAGACAAAAGGCAAAAAATCAATTTGCAAAAATGAAATATGATTCTAAAAGGGAAAAAGATGAAAACTTAAAATTAAGAGCCCAAAAAATCAAAAATGAACTGCAATTAGAAAAACAAGAAAGCAAAAATATTATCTCATATATCGTAATGATATTAGCGTCATGCTTAATTGTTTTTGTTTATTATTATCTGACTGCACGAACTACTCGTCAAAAAATTGAAGCCACTTATCGAAGCGAAACTCGAATTTCAAAAAAACTACATGACGAATTAGCTAATGATATTTACCATACGCTTGCCTTTGTAGAGAACAGGAATCTATCTATTGAAGAAAACAGAAGTCATTTATTGAAAAAGCTAGATGATATCTATTCTAGAACAAGAGATGTATCGATGGAAAATAATTCGATTTTGAGCAGTCAAAATTTTACAATTTCACTTAAAGAGATGATTTCCGGGTTTAATACGTCTAAGATGAACCTCTTAATAAATGGATTAGATGAAATTTCATGGAATCAATTGGATGAAATTAAAAAAGTATCTGTTTACAGAACTATTCAAGAATTGTTGGTAAATATGAAAAAACATAGTAACTCCACTTTGGTTGCCATAACTTTTAAGAAAAGAGACAATACTATTATAATCAATTATACAGACAACGGCAAAGGAATTGATTCAAACAAAATGGTTCACAAAAATGGCTTGCATAATATTGAGAATAGAATTCTAGCTATAAAAGGCAAGGTTGAAATTCATTCAGATTTTGGAAAAGGTTTTAAGGTTTTAATTAAATTTCCTGCATAATGATTAAGAACTTGATCCGCTTTTTTCACAAAAAAAATCTTCTTTTCTGCTTGCTAATCGTTTGTTTGATTATAGCAACTCTTTTTTTCGTACAGTTTTCTGGAACAGAAAAACAACAAAAAAAGCACGTAAAAGCCGACCTCACAATTAAAATAAAAAAAACATCAGAAAAAGCTCATGCTTTTTTTAATGCTGGAAAATTTGACAGCGCTTATTTCTACTTTAATAAAACGCAATTACTATGTGAGCCAAAAGAAGATTATGCAGATGCATATGTTGGTTCATTAAACTACATAGTCGAAATCTTGCAACGATATGGCAATTTTTACGAAGCAGAAACAACACTTATAAAAGCATTTCCTTATTTAGAAAAAACATCTAATAAAAAGTACGCCATCAATGCTTATACGTTTATGGCTTACAACTATTTTTATACTTATAATACCGAAAAGGCACTATACTATCATAGAAAAGCTTTAAAAACCGCAATATCCACATTTAGAAAAGCGCGAATATTATCTGAAATTGCATTTGTTTATGTTCAACAAGAAAAATATCAAGAAGCTAAAGATATATTAGAGCCAATATCTAAGTGTAAAATTGCAGATCACATTACACCTTCAAACACAAACATTGTACGTTCGGCAATATTGTATAATCTAGCTCTTTCCTACATTGGCCTAGGAAATCATAAAGAGCAAGCTTTAAAGTGCCTTGACGAAAGTTTAGAATTAACCATCCCATATAACAATGATTTTGAACTAATTGCTAACTATTTTGGTTATTATAAATATTACTCAAAATACGATAATCCAAAACTAAAAAAATATTATGCAGAGAAATCATATTATGCTGCAAAACGAGCAAAATCAGCAGGAAATGAGATCGACAGATTAGCCGATCTAATTGAAGTGGATAAGGCTGAAAATTCAAAAAAACTTTGGAAAATTTATACCAGAAAAAATGATAGTCTCTATTTAAGCAGAAAAATGGCAAAAAATCAATTTGCTGACTTAATATACGACTCAAAGAAAGATAAAGACGAAAACTTTGAACTCAAAAATCAAAAAGCAGAAAAAGAATTACAATTGCAAAGACAAAAAAATAGAAGTTATATTTCTTATGTCGTAATTTCTTTAAGCCTATTTATTATCCTTTTTTTAATATTTTATATTACTACCAAAGGCAAACGAGAAAAAAACGACATCATACTTAAAAGTGAAATGAGAATATCTCAGAAACTCCATAATGAGCTTAACTCTAATATATATGAAGTATTATTATTTGTTCAGAATAACAATGTAGAAAACAAGGAAGATAAAGAAAAACTGTTGAATAGTTTAAATAATATCTACTCAAAAACTCGAAATATATCGCGAGAAAACAGCAAAGTTCCTATTGACGATCGATACTTGTCTGTCTTGAAGGAAATGATTTCAGAATATAAAACTCAAGATGTAAACATTATCCTTAACGGCTTAGACTCCATTTCTTGGAATAAAATTGACAAAAATAAAAAAATAATACTCTACAGAATTTTGCAAGAATTACTATTCAATATGAAAAAATCTAACACTTCAAGTTTAGTAAGCATTGTTGCTAAAGAAATAGATAAAAACCTAATAATTTATTACACCGACAACAGCAGTGAAATCACATCAGAAAATAATATTTTAGAAAAAAGACTACAAAATGTGGAAAACCGTATTAAAACAATAAAAGGAACTCTTAATTTTGACACAAGCTTGCAAAGAGGTTTTAAAATTAATTTCAAATTCCCAATATAACCCAATATATGTTTAAAAAAGTTTTAGTTGCCGAAGATCTAGATAGTATCAGCATTGCAGTAATTCAAGTACTTGAAGAGTTACAGGTTCCAGTAATTAATCATGTGAAGTACTGTGACGAAGGCTTGCTTAAAATAAAAAAAGCATTGGCTGATAAAGAACCTTATGATTTATTGATTACAGATTTATCATTTAAATCTGATCACAGAAAAGTAAGCTTAAATAGTGGAGACGAACTTATTGAGGCTATAAATACAGTGCAACCAAACCTAAAAAAAATTGTTTTTTCTATAGAAGATAAAAGTTATAGAATTAAAACACTTTTTAACGAATTAGGCATCAATGCTTATGTTTCTAAAGGACGAAATAGTATTTCAGAACTAAGAAATGCAATTGAAAGTACATTTAACAATGAAGAAAAAATACTTTCTTCTGATTTGTCTTTTAGTTTCAACGATAAGTCCTTAATCGAAATTGAATCTTATGATATTTCAATCTTAAAACTTTTATCACAAGGATACATTTTAGAAAGCATTTCTAAAGAGTTTAAAGATTTATCAATAACTCCCAACGGAACAAGCAGTATCGAAAAAAGAATAAATAAACTAAAAATTTACTTTAAAGCCAATAACAATGTGCATTTGATTGCAATCGCAAAAGATTTCGGCTTGGTGTAATTTTCAAAGCACTTTACGGGTTTCCGTAAGGATTACATTTTTAATACTGCTAAATTTGTGACAATCTATTAACCTACCATGAAACCGAAAAGTAAAGCGAGTATTATATTCTCCAAAATTAATACTACACAAAATAAAATTATCATGAAAACAATGTTACTTTGCCTATTTTTATCAATTAGTTTTGCCTTTGTTTCTGAAAAAACAGGCTGGCTAGAAATTGATTGGAAAATAATATTTATTCCAGCATTATTAGTATTGCAAATTATAATTATAGGAACTGCTTTAAAAAACCGTTATAAAAAACATTAATTCATTTTAAGAAAGGCTTGATTATTGCTGGAAGAGAAGATTTACATTTTCCATTACATTTCGTATGAAAAGAAATCTCAGCCTCCTCTTATTATTCCTTACATTTTTATCTTTTTCGCAAACCAAGGTTTTATCTTGGAATATAGAGAACTTTGGCAAATCCAAATCTTACATCCATTTAAATCATATTGCCAAAACAATATCCAATTATGATATTGTTGCAATTCAAGAAGTAGTAGCCGGAAGTGGAGGCGCTCAAAGTGTTGCAAAACTTGCATCATTACTTAATCAAAAAGGAAATAATTGGGATTACACAATAAGCGATCCAACCTCTAGCAGTAGTTATAAAACAGAACGTTACGCATTTATTTGGAAAACTCGTAAAGCCAAATTAAAAAACAGACCTTGGCTAGAGAAAAAATTTAGTGTAGAAATTGATCGGGAACCCTATTTTGCTACGTTTGTAATTAATAAAAAAAACATAACCCTTGTCAATTTTCATGCAATAACACAAAAAAAGCAACCCGAAACAGAAATCAAATATTTCAAATTCTTACCAAACCAATATCCCGATTTAAATCTTGTTTTCTTAGGCGATTTTAACTGTCCTGAAAAACACACCGTTTTTAATCCGTTAAAAAAAATGGGATACGCTTCTGTATTAAAAAATCAGAAGACAACCCTTAAACATAAATGCAAAAATGGTATCTGTCTCGCATCTGAATTTGATAATATATTCTACAAAACCACTAACTTAAAAGTCAGCAATTCTGGAATTATTAAATTTTACGAAGATTTTGATTCACTACAAAATGCAAGAAAAGTATCCGATCACATTCCGATCTGGTTTGAATTTTCTTTAAATTAATTTAAGTTTTAAGCTTCTTTTTTCTAGCAGCAGGAAATAAAACATTATTTAAAATCAACCTATATCCTGGCGAATTAGGGTGTAAATCTAAAACTGTTGGAGGATCCCCAACCTGATGCTGAAAATCTTCTGGATCATGTCCGCCAAAAAAAGTAAACATTCCCTTGCCTTTTTCTCCATGAATATATCTTGATTCACCATTTAATTCACAGGTTCCCATAATCAAGATATTCGATTTTATTAATGAAGTATCAAATGAAGTTGTTTGTCCCATGAAACCTTTTACCAACTGTGTATGGTTTTGGCACAACATACTCGGAATTGGATCCCATTTTGCAGAAAATTCCATTAAAGTAAAATAATCTTTCTCCATCAATATTCTCCTTTTTGTGGTCATATCAATATCCGAAAATTCATAAACCTCAGGTCTTCGCTCCAAAGTAAAATTTTTGAAGGCAAAAGAATTGTTATAGTTTAATTTTGACTGATAATTAGCTTCGCTTGCGTCTCCGTCAAACATAGCTTCACAAATATCTACTCCATCGGCTGCAAGAGCAATATCAAAACTATCTGTAGCAGAACACATGGCAAACATAAAGCCTCCTCCAATCACAAAATCTCTAATTTTTTTTGCAACTGCTCCTTTTTCCTGAGACACTTTTGCATATCCTAATTTTGCTGCTAAGGCTTCAGCATCTTTTTTTTGGTCAATATACCAAGGTGTATTTTTGTAGGCAGCATAGAATTTTCCATATTGTCCAGTAAAATCTTCATGATGCAGGTGCAACCAATCATACATTAATAATTGATCACTTAAAACTTCTTCATCATAAATTGGGGTAAAAGGAATCTCTGCATAAGTTAAAACCAAAGTCACCGCATCATCCCAAGGCTGTTTTCCTTTTGGAGTATAAACTGCTATTTTTGGTGCCTTTTCTAAAATCACCGATTCCATATTTTGAGAAGGACTCGATATTTCATTTAAAATAGAAGCTTGTTCACTATCTGAGATTACTTCAAAACTTACTCCCCGTATTTTGCATTCTTTTCTAATCTCATCAGCATCAGGAAGTAAAAAAGACCCTCCACGGTAATTTAAAAGCCAACTCGCTTTATAATCCCTACTTAAGCACCAATAAGTAATTCCGTATGCCTTTAAATGATTTTGCTGTGTTGTTTCGTCCATCGGAAGTAAGATAAACGAAGCTCTTGAACTAAATGTAACTAATAGTATAAAAAAGTAGAGTAAGCCCTTATTCATCAGAAAATTATTTTAGTAAAGATATAAAAGGCTGTCACAAAAACAGAATGCTAACAGTCATTTCTAGCACAATAGAATGTTAAAATAAATAATCTTGAAAAAAAATGACTTTCTACAACTATAAAAACAGGTAAAAACACCTATACTCTGATAAAATATTCTCTATACATTTGCTATCCCAGGTTCATAAAACTAATCGCTGTAAAAACAACCACTATGAAGTTTAATGATAGTAATAACCAACAAAAGGGTCTGAATGTAATTCAGAAAATAGGATTATGTGTTCTTGTAATAACAATTATATTATATTATGTATTGTCAATACAATTTTTGACAGCATAATTTTTTAAATTGTTAAGACTGCTAATTCGTTTTGAATGGCATAAACAACCAAACCAGCAATATTTCGTGATTCTGTTTTAAGCAATAGATTATTCCTATGTCCCTCAATAGTTCTTGGGCTTAAAAAAAGATGTTCTGCAATTTCTGCAGTAGTTTTCTGCTGACAAATCAATTGGAGGATTTCTATTTCACGTGGCGAAAGAAAATTAGTTTCTAAACCGCCTCTTGTATTTTTAGGAGAAACTATTGTCTCTTGGATTGTCTTTAAAACATTCTCGTTGTAGTAGAATCCTTTTTTTGCTACTTCGTTGATTGTATGAATTAAATCTTTTGGAGTAGTATTTTTAATTAAGTAAGCTACTGCTCCAACTTGAATCATATTTGCAATAAACGATTTGGTATCGTAACTGGTTAATGCAATAATCTTAATGTCGGGAAACGTTTTTCTTATAATTCTAGTGGCTTCGACTCCATTTAAGACTGGCATCTTTAAGTCCATCACTATTATATCAGGTTTTATTTCTCTTTCATTCAATTGTGAAATAAGTTCATCTCCGTTTTCGGCTTCAAAGAGAATATCTATATTTTCTTCTCTCTGCAATAAAAAAGAAATTCCTTTTCGAAACAAAATTTCATCATCAACTAGAGCAATTTTAATAGCAGAATTCATCTTATTTGGTTTTGGTCGTTTAATTTGGTTTGTCGAAATTACAAAATATGATTTAGATAAAGTCTAAATACTCCATTTTATCGACTAAAAACCTTAATAAAACACATAATTTTACCTAGAAAGTAAAATTTACAACAATACCGTTATTAATTTCAGAGCTAATTTCTATTGTTCCTTGCAAAAATGATATTCGGCTATCAATATTTTTCATTCCTAAGCCTTTTTGATTTTCATCATTCGAGCTATCAAACCCAACACCATTATCTTTATAGTCACAAGTATTTATTCCATCTATTTTAGCAAAAGAAATCCATATCTCGGATGCTTTTCCATGACGGATGGAATTATTCATAAGTTCCTGTAGAATTCTAAAAACATGTAAATGCCTGTCAATGTCTTTCTCATCAAAATCAATTTTATTTTCATAATGGGTTTTGACAGATTTACTGCTTTCAAATTCTCCGCATAACTCTTCAATACCCGCGCTTAGTCCAAACTTTTCAAAAACTGGAGGCAGCAAATTATGAGCAATTTTTCTAGAATTATCTAATGCCTTCGTTGTCAGAGCAATTATATTTCCTGTAATTTCTGCAGTTTCTGCTTCTGTGAGGTTTGGAGCCGTAAGTAAATGACTATTTAAAGAAACAATGTTTAATTTTGAACTAATATCATCATGAAGATCTTGTGCAATTCTTTTGCGTTCTTCTTCTTGAGTTACAATAATAGCGTGCAATTGTTCTTTTTGGTATCGAAGTATTAAATCTATCTTTTCTAGTTCCTTTTGAATGATTTTTTTTCTAGAAAAATAAAAGAATATAATTAATGCTACTGCAACAATTATAAAAAACAAAGAGATATATAATATTATGGCTACGAGCTCTTTCTCAGAAATATGACTTGCATTCATATTATTTAGATTATTCTTTTAAAAAACTTACTTTATAAAAGCTCTTTATCCATTCAAACAAGAAAACCAGATAATAAATAATAAGCAGAAAAGCATTTAATTGCCAGCTAAGATATTTTAAATCAGGACTTAATCCTGTAGAAAGATTACCAATCAAAAATAATACTGTACTAGCTAATAGGTAAAATACTATCCCCATACTTATGTAATAGTATTTTTTGCTCTCTGTCAGCATATTATAAAAATGCACTAATGCAAAAACAACAATCAGCAAGGAAGTTAATGTGATTCCGAATAAATTAAATTTTAAAAACTGACTAGAATCTGACACAAATTGTATTAATAAAATCAATAAAGCAATTATTAATGAGGCCTTAACGAATATTTTTTGAGCTTTATTATAAAATAGCGAATTGTAAAAAAGTCCTAGTATAATCATTTGTCCTATAAAAAAAATATTAACAAGAAATAAATTATTCATACCTAAATGATACACCAGTTCCATTGAAAACTGAAGCACTGTAGAAAAAGCCAAATACGAAACAAAAAAAACATTAGCTTTTTCCTTTTGGAAAAAGCTAAATGTATATAATATAAGATTAATCAATAAAATCAAATAACTTGAATATATTAAAAAATCATCCATTCTAAAAAAATTTTTAATTAATATGGTGGGCTTGGGCGTGCGCCATCATACACGACATCTCCACCGCCTAGTTCACCATCTACACTTTCTCCTACACCGTAAACATTAATCCATTTTTTAGTTACCGGATCATAATTGGCCCCTACGAAAAGTAATGTCTTTTCTTTTTGATCATTTATTCCTAAATAAGCCCAAACAGCTTCTGTTTTAAGCGCTAGCACTTTTTCTAAGCTTTCTGCAGGTATTAAGAAAGCTTTTACTTTTTTCTTAGAATCTTCGACTGATTGATCGTCTTGATATCTCTGCTCCCACTCGTTTGCAGTTGCTACAGGAATCTGGATAGGTCCTGGAAAAGTTTCTTCATTCATAATTTAAATTTGTTATTGGTTAATAATTTAAAAAAATTAATAGTTTATAATTGGTTTAGCTAAACTACTGATTTTTATTAGAAAATTAACCTAAAAACATAAAAAAAGCCTTAAAAATTAAGGCTTTTTATTTTTATTAAAACGGAACATCACTGTCGTCGTCGTCATCATTTAAGTTACTTCCGAAGGCTTCGTTGGCTGAAGGCAGATTATTAGTAATAAACGGATTATCATCGTGATTCATTTTTGATGGCAAATCATCATAGCTACCCGAAAATTCATCAAGGTTATCAAACTTTCCTAAGTGTCCTAAGAACTTCAAACGAATATTTTCAATACCACCATTACGGTGTTTTGCAATCATAATTTCAGCCTGACCAGCAGTTGGTGAAGCCTCTTCATCATCCCATTCCTCAATTTTGTAATATTCTGGTCGATATAAAAACGAAACGATATCAGCATCCTGCTCAATCGCTCCAGATTCACGAAGATCCGATAGCAAAGGACGTTTACTAGAACCACGTGTTTCTACAGCACGCGACAACTGAGAAAGTGCAATAACCGGAACGTTTAGTTCTTTTGCCAAAGCTTTTAAGTTTCGGGAAATGGTAGAAATTTCCTGCTCACGGTTTCCTCCTCCCTTAGCATTTCCACCTGCGGTCATCAACTGCAAATAATCAATAATGATAATTTTAATACCATGTTGCGACGCTAAACGACGGCATTTTGCCCTTAAATCGAAAATCGAAAGTGAAGGAGTATCATCAATAAATAAAGGTGCTTTTTCTAAATCTTTAACTTTAGTACTCAACATTGTCCATTCATGAGCCTCTAGTTTTCCTGTACGCAACTTTTCTGATGACAATCCTGTCTCAGAAGAAATAAGTCTGGTAATTAACTGAACAGATGCCATCTCCAGAGAGAATAAAGCTACTCCATGCCCATATTGAATAGCAATATTTCTAGCCATAGAAAGTACAAATGCCGTCTTTCCCATCGCTGGTCTGGCCGCAATAATAATCAAATCACTCGGCTGCCATCCAGAAGTTAATTTATCCAGATTATGAAAACCAGTCTCTACACCACTTAATCCCTCTTTTTTAGAAATCTCTTCAATTTTCTTTTTAGCTTGTAAAACTAAACTTTGCGCAGTTTCAGAACTACGTTTGATATTTCCTTGTGTAACTTCGTATAATTTAGATTCCGCTTTATCCAATAAATCAAAAACGTCTGCACTTTCATCATATGATGCTTCAATAATTTCTGAAGAAATTCTAATCAAACTTCTTTGAATAAATTTTTGAAGAATAATACGCGAGTGAAATTCGATATGCGCCGAAGAAGCAATTTTCTGTGTAAGCTGAATTAAATAAAAATCTCCACCTGCCAAATCTAGCTTACCGTTTTTCTTTAACTGAGTCGAAACTGTTAAGATATCAATTGGCTGCGTTTCGGTAAAAAGCTGTAAAATCGCTTCAAAAATATGTTTGTGCGCGTCTTTGTAAAAAGCTTCTGCCTGCAAAATATCAATTACATCATCTACCCCTTTTTTATCAATCATCATTGCACCCAGCACAGCCTCCTCCAAATCAAGAGCTTGTGGTGGCAACTTTCCTTTTTCTAAGTTGATAATCGTGGTTTTGTCGACCTTAACAGGGTTTAAGTTTTTGAAATTTTCCATATAGCGAAAGTAGCAAAATTTAAAAAAATTCTGCTATCTAGTTATAACTAATAATTGTTTATAAATAATCTTGATTTGTTCATAACCAAAAAAAAATCCGAAACTGTAAGGCTTCGGATTTTAAGTCTCTTTTTATGAATTTACTCTTTATACTCGCCCATATTACTGTATTTGTCCATTCTTTGGGCAATTAAGTCAGCTGTTGATAAGTCTTTCAATTCATTATATCCTTTAGTGATGTATTCTGCAACCGTTTTGAAAGTTGTTTCACGGTCGTAGTGCGCTCCTCCTAATGGTTCTGGAATTACGTCATCAACTAATTTTTGTTTTTTCATGTCAGAAGAAGTTAGTTTTAAAGCTTCTGCTGCACGCTCTTTGTACTCCCAGCTTTTCCATAAAATAGAAGAGCACGATTCTGGAGAAATTACAGAATACCAAGTATTCTCTAACATATAAACGCGATCTCCAACACCAATTCCTAAAGCTCCACCAGAAGCACCTTCACCAATAATAACAGTAATGATTGGCACTTGTAAACGAACCATTTCGAAGATATTTCTAGCAATAGCTTCTCCTTGCCCTCTTTCCTCTGCTTCAAGTCCTGGATATGCACCTGGAGTGTCCACTAAAGTTAAAACTGGGATTCCGAATTTCTCAGCCATTTTCATCAAACGCAAAGCTTTACGGTATCCTTCTGGATTTGCCATACCAAAATTACGGTATTGACGTGTTTTTGTATTAAAACCTTTTTGCTGACCGATAATCATAAACGACTGCCCGTTTATTTTACCAAGTCCGCCAACCATTGCTTTATCATCTTTAAAACCTCTGTCTCCATGAAGTTCTAAGAAAGTATCTCCACAGATTGCTCTAATGTAGTCTAAAGTATAAGGTCTATTTGGGTGTCTTGACAATTGTACTCTCTGCCAAGCCGTAAGGTTTTTATATATTTCTTTTTTAGTCTCTACTAATTTCTTGTTGATTTCCTTGCACGTTGGCGTTACATCAACGTCAGATTCTTTTCCAATAATAACACACTTTTCTAACTGTTCTTCAAGTTCTTTAATTGGAAGCTCAAAATCTAAATATTCCATGGATTTTTGAATTTTGTTTGTAAATCGAACCGCAAATATAAAAATATTATATCATTGGCGAAGTTAATTGTTGTTTAAAGTATAAAAATGCATTTTAATAATAAGGAAACTATTACAAGTTTTCTTTCTTATTCTGATAATGTTTGAAAACACCATTTAGAATAACTGTTATAATAATAATGACAGCTCCAACATAAAATTCGACACTCATTTTTTCTTTTCCACCTAAGATAAAATAAGCCAAAACTATTCCATAAACTGGCTCTAAATTAGTGGTTAACATTACGGTATAAGGAGTCAATCGCTGCATTACTTTTACTGAAGCGGTAAACGCATATGCTGTACAAATTGAAGCTAAAATCAATAATAAAACCCATTTATTTAAAGACATTTGGAAAAAATCTGCCGTAAATTTTCCTTGAAATAAAAAATAAATCGTGATAAAGAAAACTCCTGCACCAAATTCATAAAATGTTATAACCGAAGGTTCGTGATCTGAAATTAATTTCCCATTCATCAAAGTAAATAATACTCCTAAAATAATGGCTGCCAAGGCATAGTAAACTCCAGTAAGGTATTTTATTTCAACCTGAAGAATCAATCCTAAACCAGCTATAATTACAAGTCCAAAAAGAACTTCGTACCAAAGCACTTTTCTTCCGTAAAATAATGGCTCTAATAATGATGCAAAAAAGGCTCCCAAAGAAAATATAGAAAGCGTAATTGAAACATTGGAAACGTGAATTGCTTTAAAAAAGAAAATCCAATGAAGCGCAATCAGTAGTCCAACAAAAATCAATTTGAAAAATTCTTTTATTGGAACTTGAAAAGACTGTTTTTTAAATGCAATAAATCCGCCAAGAAAAATCATAGCAATAAGCATTCTGTACCAAACCAAATTGTCGGCATCAATTGTAATTAAAGCGCCCAAAATGGCTGTAAAACCCCAGATAAAAACAATTAAGTGAAGATTTAAATAACTTTTTAAATTATCGTTTCGCATTACGTAATAGGTAAACTGCTAAGATTCCGAAAACAATATTCGGAAACCAAACAGCTAATAAAGGTGAAAATGTAGATTTTTCGGCAAGTGTACCAAAGATTTTATCAAAGAATACGAATGAAAACGCAATTGCAATTCCTATTGCAAGGTTCATTCCCATTCCGCCACGACGTTTCATAGAAGAAACTGAAACCGCAATAATCGTTAAAATAAATGCTGAAACTGGTATGCTATATTTTTTATAAAGAACAACCAAATAGGTGTTGATATTTCCTGAACCTCTTTTTCTTTCTTTTTCTATAAAATCAATTAATTTACCAAGAGTCAGCGTTTCGGCAATATAAACTACTGGCGTTAAATCTGCCAATTCAAATTTGAAGGCAACACTTTTTTCAGGAGCTTTTTCAAGTACGTCGTTTAATTCTCCTACTGTTCTTTTTGTATAATCGTATAAAATGTAAATCTTCTTTTTAGGATCCCATTTAATACGGCTTGCTGTAATTTTATAAGTCAATTTTTCTTTTTCAAAATGCTCTAAAGAAAAATTGAAAGCTGTTTTTGATTCTTCGTTAAAACTATTTACAAAAATAAAATCATGATCGTTAATTTGCCTAAAAACATTAGTGTTTTCGCCTCGCATGAGTTCTTTTCCATTTCCTTTTAAATAAGTGTATCTAAAATTATTATAGCCTTCACTCGCCGCAGGAACAATAAAAAATCCCATAAGCAATACAAAAATCGAAACAATTGTTGCACCAATAATGTAAGGACGCAGAAAACGAGTAAATGAAATTCCAGAACTCAAAATGGCAATAATTTCAGTATTATTGGCCAATTTTGATGTAAACCAAATTACCGATAAAAACAAAAATATCGGAAACAGCGAATTAATAAAGTAGATTGTAAAGTTGTAATAATAGAAAGCAATATCGCCAAACGGAATCTTGTTTTCAAGCATTTTATTCACCTTTTCAGAAACGTCAATTACGATTCCGATTGGCGCAAATAAAAGAAGCATCACAGAAAAAGTTCCGAGGTATCTTTTTAAAATGTATTTATCTATTATTGTCAGCATATAGAAACTTGTTTGTTTTGTTTCAGGTTCCAAATTTCAAGTTACGCTGAGCAACTTGAAACCTGAAACTAAAAAAACTTGAAACTCTTTTAAAGTCTTTGACTCATATTTTTAACCATCATTTCTTTCCATGGTCTAAAATCGCCTGCTAAGATATGTTTTCTAGCTTCACGAACCAACCACATATAGAAACCAAGATTATGAATGGTAGCAATTTGCTTTCCTAAATACTCGTTGGCCGCAAACAAGTGGCGTAAATATGCTTTTGAATACTCTGTGTCAACAAAAGTGTGTCCCATTTCATCAATTGGAGAAAAATCGGCTTCCCACTTTTTGTTCTTAATATTGATAGTTCCGTTTGCCGTAAACAACATACCGTTTCTTGCATTACGCGTTGGCATAACACAGTCGAACATATCAATTCCTAACGCAATATTTTCCAAAATATTAATTGGAGTTCCAACTCCCATTAAATAACGAGGTTTATCTTCAGGAAGAATTTCGCAAACCACCTCAGTCATAGCGTACATTTCTTCTGCTGGTTCACCTACAGAAAGTCCGCCAATTGCATTTCCCTGCTGACCTGCATTGGCAATATATTCAGCCGACTGACGACGCAAATCTTTATAAGTACTTCCTTGAACGATTGGAAAAAACGTCTGTTCGTAACCATATTTATAAGGCACTTTTTCCAAATGATTGATACATCTGTCCAACCAACGGTGCGTCATATGCATAGAACGTTGCGCGTAACGGTAATCACAAGGATAAGGCGTACACTCATCAAAAGCCATGATAATATCAGCTCCAATTGTACGCTGAATTTCCATTACATTTTCTGGCGTGAAAAAGTGGTAAGAACCGTCAATATGCGATTTAAACTTCACTCCTTCTTCTTTAATTTTTCTATTTGAAGAAAGAGAATATACTTGATATCCTCCAGAATCGGTCAAAATATTACGATCCCAGTTCATGAATTTATGTAACCCTCCCGCTTTTTCTAAAATTTCAGTCTGTGGACGTAAATATAAATGATATGTATTTCCAAGAATAATATCCGGATTTATTTCTTCTTTAAGCTCACGCTGATGCACACCTTTTACAGATGCAACCGTTCCAACTGGCATAAAAATAGGCGTTTCAATTACGCCGTGATCAGTAGTTATACTTCCCGCTCTTGCTTTAGACTGCGGATCTTTTTGTAATAAATCGAACTTCATTTGTTTCTTTTTTCAGTCGGCAAAGATAAGCTAATTTCAGGGAAATTTAATTAATTAGAAAATTTGTGAATTATAAAATTGAGTTAATTCAAAAACATCATAAAACCTAAACTTCAAAAATTTTTAAATTTGAATAAAATCTATTAAAAATGAAATATAGTGCTGTCAGATTACAGGAAGTTGAAGCCCTCACACAGCATATTCACAATAAAAAAACAAATGAACTTAGCGCAAAAACTCGGATATCCTGAAAATAGCAAATTGTTAATCATTCACGCTGACGATGCGGGATTATCACATTCCGAAAATCAGGCAACTATAAATACACTTCAAAACGGATCTGTCAATTCCTACAGCATAATGGTTCCTTGTCCGTGGTTTTTTGAAATGGCAACTTTTGCTAAAAACAATCCGAATTATGACTGCGGAATTCATTTAACCCTAACTTGCGAATGGGAGAATTATAAATTTGGTCCGATTCTTCCCCTTTCCGAAGTTTCGAGTCTAGTAGACCAAAATGGTTATTTTTATAAAACCAGACAAGACTTCAAAAACAACGCAAAACCATCTGAAATTAAAAAGGAACTTACCGCTCAAATCGAAAAAGCTCTGCAATTTGGCATTCAGCCGACACATCTCGACTCACATATGTGCAGTGTTGGCGTTACTCCCGAAATTTTAGAAATCTATAAAGGGTTAGGAAAAACATACAATTTACCTGTTTTCATCAATAAAGACTTTGTAGAATCTGTCTCTTTATCTAACGAAAAATATAATTTTGATGATACACTTTTGGCCGATAAACTTTTAATTGGATATTATAATGACTTTGAAAAAGGAGAACTTCAAAAATCTTATGAAAAAGCGTTAGACAGTGCCATTTCTGGATTAAATATTTTCCTTCTTCATCCTGCATTTGATGATTTTGAAATGCAAGGTATTACCACAAATCATCCAAATTTTGGTTCAGAATGGCGCCAAATAGATATCGATTTTTTCACAAGTGAAAAATGTAAAGCAAAACTAATAGAGAATAATATTCAATTAGTCACTTGGCGAGAGATTGCTTCTATTAGATAATTTATCAAATTAGAAAATGAGATAATTTATTTTATGCAAATATTATAACATACTGATTTTAAAAATATAATTATTAAAGCTATAGTTTTCATAACTTTATAATAGATAAAGTATCTGTTTAACAATATTAAAGATTGGCATTATGATAAATTCAGAAGATAAAAACACAGCAAAAGAAAATGAGATCGAAAGAAATCTGGAAAACCTAAATTATCCAGCAAATGAAGACATTTACAATCGTGAAGATAAATCAGAAGATGTGGATCCAGAAAGCATTTCGACTGACCAAACCATTACTCAGAATGGCAATGAATGGAAACAAAACAGTGACAAACTTGGAAATGATTTGGATATTCCTGGCGCTGAACTAGACGACCAACAAGAAGAAATAGGCTCGGAAGATGAAGAAAATAATTATTACAGCGAAGGCGATACTGAATAAAAACCACTATTTATCATATAACACATATCTAAAGTCTTGTATTACACAAGACTTTTTTTGTGCTTTAACATAAATTGTAAAAACCACATTTATACAAGATTAAAAAGCAAAACACCCGTTATATTTTTCTTTATAATGTAAAAAAAATAGTAAAATTTAACAATTGCTATAAAACTAAAGCAAAAAATCATTTGTCTCCCCGCAAAATAACGATTACTTTTGCTCCAGTTTAACTTTTACATATAAAATGAAGCCTAACACACAACAATTAAGCGATTTAACGATCCAAGTAAGAAGAGATATTCTTAGAATGGTACATGCTGTAAACTCTGGACACCCAGGTGGTTCATTAGGTTGTACTGAATTTTTGGTAACATTGTATCAAAATATAATGGACCGCAAAGAAGGTTTTGATATGGACGGAATTGGAGAAGATTTATTTTTCCTTTCAAACGGACACATTTCTCCTGTCTTTTATAGCGTTCTAGCACGCAGTGGTTACTTTCCAGTTTCAGAATTAGCTACATTCAGATTATTAGATTCTCGTTTACAGGGACACCCAACAACTCACGAAGGTTTACCTGGAGTTCGCATTGCGTCTGGTTCATTAGGACAAGGTTTATCTGTAGCTTTGGGAGCAGCTCAAGCTAAAAAATTAAACAAAGACAATCACATCGTATATAGTTTACACGGAGATGGGGAGTTACAAGAAGGTCAAAACTGGGAAGCTATCATGTATGCTTCTGCTAAAAAAGTAGACAACATTATTGCAACGATCGACCTTAATGGAAAACAAATTGACGGGACAACAGATGAAGTTTTGCCAATGGGAAGTATCCGTGCTAAATTTGAAGCTTTTGACTGGGATGTTTTAGAAATTAAAGAAGGTAACAATATCGATGCTATTATCGCTGGATTAACTGATGCTAAATCAAGAACAGGAAAAGGAAAACCAGTTTGCATTCTATTACACACAGAAATGGGTAATGGTGTAGATTTTATGATGCACACTCATGCTTGGCACGGTAAAGCACCAAACAATGACCAATTAGCAAGTGCTTTAGCTCAAAACATTTCAACTTTAGCAGACTATTAAAAAGTACTCAGTCTCAGTAGACAGTTTTCAGCTTAAAAACTTAGTCACTTAGAAGCTTAGTACCTCAAAAGAAATAAAATGAAAAAATACGAAAATACAGGAAGTAAAGATACTCGTTCTGGTTTTGGAGCGGGAATGACTGAATTAGGTCAAAAAAACGAAAATGTTGTAGCATTATGTGCTGACTTAATTGGATCATTAAAATTTGATGATTTCAAGAAAAATCACCCAGAGCGTTTTTTCCAAATCGGAATCGCTGAAGCAAACATGATTGGAATTGCGGCAGGTTTAACAATTGGAGGAAAAATCCCTTTTACAGGAACTTTCGCTAACTTTTCTACAGGAAGAGTTTACGATCAGATTCGTCAATCTGTTGCTTATTCAGATAAAAACGTAAAAATCTGTGCTTCTCACGCTGGTTTAACTTTAGGAGAAGACGGAGCAACTCACCAAATCTTAGAAGATATCGGATTAATGAAAATGTTGCCAGGAATGACAGTAATCAACACATGCGATTACAACCAGACTAAGGCTGCAACTATTGCATTAGCAGACCACCATGGTCCTGCTTACTTACGTTTCGGACGCCCAGTAGTAGCTAACTTTACTCCTGCAGATGAGCCGTTCGTAATTGGAAAAGCAATTTTATTGAACGAAGGAACAGATGTTACTATTATCGCAACAGGACACTTAGTTTGGGAAGCTCTTATTGCAGCTGAAAAATTAGAAGAAAAAGGAATTTCTGCGGAAGTAATCAACATCCATACTATTAAACCTCTTGACGAAGAAGCAATTCTTAAATCGGTTGCTAAAACAAGATGCGTAGTTACTGCTGAAGAGCACAACTACCTAGGAGGTCTTGGAGAAAGTGTTTCTGGAGTATTAGCATTAAACAATCCAACTCCACAAGAATTTGTGGCAGTAAAAGATAGTTTTGGAGAGTCTGGAACTCCAGAGCAATTAATGGAAAAATACAAATTAAACAACCAAGCAATTGTTGAAGCTGTAGAAAGAGTAATCAAAAGAAAGTAATCTTTAAACTTTCTTACTTTATAAAAAAACCTCGGAATTTGCATTCCGAGGTTTTTTTTTACACCTTATTTCAACTAATAAACCCAAATCAAATCATATCAGCAACTCAAAACTCAAGTTCGTAAATTAAGATATTCCTTGGGAATTTGATAAATTATCTTCCTTTACATAAAAAAGCCTCGGAATCTAAAATTCCGAGGCTTCAATTATTTTGTATTATTTTTTAATTCTTTTGATAAGGATAGGTTTTATCAAGATGAATTCTTAATCTTCCAGGTTTCGTATAATCTTCTGGAACAAATTTAGCAGGATTTGTTATTGATTCAGGTTTTGTAGGATCAGTTAAACCTCCGCTTGGTCTACTAGGAATTCCTCTCGGTTCAGTTTCATCAACATTTGGCGTAGCAGAATCATCGTTCATTGGATCCCAAGGATAATAGTTTCTTATCCCAAAATAAAAAGGTGACCCATCCAATGTTCCCCAACCTATCTGATCAGTAGGCTTTGTAATTTCAAATCGAGTTGTATAACCATCTCCGTCATCATCAAAATCCAAAAAGTCCGGAATTCCGTCTTTATCAGTATCTTCTATTTTATCATCTGTCAAAGTAGGATATCTTGCAGTATCTCTCGGATCATAAAGATACCCATCACCATTAAGATCTTCCAAATAAGTTGGCACACCATCACCTATTTTTGCTTGCGCAGACGAACTATACTCAATATCAGATCGTTTTAAAGCAAGTAATTTAAAACTAAATACTAAAGGAGAATAAACAGGAATACCTGCTGGAGGATTCCCATAATACCCTAACCCTGAAGGCAAAAACATTACTCCGGCACCATAGCCATCATACGTAAAACTTCCATCAGCGCCAGCTGGGTTACGAGTTCCTACCCTAAATTGTGGCATAATCTCTGGCCAGCCATCTACAATAGGCCCTGTGACATAAATATCCAAGTTAAAATCACGTTCTAATCCGTAAGAACTATCAAATTGAGTACCGTCTAAAAGTGTTCCTGTATACGAAACCGTAATCTCATCGAAATTGCATGGTCTCTCACCAACACCTTCTCTAAAACTTAGATAATAAACTTTGTAATCAACACCACGACTAGAAACAGGTCTAATTCTCAAAGGATACTCTTGCTGATCCCAAATCGAAACTTGAGTTCCTCCTGCAGGAATTTTTTCTATTTTAACATCAAAAGTCGTCTTATCTACAACAATATAATTTGTCTTTAAATATTTTTCAATCGAATCATTATCTGCTTTATACTGCTCTGCATAATCTCTTACAGGAACCACTACTGATTTATCATCATCGCTTTTATTACAAGAAACGATGGCAATACCAGCGAGTAACAAAACAAAATAATATTTAAATTTATTCATTATTATCATTTTTTTAGGTGCGCAAGATACAATATTGATTTATTTTTGTAAAGAATTTAACTTGGATTTTAGAAAAATTATGAGAATAGATAAATACTTGTGGTGCGTTCGTTATTACAAGACCAGAAACATGGTTACTGAAGCCTGCAAAAAGAATCAGATCACTGTAAATGGGCAGGTTGCAAAACCATCAAAAGAAGTTTTTCCTACGGACCGAATTACCTTTAGAAAAGATCAAATTACACAAATTATAACAGTTTTAGATATTCCGCAAAGCCGTGTTGGAGCAAAATTGGTTGATATTTACCGAAAAAATGAAACTCCGCCAGAAGCTTATGCACATTTAGAGTTATTAAAACTATCTAAAGAACATTATAGAAGAAGCGGTACCGGACGTCCAACTAAAAAAGACCGAAGAGACATTGATGATTACGGAGACGAAATTTACGATGACGAAGAAGAGGAAACTGAATAAATTCCTTTTTTTTAAATTTCAATTTTTTAAATCCCAAATTCCAAAAAAAAGTAATCAAATTTCAAAACAGTTAAAATAAAAACAAATTCCCCTAAATAATTGGAATCTGGAATTTATTTTGAGGTTTCGGGATTGGATTTTAAATTAATTATCTTAGCAAAAAAAATACACCATGAGTAACAATATTATTCTAACCCATCAAGAAATCGAACATAAAATAAAACGTATCGCTTACCAAATTTACGAGACTTTTGTAGACGAAGAGGAAGTTGTTATTGCCGGAATTGCTTCTAACGGATTTGTTTTTGCCGAAAAAATAGCTTCAGCACTTAGCAGTATCTCTACTTTAAAAGTTTCTATCTGCGAAGTCAAAATAAACAAACAAAATCCGCAAGAAGCGATACACACTTCATTAACTCCTGAAGAATACAAAAACAAAGGACTTGTTCTGGTTGATGATGTCTTAAACTCGGGCACTACATTAATATATGCTGTTCGTCATTTCTTAGACGTTCCGCTTAAAAAATTCAAAACAGCAGTACTTGTTGATCGAAATCATAAAAAATATCCTGTAAAGGCAGATTTTAAAGGAATTTCGCTTTCAACTTCTTTATTAGAGCATGTTCAAGTAGTTTTCAATTCAGAAAATGGCGATTATGCTTTTTTAAGCTAAGATTTCTAAAATATCCTGAACCGTTTCTTCGACAGATTTATCATCTACCGAAACTTTATGTTTTGCTTGATTGTAATAATAACTTCTGTCGAATAAATGTTTCGCGATAAACTCTTTCATTTCCTCCTCATTCATATTAGCAATCAAAGGACGTTTGCTTTTATTATGCACCAATCTATTATACAAAGTATCAATAGATGCTTTTAAATATATAGATACAACATCATCTCCTTTTAATAATTCATGATTATTGGCATAACATGGAGTTCCTCCGCCTAATCCGATAATATTATTTTCAGAAGATTGCAGTAATTCTACAAACATTTCGTGCTCTAATTTTCGAAAATACACTTCTCCGTGCTTCTCAAAAATCTCATTTATGGATAAATTTGCTCTTTCCTCGATACATTTATCCAAATCTAAGAACGGAATATTTGTAATTTTTGACAAATTTTGGGCAATTGTTGACTTTCCGCAACCCATGTAACCTAACAGTACAATTTTTTTCATATTAATAAAACCTTATAAACTAAGCAATTGGAGATTTTTCCAAAAAAAAGACAAATTTATGATAAAATAGCTTGGAAACTTCAAAAAAAACTCCTTATATTTGCACCCGCATTCAAGAAATTAAATGACTCGATAGCTCAGTCGGTAGAGCACATCACTTTTAATGATGGGGTCCTGGGTTCGAGCCCCAGTCGGGTCAC